>DAIDKV010000034.1 GCA_027449865.1 Planctomycetales bacterium
AAGAAATCGAGTGCCGTTCCGGGGACAGACTGTGAACTCATGGGAGACCTCGGCGCGAACGTGTAAGTTCTCATGGCACAAGAGCTTAGACGCCGAACGAGGTCTACTTATTCGATCCGGGCTGAATAATCCGGGCTAGAGCGCGTCACGGTTGGATGGCCGATTTCTCATACCAACCCGACGCGTCAGCGAGGGTCTTTCTCCTACCGACGCGTCAGCGAGGGTCGTTCTCCTACCGACGCGTCAGCGAGGGTCTTCGTGTCGGAACCCTCGCTGGCGCGTCGGGTTGATATGAGGAGTCCGCTCCCACTGGCATCGTCCATGCAACCGTTAAGCGCTCTAGCTAGCTAGCTAGCCAGCGCCGGGGCCAGTGGACCAATCACCACAAATTACGACTTCTTTTTCCTCGACGCCGGCACGGGCTTGCCGAGTTTTTCGAGGTAGTAGGCGGCAATGGGTCGGTTGGTCATGTCGGGTTCGAGGTTGAGGGCGTTGGCGAGGTGGCGGGCGGCCTCCTCGGGGCGGCCGGCTTCCAGCTCGCAGAGGCCCAGCTCGTATTCCCAGCTTGCCTGGAGCCCCAGGTTGCCCGGAATCGAGAGGAAGCCGTTGACCGCGGCCAGACCCTGGCCTCGGTAGAGACTTCGGCCGGCCCCGATCACGCTCGCGGCTCGCGACATCTGAAGCTGCCGGATCGCGCGGTCGCCCCAGAGCGAGGCCGTCGACAGGTAATTGCCCAGCAGGTAATACACCAGCCCCTGCCGGTAGATCGCCATCCCCGGCTCGGCGCCGAGGTTCGGGTCGCCGATCGCGCCGGCGACGAAAAGGTCCATCGCCTTCTCGGGCTGGCCGGTGTCGCAATACAGGTCGACCAACTGCGGCTTCACCAGCGCGGTCATGTCGCCGCTGGTTTCGGCGTCGGCCAGCTTGTTGATCGCCAGGCCAATCGCGCCTTGCTGTCGGGCGTAGTTCGCCAGGGCGTCGGCCCTCGGCTGCTGCTCCAGCGAGAAGTCGTCCATCTGCCGCTCCACCTTCTTGACGTACTCGTCAAGCTGGTTGAACTGGTTCTGGAGGGCCAGCCGGGCCTCCTTCGGGACGTGATCCTCGGTCGGGTTCAGCTCCAGCGCGATGCCGAGGCGATCGCGGGCCAGGTCGCGGAATCCGGCGGCCAGGTACAGCTCGTGAAGCTGCATGTTCTGGTCGAACAGCTCGTCCCGGCCCTCGGGCGTGGTGGGCGTGGGGGTGGTCTGGATCGCGTAATTCAGCGCCGTGATTCGCTGCCGGAATCGGTTGACCAGCCGGTCGGGCGAGATCGAGAGCGTGGCGATCCGCTGAGCGTTCTCGGGCGTCAGCGCGATTCCGGCGATCAGGGCGCCCTCCTGCTGGGTGAGCATCCGGTACGCCTCGGAGAGGATCCGGTAGGCGTTGGGATCGTCGGGGTTGCCGGCCAGGGCGATGCGTGCCTCCTGGATCGCCAGAAGACAGCGCGCCGGCTCGGGGATCGGTCGGAACGCGGGCTGACCGGCGCCTGGGGCCGGGCTGGTGACCTGGCCGCCGACCAGCCATCGGCGGGCCGCCGCGATTCGGGGCGAGGATCGGTCGAGCAGCCGGTTCTGGAAGACGTCGTCCATCCAGTTCGAGGGAGTCGGCGGGGCGGCGTCGGCCGAGGAAAGCTGCCGGCTCGCGTGGTAGATCCGCGAGGGCTCCAGCCGGTTCGCCTCGAAGACCGCCAGGTCCGACTTCGGCGCGTCGTGGCGGCCGAACATCACAATCCGGCCATCGTCGTAGAACGGAACCCAGTTCGGGCTGCTGAAGAGGTTGCCGTAAGTTCTCGGCGACCGGGTCGGCTCGATCATGATCGCGCTGATCTTGTACCGGTCGAGGAACGGCCGCCAGACCTCGACGTTGTCGTCTCGAATGGCGCCCTGGATCTCGTTCCACTCGGTGCGCAGACTGGCCGGGAAGAAATCGGTCCGGTGATCGATGAAGACCTTCCGCTTGGGATACGCCTTCCAGAGGAGCAGGTCGCCCTGGTCCATCGACGTGTTGAAAATGTTTCCGGTGATCTCGTTCTGTCGTTCGAGGAAGTCGGCGGCCTCGACCGGGAACTCGTCGGCGTTGTATCCGAGGCCGAAATGGACGCCAGCCTTGTAGACCCGCTGACCGGTGATGGCGACGCCGACCATCGCAAAGATCAGGAGCAGGGTGACGATCCGGCCGCCGGTCGACCAGAGGGCCCAGCCGGTTCCCAGCCGGCCTCGCGTGCCGAACCGGGCCTGATACCACTCCTGGCCGTTGAGGGCGGCGGTCGCGGCCGTCACGATCGCGAACTCAGCGCTGTAGCGGATCATGCAGCCCCAGAGGGCCGAGACGGCCGCGAACGCCAGGAACCGCCGCCAGGAAAACCGCGCGGAGTTGATCAAAAACGAGCCGAGGCCCGTGGCGACCACCAGCAGGTAAAACGCCACGACGAACGTCCAGATGGAGGCGCTTTCGCCGCCGAGCTTCTCCAGTTGCTGCTTGATGGTCCCGCTGAAGAACGAGAGCGTCTCCACAAGCTGCAATTCGCCCGACGAGCGGAAGAGGCGGAGGAACGGACCGGCCGCGACGCCATAAACGCGGAAGGTCCAGGGATTCGCCAGGCAGGCCAGGGCGCAGAGGCCCAGCACCATCATCGGGCGCATCGTTGGGACGCCTGGCGGCGGCTCGGACGCCTTTTTGGCGTCGGGGTCCGTGGCTTCCGACCAGTCGAGCGTGCCGCCGTCGAGAATGTGGCCGATGGCGATCGCCGCCAGGATGATGAGCCCGGTGAGGAACGAGGGGTCGCAGTTGGCCCAGAGGACAAACAGTGGGACGAGTCCCCAGAGCCAGGCCGATCGTCCCTGGCCCAGGGACCGGAAGACGATCAGCAGCTCCAACGCGAGAAAGAGCCGGCCCCAGGCGGCGGGAGTGACGGACGTTCCCTGCGAGCCGATCCCCGGGACGGTCGCCAGACCGCCGGGCGCGATCCCGGTGATGGGGTCGTAAAACGTCCCGAGCGCCATCGCGACGCAGAGAGCCGACCACCAGGCGCCTGGCCCCCGGTGCCGAATTTTCAGGAGAATCCAGGCCGTCGCCAGCCGGACCAGGGCGTCGAGGAACCCCAGCCCTCCGATCGCGATCCGATCGGCGCGGTCGCGGTTGGCGGTGGGATCGGTCGGGTCGACGGGAACCGCGGCATAAATCGCGTTGTAAATCGAGGACTGGGCCCACTGGAAGAGCCAGGGGACGTCCACCCACGTCTGGCCCGGCTCGGTGTACGAGAATGGGTCGGTCGTGACCGGGCCGCTGTTCTCGGCGATGACCCGGCCGGCGCGAAGGTGGAAAAAGACTGTCGGGTCGCTCACATAATTGCAGGAGACGACCAGCACCAGCAGGAGAACCGCGCCGATGACGTATCGGTCGTAATACGCGTTCCACTCGGTGGCGCGTTCGGGGGTCCACGGCTCGGGCTCGGGCGCCGGGGGCGCCTCGGGCTCGGTCGCGGTGGTGTCTTCCGGCTTCAGCGTCGTCGCCGCGGCCGGGTCGTTTTCCGGAACAGGTTGAGTCGCTTGGGGTTCGGTCATCAGTCTCGGGAGGTAAGATGACGAGATGAGGCCCGCCGCGGGGGGCGAGGCGATGCCGGGCCCCGCCAGGCAAAAAACTTATGCTAGAAGCCGCTGGCCGGCGCGGTCAAGAGGGGGGACGATTTCCGAGTCGGTCGCGTGGGGATTCGGGACGCGAAACGGGCGTCACCAGGATTCGGAAGCGGCCGACGAGCGGTGCATCGGCCGTTTGACGGCGGGCGACATCAGGTAGATGGAGAGCCCCGCGTAGAGGATCAAAACGGTCACGCCGGTCGTGATTCGTCGGGTATCGATTCGGTCTTCCAGGGGCTTGTTGAACTGAACGCCGAGGCTCTCGGGATCGTCGTCGGGCTGGTTGACCGATTGGATGACCTGGCCGGTGTCTTCCCAGGTGGCCTCGGCGAGCGGCAGGACGACGAGGGCCAGGACATTGATGACGGCACCCAGGGTGAGGGCGACCATCAGCAGCTTGGCCGACTTCAGGCGGATGAACTGAACCACGGAGAACAGGGCGAATCCGGAGACGACGGCAAGGCAGAGCCATCCATAGGTGAGGAGACTCTCCTCGCCGCCGCCGCCGACGGAGCGAATGAGCGAGAGGATCAGCAGGATCAGAGCGGCGACACCGAGCAGGCCGCCGACGGCCGCGATGTGCATGGGAGGTCCCGAGGGCGGCGGTGGAGGTGGGGGCGCGAGGTCGTCCTCAAGGCCGACCCGCATCCCGGTCTCCTGGTCGGTCCCGCAGGCGGCGCAGATGGACATTCCCTGTGGGACGAAGCCGCCGCAGCGGCAGCAGCGTCGGGCGTGGGAGCGGGCCTCGGCGGCGGAGGGACGTCGTCGGGTTCGGGGCTCCTCCTGGAACAGGGCGGCGGCGTCACCCATCGCCGAGGGCGCCGGGGCGGAGGAGGCGGCGGCGCTGGTGCGTTCGAGACTCCGAACGTCGGCCAGGGGGAGGTCGAAGGCCTCGCGGAGGTCTCCCTCGGCCACGGGGAGCGGGAGGTCGTCGGGCGTTGTGGGCCGGCTGGGCATCTGATGCGAGGATTGGGCGGACTCGGCGTTGAACGGGGCGGCGAGTGTCGAGGCAGAGCTGGCGTCGGCCTCGGTCACGCGGAATCGGAACGCACACTTTGGACAGCGCAGCCGCTTGCCCGCCATCACCTGTTTGGGAATGTTGAGCACGACGCCGCAACTGGGGCACTGGGTGGTCCTGGGCATGGGGGCTCTCGACAGTCGCCTCGTCTGGGACGGAACGGGAATCGATCGATCGGTCGGTCCCTCGAGGGACGGGAACAGCCGTCGAAGGTCGTCGGTGGTCGCGGCGGCGATTCATCTCGCCACGGGACCAGAACAGATCGGTTCGCGTGTCGTCGGGTTCGGATGACGGGAGAGGCATTCCCCGGCTGGGAGGTTGGGAACCCTCCCGCTTGGCCGTGCGGTCTCCCTACTATTTTAACGCGTCAGGAGCGATCCCCGCAGTCGAAAAAACTTGCGAATTCGCGCGTGCTCTCTCTCTTGAGGAATACGCGGGTCGATTAGGCGGGGTTCGGCCCCTGCTGGCGTTCGAAGTCGCCGGTTTCGACAATCCGGCGCGTGATCTCATGCCGGTAGTCAAACATTCGCTGGAGCTTGGAGTGAAGCGGTCGGGCGCCGAGGAGCCGGCCGATGGCTCCGAGCGGGGGTCGATACTCGATTTCGTCGCGGAGGATGGTGCCGCCCTGGCCGTCGTCGAGGCAATAGTGGCGGTGATACCAGAAGGCGAAGGGGCCCTCGACCTGCCGGTCGGCGAACATCCGGCCCGGCTGGTACTCGGTATGTTCGGCGACCCAGCGGACGTGGAACGGTCCGACCGGAACAGAGATCGCCACGCGGGTTCCCGGTTGGAGGGAACCGCCACCTTCGAGGAATCGGACGTTCTCCCAGGGCGGCGTCAGCCGCTGGAGCGCGCCTGGACTCTCGTGAAAGGCGAAGACCTGCTCGGGCGGCGCCGCGATCCGCGACTCCTTGACGAAGAGCAGGGGAGGATCACCCCGTCGATCGGGTCGGGAATCGTCCCCGGTGCGTCCCGCGGTCATCGGGTCTCGGCTCCTCCCTGGTCCTGGGTTGGGTCGACCGTCCGGATCGTGGTCGTCCGCCATCCCCACATGCCTTTTATTCTGGCCGATGGTCGGACGCCTGTCAAAGCGGAATCGAGGTGTGTCTCTTGAAGTTTGTCGAATGAGTCGATGAATTTCCGGCGGGGGGTCGGGCCGCTTGACCGCGGCGAAGCGCGGGGTTACCGTGATTTCAAGTGACCGGTCGTTGAGTCTGGGACGCGGGAGACCGCTTCCGTCGCGATCGGGCCGGCGATGTGGGGTGGTCAGGACTGGGAGAGCGAGGCGGGCGTCGCGGCGGGTGTCGCCGGGGCGTGGATGGGCGGGCGCGGGTGACCGGGCCCGGTCGGGGAACCTGGAGTTCATTGCGATGACGAACAAGCACGAGGTCAGCCGTCGGGGATTCCTCGGCACGGCGGGGACAGCGGCGGCTGTCGGAGCCTTCGCGCACCCGGCGATCGGGGCCGTCAAGGGGGCCAACGAGAAGATCAACGTCGCGGTGCTCGGCTCGGGCGGCCGGGCGCAGGAGCACCTCCGGATTCTCCACCGCAACATGAAGAAGCGGGAGGGCAAGCCGGTCGACGTCATCGGCATCTGCGACGTCTGGGACGGCAACGAGGATGTCGGCCGGGGGTTGTACTACTCGGCGAAGAAGGTCGAGCTTGACGCCGAGGGGAAAGACAAGGACCGGATCACCAAGGACTATCGGAAGCTTCTCGACTGCAAGGACGTCGACGCGGTTTTGATCGCGACGCCCGACCACTGGCACGCGAAGATGTCCATTGACGCCATGGAGGCGGGCAAGGACGTCTATTGCGAAAAGCCGATGACCCACACGATCGAGGAGGCCCGCAAGGTCGCCGAGACGTCGGCGCGGACCAGGCAGGTCTTCACCGTCGGCGTGCAGTCGACGGCCGATCCCCGGTGGAAAATGGCCCACAAGATGATCACGGAGGGCAAGATCGGCCACGTGATGCAGGGCCAGACCAGCTACTACCGGAACAGCAACATCGGCCAGTGGCGGTATTACAAGCTCTCGAAGGACATGACCCCGCGGTCGGTCGACTGGAAGATGTTCCTCGGGACGGACTTCGGCCTCGCCCCCGAGATGCCGTTCGACCGCGCCAAGTACGCCCAGTGGCGGTGCTACTGGGACTTCGGCGGCGGGATGTACACCGACCTCTTCGTCCACCAGCTCACCCACCTGATCACGGCGATGGGCGTTCGCCTCCCGCGCAGGGTCGTCGGCGCCGGCGGACTTTACCTCGAGTATGACGGCCGCAATGTCCCCGACGTCGCCACCGTCGTCGCCGATTACGACGAGGGCTGCCAGGTCGTCATCTCGGCGACGATGTGCAACGACGTGCAGCTTCCCGAGGTGATCCGCGGCCACACCGCGACGATCATGTTCGAGCCGCGCGCGAACGACGGGTTCCGCGTCGTCCAGCAGAAGCTGGAAGGCCGTCCGGCGCCTCCGGGCGCGAACCGCGGCGAGGGTGGCGACAAGTTCAACCCCGACCAGCCGCGCGAGGACACGTATGCCCTCTGGGCGCACTTCCTGGAGTGCATCCGGTCGCGCAACACCGAGACCCTCTGCCCGGCCGAGCTTGGCTACGCGGCGATCACGACGGTGAACCTCGGCGTGCAGTCGTACCGCGAGGGGAAGGCGTACTACTTCGACAAGGAGACGGGCCAGCCTCGCGAGGCCGACGGCGCCTGGGCCGCCCGATGGGAGGAGCGCAGCCACCTCCGCGGCAAGCCGAACCAGGTCATCGGCTGGAAGGCCGGCACCGAGGGCTCGCTCCTCGAACCGCCGAGCTACCAGAAGCTCGAAGGCCCCTGGATCGACGGCAAGGATCCCGCCACCGCCTGACATCGGCGGTCGGCTGACCGAAGCTTGCTGGAACAGAACAGCACGACCCGGGTCGTCCTCGCGACGGCCCGGGTCTCGTTGTTTTCTCAGCGATCCCTCGCCTTCACGGCGTCGGCACCTCGGGTTCTTGTGCCTTCGATCGAGGCTTCCGGGCGCGCGCCCGGGCTCCGATCGCGTACAGAAGCGCGTAAAGCTCGTCCAAAACGGCCACGCAATCCGTCTGGCCGGCTCGCCAGAGATCGGGGCGGCTCATCCGAAGCGCCGCGATCGCGTAAAAGAACTCCTCGCCGAGCTTCGCGGGCGATCGAGGGATCGGCCGGGCGGACGGTATCCATTTCCACCTCGGAAGGAGCTTCTTCAGCTCGCGAATCAGCCGATCCAGCAACGGGAGTGGGATTCGATCCTCCCGCGGCGGCAGATACTTCTCCGGAACGAATCGCTGGAGAACGGCGAGGACTCTCGCGGATCGAATGAGGAAGACGACCCACCGAAACTCGTCGATCGAGAGGATCGGCGATCGATGGAGCGCGGGTGTCCCGGAGCCGTCGCGACCCGGCTGGATCGCGGTCTGTCCGCCGTTCTGGGGATCCGGACCGACCATCAGGGCCTACCTCCCACCGCTTGAAGCCACCGAGAGCCCGACGCTTCGCAACCCTTCACGCGAGGCTGCGGGGCGAACCGGTTCTCAGACTAGCTGGCCGGCTTCCTGGTTGCAATCCACGGACCCGCGAAGCCCCATCGAGCCGATTCCCGTTTTGCCAGACCCGGCGCTTGACCGGTGAAACGCGTTGTGATGCACTCAGCACCACTCCCAAGCCGGAACACACCACGCCGAAGGATTCTCACCATGTGTATTCGACCCGGACGCCAGGTGGCCGCATGGATCCCCTGGATCGCCCTCTGCGCCGTGGGTCAGGCCCGGGCCGAGGACTGGGGCGCCTACGCGATCGTTCCGGCCAGCTCGACGAATCTGACCCTTGAGGTCGTCGGCGGGGGCTCGACCGAGGGGGCTCTCGTCTCGATCGGCCGGCCGAACGGCTCTCCGTCGCAGAAGTGGACCATCACCGCGAAGGAGGGAGACGCTTACGTCATCCGGCCCGTTCATGCCCCGGCGCTGGTGCTTTCGGCGGCGAAGGGCGGGACGAGGATGGGGACGCCGATCGTCCTGGAGCCCGACCGTGGCGAGCCCTGGCAGCGCTGGTCGCTCACCAGAAATGACGATGGGTCCTACGGCCTGATTCCGGGGCATGTGCGGGGGATGGGTCTCGACCACCTCGGCGGTGTCCCGAGGCCCGGCGCGAAGATTGATCTCTGGGAGAACCGCCCCGGCGACCGGCATTTGCACTGGTTCGTCCGGCCGCTCGCGGGGTCGCCGAGTGTCGCGGTGGGCGGTGTCCCGGAGAGCCCGCCGAGCACTTACACGCCGCCGGAACTCAGGCCCGAGGCGATCCGGCCCGGCCGGGTCGAGGCGTTCACCTTCGCGAGCAGCACCATTTATCCCGGGACCACCCGACAGGTTCACGTCTTCATCCCGGCGCAGTACGAGGGCTCGAAGCCGGCCTGCGTCTCGGTCAAGTTCGACGGCTACAACCCGGCCGAGAAGCCCCTTCTCGAAGCGATGATCGCCACCGGCGAGCTGCCCGTCACGGTCGGCGTCTTCGTCCGCCCCGGCGACCTGCCCGCGCCCGTCAAGGGGACGATCGGCCGGCGCAACCGATGCTTCGAGTACGACGCCGTCGGCGACACCAACGCCCGGTTCCTGGTCGACGAGATCCTTCCCGAGGTCGCCCGCCGGTTCGACCTGAAGCTCTCGACCAGCGGCAACGATCGCTCGATCGCCGGAGGGAGCAGCGGCGGGATCGCCGCGTTCAATGCGGCTTTCCAGCGGCCTGATCTGTTCAGTCGAGTCTACGCCAACAGCGGGAGCTTCGTCGCCTTCCGCGGCGGTCACGAATTCCCGACCCTCGTCCGGAAGTTCGAGCCCAGGCCGATCCGCGCCTATCTGACCACCGGCATGCGCGACATGGAGAACGCCGCCGGAGACTGGTTCCTCCTCGACCTGGAAATGGACAAGGCACTGAAGTTTTCAGGCTATGATTACCAATTCCGGGTGATCAACGGTGGTCACGTCGCCGGCTATTACGACCACTTCCGCGAGGCGATGGCCTTCATCTGGAAGGACTGGCCGAAGCCGATCGAGCCTGGTCCGGGCGCGCCGAGGGTCCGCGACCTGATCCTACCGGGCGAGCCCTGGCGGCCTGTCGCCGAGGGGCTCCGCGACGTGACCGCCGGCGCCAGCAACGAGCGGGGCGAGGTCGTCTTCGTGGACCCGTCGGCTCATTCGATTCGGAAGATAAATGAAGACGGGTCGATCTCGGAATTCCTCCCCGACGCCGGCCAGGCCGACGGCCTTTCGTTTGGCCCCCGGGGTGAGCTGTACACCGTCTCGGGCCGGACGGGGAAGGTCATGCGGTTCGAGGGGACGAGGTCGAGCGTGGTGGCCGAGGGACTTCTTGCCCGCCATGTGCTGGCGAGGCCCGAGGGCGGGCTTTTCGTCGCGGGTCGCGAGTCGGGCGAGGACCGTGATTCGGTCTGGTTCGTGAAGGATGGGGTCAAGAGGCGGGTTGACTCGGCGCCGAGATCGGCCAGCGGGCTGGCCTACCGTCCTGACCGATGGCTCCTCGCCGTGGCCGACGGCCGGTCGAAATGGGCGTATAGCTACCGGATCCAGCCCGATGGCTCGCTCTCCGACCGCGAACGGTTCTTCTGGCTGCACGTCCCCGACTGGGAGGACGACGCGGGCGCTGAGGGGATGTGTTACGCGAGAGAAGGACAACTTCTGATCGCGACCCGCTTCGGCGTTCAGTCGTGCGCCGACGACGGCCCAGGCCAGGTGATCCTGCCGCTCCCCAATCGGTCGAGGCCGCTCGGACTTTGTTTCGGCGGTCGCGACCACGAGATCCTCTACGCCTTCTGCGGCGACCGGATTTACCGACGCAAGCTGAAGGTCCACGGAATCGTCGCCTCGACGCCGATCACGTCCGTCCGCGGGACGCCGCTCTGATCGTTCCCGTGCATGCCCGGCTCGGTCTGCTGGATCCTCGACCCGATCGAGGTCAGGCGCGCCGGTCCCGAAGCCATGGCCGGGCTCCAGACCCATCCGCGCTGGGATGTCGAGGAAAATTCCCATGATGCCAATATCAGACATGCGCTTGTCCTCAGAATCGGAAGAAGCGATAATCGAATTGAGTCATACAATGCCGGCATCGTAGGCCGTGCGGACTCCCGGTTTCCGGGCCCTGGGGCTCATCGGACGAATTCCATCGTGGAACGAACTCGATTGGGGCGAGGGGTTATGGACCATCCGCGCGATGAGGGCGCGACGCGTCCGAGTCTGCTCCTTCAG
Source organism: Planctomycetales bacterium (assembly GCA_027449865.1). GTDB lineage: Bacteria > Planctomycetota > Planctomycetia > Isosphaerales > Isosphaeraceae > JAKAUH01. The sequence goes on from DAIDKV010000034.1 coordinate 10,972, forward strand.
TTACGCGATCACTCGGACGTCGAGGCCTGGACGACCTTCACGCTACTGTACGCGCCGCTGGTTTATGGCTACTGCCGGAAGCGCGGACTTCAGGACGCGGACGCGGCCGACATCACGCAGGAGGTGCTCCGGCAGGTCAGCCGGTCCATCCGAAGTTTTGATTACGATCCGCGGAAGGGGCGGTTTCGGGACTGGCTCCGGATGGTGACCCGGCGCAAGGTGAGCCGCTTCCTGGCCGGCCAGGCGGGTGCCGAGCTTTCGATCGAGTGGGTCTCCCCGGACGAGATCGCCGAGGGTCCGGCGGACGCCGAATGGGCCGACGACTTCAACGCCCGGGTGCTGCAAGTGGCGCTCGAACAGATTCGGCCCCGGTTCGAGGGGATCACCTGGCGCGCCTTCGAGCGAACCTGGGTCGCCGGGGCCGACGCTCGCCAGGTGGCGCTGGAAGTCGGGATGCCGATCGACCATGTCTACACCGCCCGGTCGCGCGTGCTGAAGCATCTCCGGGCCCAGATCCTGCTTCTGGCCGGAAACCTTCCCCATCTGATGTGATCGCTTGAACGCAACCCATGCCGACGACGTGCCCCAGCCCGGAATTCCTGAGCGACCTGCTCGAAGGGCGTCTGCCGGCCGAGGAGGGGGCGCGGCTTCGCACCCATCTGGCCGATTGCGCGGCCTGTCGGGCGGTTCTGGAGCAGGCCAGCGACGACCCTGAATTGCGCGAGATGGCGGCCCGAGACCATCGTCCCTCACCCTACTGGCGTGAAGCGGCGCTCGCCCGATTGATCGAGCAGTCGGCCGGAACGTCCCTGGGTTCCGAGCCGATGGCGCCGGCTGGCGGGCTGGCCTCGCTGGGGCTGGGCCCGCCTCGGGTGGAGGGCGACCTCGGCACACTGGGCGGCTACCGGATCCTCCGCGAGTTCGGCCGGGGCGGGCTGGGAGTCGTCTTCGAGGGCTACGACCAGGCCCTCGGGCGCCCGGTCGCGATCAAGGTGCTACGGTCCGACCGGCTCGAGGGGGATCATCGCCGGCAACTGGCCCGCGAGGCCCGGCACGCCGCTCGGTTCCGGCACGACCATGTGGTGGTCGTTCACGCCGTGGAGGAGACGGCCGACGGCGTCCCCTTCATCGTGATGGAGTCGATCCCCGGCCCCAGCATGGCCGATCGCCTTCGAGAGCTCGGGCGATTGGCTCCGGCCGAGGCCGCCGAACTCATCGCCCAGGCCGCCGACGGCCTGGCCGCCGCTCACGACTCCGGGCTGATCCATCGCGATATCAAGCCGGCCAATCTCCTGTTCGACCCGGTTCACCGCCGGATCCGGATTGTCGACTTCGGCCTGGCCCACGCCGCCGACGCGCCAGGCTCCCTGCCGGAAGGAACGCTCGTCGGCACGCCAAACTACATGAGCCCCGAACAGGCCCGGGGCCAGAGACAACTCGACGCCCAGGCCGATCAATACGCGCTCGGCGCCACCCTTTATGAGCTGCTCACCGGAGAACCGCCGTTCCACGGGACGCCGGCGCGGGTCATCCACCAGGTTCTCGAGGTCGAGCCGCGCCCGCCCCGCCAGCTCAACGAGGCGATCCCGCGCGACCTGGAGACCATCTGCCTGAAGGCGATGGCCAAGGATCCGAGACGCCGATACCCGAACGTCGCCGCGATGGGGGCTGACCTGAGACGATGGCTCGCCGGAGAGCCGATCGTCGCGCGGCCGGTCGGGCCGATGGGCCGGCTCGCGCGCTGGAGCCGTCGCAATCGCCGAGTCGCGGCGCTGACCGCATCGACGTTCCTGCTCCTGGCCGCGCTGGCGGTCGGGTCGTTGTTCGCCGCGGCGCGGATCGATCGGGAACGCCGCTCGGCGATCGCCGAGCGAATCCGTGCCGACGCCAACGCCGAGCAGGCCCATGCGGCCGCCCGGATCGCCGCGGAGCGCGCGCGGGTCGCCAGCGAGCAGCGCACGCTGGCGCTGGAGACCGTGAGTACACTGATCAAGGAAGTGCAGGATCAGCTCGGCCGATCGGCGGGAACCCTGACGTTGCGAGGCCGACTGGCCGATGCCGCCATCTCGCGACTGGAAAAGATCGCCCGCGACCCGGCCGATGATTCGGATGTCGCCCTCGCCCGGGTGATGGCCCGAGAGCGAATGGGGGAGCTTTCGTTCCTGGCCGGTCGGACCAGCACCGCCCGCGAGCACTTCCGGGCGGGGAGCGACCAGGCGGCGGCCCTCGCCGGATCGGCCGGAGGAGAGATCGCCGTGGAGGCGGGCCGGCTGGCCGCGGCCTGCGACGACCGCCTGGGTGACCTGGCCCTGTATTCGGCCGATCTCAACGAGGCGGGCTCCCGATACCGCCATGCCCTGGAACGGCGCGAGGCCCTGCCCGAGGTCTGGCGAGAGAGCCCCGAGGGTCGGCGCGGCCGGGCTGTCTCGCAAAACAAGCTCGGCGACCTCGCCCTTCGCCTGGGCCGATTCGAGGAGGCCCGCGCCTCCTACCGGCGCGGCCTGGCCTTGACCGAGACCGACCGCGATCCCGACGCCCAGCGACACCGCTTCGACCTGCGCTTCGTCCACTCCCGCCTCGGCGACCTCGCCCTGGCCGGCTGCGACTTCGACGAGGCCGAGCGCGAATATCGCCAGGCGCTCGGATACGCCGAGGCTCAACTGGCCGCACAGCCGGACGACATCCGGGCTCGCCGCGAGGTCCCCGTCTGCCATTCCCGGCTCGGCGCGCTGGCGCTCCGCCGGGCCGATCCGAAGCGTGCCCTCGAATCGTACCAGAAATACCTCGACGGCTCGGAGGCGCTGGCCGCGGCCAATCCCTCCAGCGCCGAGGCGAGGCGAGACCTGCTCGTCGCCGTGAGCCTGGTGGCCGACTCTCGACTCGCCGCGCGGGATTATCCGGCCGCCGACCGCGATTACCGACGATGCCTCGACATCGCCCGGGCGCTTTCGCGCGACGATCCGGGCTCGCTCCAGAAACACATGGACATCGACGAGATCCTGACGAAGCTCGCGGACCTGGAGTCGCGCCGCGAGCGATTCGACCAGGCCGTGAGCTGGCTGGAGCAGTCGCGGACCAACCTTCGGGAGACGGCCGACGCGGGCCTGATCGCTCCCGACCGGAGAGCCTCGCTCGACACCGCGATCGGCGACCGCCTGTTCCTCTGCCGAGAGGCCCGCCGTGCGCTCGGCGATCCGGCCTGGATCGCGACCCAACCGCCCGAAGCGGCGAAGGGCCTTTGGGCGATCCGGGCCCTGAGCCTCGCCCGACGCGGCGACCTTCGCGCGGCGGCCGAGGCCGCCGAGACTCTCCGCCGCCTGGCGCCGGACGACGTCGAGAGCCTGATCGTCGCGGCGAGGGCCTATGCCCTCTGCCTCGACGCCAGCTCGCGCCCCGCCTCGCCGGCCTCGCCGGCCTCGCCGGCCGAGGCCGCCGCAGCGCCGAGACCGCGTCCCGAGACCTACCTCGCACCCGCGCTCGACGCCCTGCGCGCGGCCCTTCGCCGTCGCCCCGGCCTCTTCCGGGGCGACGTACTGGATCCCGACCTCAACCCGCTGTTCGCCTACCCGGAATTCCGCCGCCTCCTGACCGCGCCCGCCCCGACGCCTCCCGGTTGAGGCCCGTATCGAGCGTTCCGGCGACCAGTTCGGACACAGCACCGTCCGACATCAAAAACGACTCGCAAAAAAGGGAGATTTGCTGGGAGTTTTAGCGAACAAATCAGGGCTATTTATGAAGATTCACGGGATTTGCCTGACGTCAGGACCCCAGCCCTAAAAGGCGGGGCTTGCCTGTAGCCTCGACCAGGTTTCGAGCCCGGCGTGAACCATCACACTTCTAGGAACTCGATCTCGCGGGCTCGTCCAGTACCGCGCGGGCCATCTTCACGGCGCATGCGCGGGGGGGAGACCCACGGAAGACACGCATCTCGGGCCGGTAATCCTTGAGGAACTGTCTCAATATCTCCAGGAGATCCGCGGGCAGAGTATCCAGCGCCTCCCGCACATCTTCGGGATCAGCCGCGTTCAGGAACTTGATGAGGAACTCCGTCGCGGTGATTCGCCCCTCCTGGTAATGGTCCCACGCCTTGCGACACGCCAATTTCATCGCTTTTGCCTCCTCACGCGTGCGAGGATTCTGTCCGCCTCATCCCAGGCCCGATCGTGAAAGTTCCCGGGATGTCCCTCTGAGACCTGGAGCCCGTAATCCGTGCCATCCATGCTACGCGTCTTCGATTGCAGGAACACTTTCCGGAATAGCGACAGCTCGTACATCTCATGCCGGAAGACGGCGATGATCGCCTCGTCACTGACCAGAACATCCGGATGGATCCGGAACGGGATCTTGCCTTCCCTATTGTAATGACTTTGCCAGTAGACCCGGCCATCCCTTTCCTCGGCGACAAGCGGGCCTCGGGCCGTCTCGAATCGTTGGCCGGAGCGAAATCCTTTCCATTCCCCTTTCAGTTCGCCAGGTTCCGCTTCAAAGAAAGTCACATCCTCAGGTATCTCGACGCCATTGGTCCTGGCGATCGCAACGGCCTCCTCGATCGAGCGCTTCCGACCGCCTTCGTTCTTCCGCCATCGAAGCCGGGGTCCCTGGCCGCCGATCCAGGCTATGCGACGCGAGCCGAGGAGCCTTCCAGGAATCAAGAGATCTCGGGCATGAATGAGGAGACGCCAGAAATGCATCGCCGACGGGTGTCCTCTGCCTTGGTTCGCCAGCCGCTGGAATGATCGGCCGAATTCTGTCAGGCGACCTCGCCGTCGACGCAGGTCTGCCGCAGGGCGAAGCCCCCGGCCTCGCGGCGGAAGAGGACAAAATCCGCCCTCTCGCCGGGCTCCAGCCGGGGCGAGGGGCGGCCGAGCAGGCGCGCCGGGTTCGCCGACGCGGTGGCCACGACGTCGGCCAGGTCCCAGCCGGTCGCGAGTTGCAAGTTCCGGACGCCCGTTTCCAACCCCTGGTTCGAGCCCGCCAGGTACGGCGTGCCCGCCACCACGATCTTGCCCGAGGGATCCACCGCCCATTCGCCGTGCGTCCCGGGAGGTAGGCCGGCCAGCGGGCTCGCATCGCTCACCAGGATCGTCCGACCGGGGCCCTTCGCTCGCGCTAACACTCGCAGAGTCGCGATGTCCAGGTGATGGCCATCGGCGATGAACGAGGCGCAAAGGCCATCCTCGGCCGCCTGGTTCCAGATCGGATTCGGATGACGGGGCAGGGTGGCGGCGATCCCGTTGCCCAGGTGCGTCGACAGCCGGGCGCCGGCCTCGACCGCGACCCGGATCGTCGGGCCGTCGGCGGCGGTGTGGCCGATCGCGACGACCACGCCTCTCCTCGTCACCTCGTCGATAAATTTGATCGATCCGGGACGCTCGGGGGCCATCGTGATGAGAACGATCCGGCCGCCGGCGGCCTCCTGCCATCGGTCGAAGAGATCCATCTCGGGATCGCGGATCGCCCCGGCCGGATGGGCGCCTCGGTAACCGTCCTTCTCGGAGAGGAACGGTCCTTCGAGGTGGATGCCGACGACCCGACGCGCGACGTCCGGCGACCGCTCGCAGGCTTCCGCGATCGTCCGCACGCCGTGGAGCAGGTGGTCGTCGGGCGCGGTGATGAGCGTCGGGCAGAGGCGGGCCGTTCCGAGCGGTCCCTGCGCCCGGACGATCCGCTCGACCTGCTCGACCGTCAACTCGGGCGACGAGAACGAATGCCCCCATCGGCCGTTGAGCTGAATGTCCCAGAACGCGGGGGCGATCCAGTCGTCGTCTGACGTGGTCTCATCGGGCCCGTCGACGTCGAGGACGGCCCCGATCGCGCCGTCCCGGACGGTTAGCTCGATCCATCGGCCGTCGAGGTAGTGCCGCGCCCTGATCGTCATGAGGCTTCATCACCTTTTTCTTTTTCGCGCCTTTCGTGTTCTTTCGTGGGCGCCTTTCCCTCGATCAGGAGGCCGAGGCGCCGATGTCGCGCGAGGCTCGGTGTCGGAGCGAGGCGGCGACGAACTCGCGGAAGAGCGGGTGCGCGGCCGTCGGCTTCGACTGGAACTCGGGGTGGAACTGCACGGCGACGAACCACGGATGGTCGACCAGTTCGACGATCTCAACAATCTGGCCGTCGGGGCTGGTCCCGGTCGCCACCAGGCCGATCTCCTGGAACGCCTGGCGGTAGGCGTTGTTGAACTCGTAGCGGTGCCGGTGTCGCTCGTCGATCCGTTCGGCGTTGTAGGCGGCGAGGGCGCGGCTCTCCGGCGCCAGGACGCACGGCCAGGAGCCCAGTCGCATGGTTCCGCCTCGCTGTCGGATCTCGAACTGCTCGGGCATCAGGCCGATGACCGGGTGGTCGGTCGTCTGGTCGAACTCGGTTGAGTTGGCGTCTTCCAGGCCCAGGACGTCGCGCGCCACCTCGATCACGGCGCACTGCATTCCCAGGCAGATCCCGAAGTAGGGAATACCGTTGGTCCGGGCGAATCGGATGGCCTCGATTTTCCCCTCGATCCCCCGCATGCCGAAGCCGCCCGGAACGAGGATGCCGTCGACGCCGCCGAGGGTGGCCTCGGCGCCTCGGCTTTCGATGTCCTCGGCCTCGACGCGGACGACCAGGATTCGGGCGTGGTTGGCGATCCCGGCGTGATCCAGCGATTCGTAGACGGACTTGTAGGCGTCTCGATGCTTCATGTACTTGCCGACGACCGCGATCCGCAGCTCGTGCTTGGGATTCTTGATCCGCTCGACCATCTCGCGCCACTCGGAGAGGTCGAGAGGGCCGGCCTTGAGCCGGAGCCGCTTCACCAGGATCTCGTCGAGCCCGTGGTTGACCAGGCTCAACGGAACCTCATAAATGCTGAACTGGCGGTCGCGCTCCTCGATGACCGCCTTGCGGTCGACGTTGCAAAACAGCGCGATCTTCTCGCGGTCCTCGGGCGGGATCGGCTGCTCGCACCGGCAGATGAGAACGTCGGGCTGGATGCCGATCTGGCGGAGCATTCCCACGGAGTGCTGCGTCGGCTTGGTTTTCAGCTCGGCGGCGGCCTTGAGGTAGGGGACGAGCGTCAGGTGGATGTACAGGCAGTTTTCCCGTCCCTCGTCGATCGCGAACTGTCGGATCGCTTCGAGGAACGGCAGGCCCTCAATGTCGCCGACGGTCCCGCCGATCTCGGTAATGACGACGTCGACGTCGTCCTCGGCCAGGCAATGGATGGCGGCCTTGATCTCATCCGTGACGTGGGGGATGACCTGCACGGTCTTCCCCTCATAGTATCGCCCCTCGCGCTCCTTCTGGATCACGGAGAGATAGATCTTGCCGGTGGTGTAGTTGCAGTCGCGGGTGAGCGGGGCGCGGGTGAACCGCTCGTAGTGGCCGAGGTCGAGGTCGGTCTCCGAGCCGTCGTCGAGAACGTAGACCTCGCCGTGCTGGTAGGGGCTCATGGTGCCCGGGTCGACGTTGATGTACGGATCGAACTTCTGGAGCCGGACCCTCAGCCCGCGTTGTTCGAGCAGCATCCCGATCGAGGCACAGGTCAGCCCCTTGCCCAGCGAACTGACCACCCCGCCCGTCACAAAAATATGCTTGGCCATCGTCCCTCGCCGCCCTTGTTGTGTCCATCCGTATGCCGTCGCCGAATGTGGCAGTATACCAATGGCCGGCGAACGGGGCGAGTTCGGCGGCTCGAAGTTTCGAAGCGATGCCGATACAATGAAGAGGAACGGCGTTCCATCCGGTCGAAACCGGATCGCCCCGAGTCCAGCCCCGCCGTCCGGGAGGGTTGTCCGGTGACCATGTCCGCGACGCGTCGAGGCGATGAGCACCGCGTGAACCGCCGTCGATTCCTGGGTTGTTCGGCGGCGGCCGGTCTGGCGATCTCGCAGGGTCATCTGGCCGAGGCCGCCCCCAACTCGGTGCGCCTGGGCGTGATCGGGATCGGCAACCGGGGCACCTCGCTCCTCCGCGCCGCGATGGAGATCCCGGGCGCCTCGGTGGCCGCCGTCTGTGATCCGGAGCCCAGGCACCGGGCGCGGGGGCAGGGGATCGTCGAGAAGGCAAGCGGACGCCGGCCCGAGGCGGTCGAGGATCCTCGGCGGTTGCTCGACCGGAAGGACGTCGACGCGGTCGTCGTCGCCGTGCCGTGCGACCTTCACGAGCGGATTTACCTCGACGCGATCGCGGCCGGCAAGCACCTGTACGCCGAGAAGCCGGCGGGGATGACCCTGGGAGAATGCGACCGGCTGATCGCCGCCTCAACCTCGGCGCCTGGGCTCGCGGTGCATGTTGGGTTTCAGCGGCGGTCGAACCCAAGGTATCGCGAGGCGGTCGACCGGATCCATCGGGGCGAGCTGGGCCCGCTGGTCGAGGCCCGAGCCGCCTGGAATAGCAGCAACGGCCCGCTCACCGGCCATGGCGGATGGCTTGGCCGTCGCGAGCGGTCGGGCGACTGGATGGTCGAGCAGGCGGTCCACGTCTGGGACGTTCTGCACTGGATCAAGGGCGAGCTGCCGACGTCGGCCATCGGCTGGGGTCGGCGCGGGCTGTTTGCCCGGGTGGATGCGCTCCGCGATGTGACCGATCACTACGCCGTCGAGCTGGAATGGGCCGATGGCTTCCGCGCCTCGTTCTCGCAAAGCTGGATCGCGCCGGCCGACGATGGATTCACCGGAACGACGTTCCGCGTGCTGGGCGAGGAGGGCGGCCTCGACTTCTCGACCGGCGGCCTGACCTTGCGCGACCGGTCCGCGCCAAGGCAAACGATCCAGGGCGGTCCTCGGGCGGATACCCGGCTGGCGCTGGAGGCGTTCCTCGTCGCGGTGGGATCGGAGTCTCCATCGGCGCCCCCGGTCTCGCTGGCCGACGCCCGCGCCGCGACGCTCATCGGCCTGCTGGCGCGGAAGGCCGTCGACGAGCGCCGGGCCGTCTCGATCGACGAGGTCGCGACCCTCGACGCCTGATCTTCAACTGCTCGGAGGGCCGGTCACGGGCCAGGACCAGGCGACCACTTCGGCCCCGACAACGTCCCCGGGCTTGACTCTGGGTTGCGGAGTGGCCCGGCGGCCTCGGTTGTGAGGCGGGCCGCCGGACGGACTTCCAGGACGTCGATGTCAAACTCATCGCTCTCAGCGAGCGGCGCTTCGGGTCTTTCGATTCGCGATCGCTCCGAGCCCAAGAATCCCGAGTCCGAGCATCACGATGGTCGACGGCTCGGGCACCGAGTTCGCCGTCACGTCGAGGAAGACGTCGTGGCTCTGGTAGACCACCGAGAAGGTGAGTCCTCCGTCGACAACCGTCGAGTTTGTGAATGTCCCGCTAATGATGCCTCCGGCTTGCAGGATGTCGAACTGCGATCCGACGGCGGGATTGAAGCCGTTGAGCAGGCTCAGGTCGAGAGTGGTGCCGGTCAGCGTCGCCGAGCCATCCACGGTGAGCAGCGAGCTTGAGCCTGGTCCGCCGATCTGGATGTCGAGCGTGCCGCCGAGCGGGTCGGAGTAGTTCCCGGTGATGGTCAGCGTCCCGGCCCTCCCGACGAGACCGGGGAGGACCGTCCCGCCGGAGTTGATCAGGTCGCCCTGGATCGTCCCGATCCCTACGAGCGTCCCGCCCTGGAGCTGGAACGCATGGCCCGAAGCGAGATTGAGCCCGGAGTTGTTGGTCAGAAGCGCCGTTGTGCCGGCGGTCTGGATGTAGTCGTTCGCGCCCCCCACGGTGAGCGTGCTCCCCGTGCCGAGCTGCACCGACCCGGCGTTGGTGAAGCCGGTGGCCGAGGTGTTCAGCAAGACGCCGTTCTGGATCGTCAGGTTCCCGGCCGCCAGGTTCGAGGAGAGGAAGCCACGGAGAATATCGTGGCCGTTACTGTCCGTAAGGCTCGCCGAGGGACCGTCGAGGAGGATCGTCGCGGCGTTGCTGGCAATCACCGCCGAGCCGTTGCTATTGGCCTGGGCCAGCGCGATTGTCCCGACGACGGCGTTGTAGGTCCCGCCGGTCAGCGTCGAGGTCGCTGCGTTGAAGTTGGTCAGCGTACCGTTCATGAAGAGCGTGCTGCCGTTGATCGCCTCGAACGTCCCATTGTTGGTCGTTTTGCCGACCGGGGCGATGGTCAGTTCCGTCGTCTCGTTCGCCAGGATGGTCCCGTTGTTGATGAGGGTGAAGGCGTTATTGACGTTGTTGTTGCCGATCTGGCCCCCGCCCTCGATCGTCCCGGCGTTGGTCAGCGAGGCGCCGGCGCCGGCACCGACGATGAAGTTGTTGGGATTGTTGGACATCGAGAGCGAGCCGCCGTTAAGGGTCACGGCGCCGCTGAGCTGGAGAGTCGTGGGGAAGCCGGCGGAGTCGAGGGAGATATTGCCGTTGTTGGTGATGGTACCCTGGAGAGTGGCGAATTGGTTTTGTCGGAGATCGACCTGGCTGCCGGAGCTGATGGTGACACCA
>DAIDKV010000035.1 GCA_027449865.1 Planctomycetales bacterium
ATCGAAGGACGGGGCCCGAGGGCTCCGGGTCGTAGAAGGTACGTTCAATGATAATCCGATACATGTGATGCCGTGCCGCTCGGCCGACTAATATATAACGCTTGTTTTGGGGCTAGCCGGACGGGAAGCCATGCGTCCAGACAGGCGGCTTACAAGTACAAATTCACATATCTTATCTTATGCTTTATACACATGTGACGGCTCGCCTTTCCGGCTCGATCGGGAACCCACTCCAGGCGCGTGAATGAGGATCTTCGAGAAATCGCGTATCCTGAAATGGGCCGGCGTGCAGTACCTGTCAGACGCCCATCGTCGGCCGCGGTGGGCGGACCAACTCGGGGAGGCTCGGTATGCGGACCGGATTGCAGGGGCCGTCGAGCGGGGCCCTCGCCCGACAGGTCGAGCGACTCTTCCAGAACGGGACCGTCTCGGGGCTCTCCGAGGGCGAACTCCTCGAACGCTTCGTCCGAGGGCACGACGAGGCCGCCTTCGAGGCCATCGTCACCCGACACGGGCCAATGGTCCTCGGCGTCTGCCGACGCCTTCTCCGCGACCCGAACGACGTCGACGACGCTTTTCAGGCCACCTTCCTCGTCCTGGTCCGCAAGGCCGGCTCGCTTCGGAGCCGCGAGTTGCTGGGGAACTGGCTCTACGGCGTCGCCTTTCGAGTGGCGAACCGGGCGCGGGTCGTCGGGGCGCGTCGGGCGGCCCGGACGCCGCTCGGCTCCGATGCGCTCCAGAAGGCCGCGGCCGAACCCGAACCCGAACCGCTCCCCTGGCTGCATGAGGAGGTCCGTCGGCTGCCGGAGAAATATCGCGCCCTCGTGCTGCTCTGCTACTTCGAGGGCCTCTCGCACGAGGAGGCCGCCCATCGGCTCGGATGCCCGATCGGGACGGTCAAGGGCCGGCTCTCGCGGGCTCGTGAGATGCTCCGCAAACGGCTCGTTCGCCGAGGCGTCTCGATCCCGGGAGGGGAGCTTTCGCTCGTCGGGGTCCGGATCGCGGTCCCCGAGTCGTTGAAGTCGGTCACGTTCAACGCCGCGTGTTCGGTCTTCGGCGCGGCCGGTTCCTCGGTGGTTTCGGTTTCCGTCGTCAATCTTGTTGATGGAGTCCTGCGAATCATGATGCTCACACATGCGAAGTCCGCCGGTCTCGCCTTGCTCGCCGCCCTCGGTGTGACGACCGGGCTCGTCCTCGCCGAGGGGCAGAGTGCGGGCCAGCCGGGTGCGCTGCCCATCCCACCAGAGCAGCGCAACGCCGAGGCCCGATTACAGCCTCCGATCACTCCGGAGAAGGCCGCCCAGAAACAGGCCGGGGCCGGTCTCATGGGCGGGATGATGAGCAAGGAGAGGCGAACTGGCTCGTTGAAGGGAACAAGCTCCGCGGAGAATCCTGGCGGAGGGTTTGGAGGGGCGAGTGAGGCCGAGGAGCGAGCGAGCGAGTACTTCACCAGTGAGAAAACCATCAACGGCATGTCAAGAGAGGCCCGGTTGCGACTCACGATCGCCGAACTGGGCACCGCTGTGACCGAGTGGGACAAGAACCCCGCGAACGATCGCACCTGGAAGTGCCTGGACCAGCCGATCACTCTGTCCTTTCCAAAGCCGACACCCCTGAGCGAGGTGCTGAAGTCCGTGCGATCGAAGATGACCGGACCGAACGGCGCCTTGCCGATCTACGTGGATCCCCAGGCGCTGCAGGAGGCCGGGAACACGATGGATTCCGAGGTCGTCATCGACCTGGAGGGCGTCCCGCTTCGGTCCTCGCTGCGACTGATGCTCAAGCAACTCGGCCTGGCCTACTGCGTCCGCGATGGTGTCCTCATTATCAGCTCGGTTGAGGGAGTGAGGGAAGAACTCGGCGAAGCGGTCCGCGAGCTGATGGGGAGCAGCCAGCATCGTGATGAAATCGATCTTGGACTCCTCATGAGATCTGGCCTGCTTCCGCGGATGAGAATCGGGATGGGAGGAGCGGGGAACATGGGCGGCGGAGGGATGGGAATGATGTGAGCCGTCCCCGCCTCACTCGCGGCAAACGCAAACGAGGGACAAAACGCCAACGGGGACATTGCTCGATCTCCCGGCGTGCTGGATAATCTGGGAAAAGCCTCGACTTCCCGCTCGAGCCTCGTTGAGGACGACCTCATGCCCCGAACGACCCGCGCCTGCGCCGGTGGCTACACCTATCACATTCTCAACCGGGCGGGAGTCGGTGTGGCGGGATCGGCCGTTGGGTTCTTCCGTGTGCGTGTGGGTCCGAGAGACAGCGCGGGCGCTGAACCTGGAATACAGTCTACGACCGCACGGTCGGTCAAGGACGGGCGTATCGGCAACGCAGGGAAATATCCCAGATTACCCAGAGCGCGTCGAGATCCAGGAATGTCCCCATTGTCCGTTCCGCGACAAGGACCATTAGACAACCAAGGACGATCCTGATGCGACCACTAAGACAAGAGATGAAAAGCAAAACAAAAGATGCAGTCATTATGGTATGAATAATATTAACACGGAAGGACACACGAAATGGGGCTTGGCTGACGATACCAATATGGAACATTCCTATCCAAAGGATAGGCAGCACAATTCCCAAACACCTGAATATTCGAATCAAGGATAGGCTGTGCAGGACACTGGTCCGGTCCGATGGAGGTTTCTGAGAACTCTGGGAGGCCATGATTTTCAGTATGTCTCCACGACTGTTCGGCTCGACATTTGCCATGGACCGCCGAATCGCCTGCTGACCGGGCGCATGGCACTCTCCTGGTCCCTGGTGACGGGATCTCATGATCCGTGCCGTGCTTCTCCTTCGGCGGCCCGGCGACCGCGGCGC
>DAIDKV010000036.1 GCA_027449865.1 Planctomycetales bacterium
GTCGCCGCGGCGACCGGAGGGTCGGGCGGCTCGGGGGGTGCCGGTGGGGCCGGCGGTGTTCCGGGCCTGAGCCCCTTGCCCGAGAAGCCCTCGATGATGGGCGCCGGCGGCGCCGGCGGGATGGGAGGCGCGGGGGGCAACGGCGGCTCGGCGGGCATGGGCGGCCGGGGCGGCGCGGGCGGGAGTGGCGGAACCGGAGGCATGGGGAGTGGCGGTGCCGTCTCGATCGGCCTGACGAGTGGCGGCCAGTCGGCACACGGCATCTTCCGAAGCGACTCGATCACGAGCAATGCCGCCATCGGAGGCGCCGGCGGACTCGGCGGGACCGGTGGAAAAGGCGGGACGGCCTACCAGGGTGGGACCGCCGGCGATGGTGGAAGGGGTGGGACCGGTGGCGGCCCTGGCTCGGTTCTCGGCAAGTCGAAGACCGGGATCACGCTCGTCGCGGGTGTCGGAGGGAATGGCGGCACCGGCGGTCGTGATGGAAACGGCGGAAAGGGTGGAATCGGCGGGGCTGGCGGGAATGGTGGCGGTGGCGGACTGGCCGGGAACGGATCGGGTGGCGGCCTGAGGGTCTATCACGGCGCGATCACGCTTGTCGGCGACACCATCGCTCACGACGCGGCTCAAGGCGGCGCGGGTGGAAATGGCGGGCAGGGCGGCCTGGGCGGAACGGCCTACGACGGCGGAAACGGAGGCTTCAGCTCAAGCTCGGGGCAGCCATCGGCCCTCTTCGGCTTGAACGGCGGTGGCAACGGCGGAAAAATCAAGGCTCCTCAGGGCCAGACGCAGGTCTCGGGCGGCACGCCAGGGCTCGGGGGCCTCGGCGGCAACGGTGGCAACGCCGGGACGCCTGGAATCGGTGGCGGCGGAGGAACAGGCGGCAATGGAGGGACGGGCGGGAACGCCTTCGGCGGCGGCCTGTACCTCTCCGGCGGCTCCATCACGGTCTACAACGCGACGGTCGCCGAAAACGTCCTGACTCCTGGCCCAGGTGGAGCCGTCGGCAAGGGTGGGAGTGGCGGATCGGCCCGAAACGTCCTGACGACCTCGTCCGGCGTTCAGTTTGGGTTTGGTCTCGGAGGACCTCCCGGCCGAGGTGGAACGGGTGGTCCCAACGGCACGCGAGCCGCCAATGGAAATCACGGCGCCTCCGCCACGTCCTCCGGCAAGGCTGGGTCGGCAGGGGCCGCCGGCACCGCCTCGGGTGCCGCCGGCACAGTCGCACAGGGCGGCGGGGTTTTCCTCTCCGCTGGATCTCTTACCCTGTACAACGTGACCGTCGCCCTGAACAATCAGGGCGGTGTCTACCAGAGCGGCGGCACCGGAGCGGCCTACAACGCCATCTTCGCCAGTAACGGATACGCCGGTAGCCAGAGCGGTCCGAGCGGCGCCGACTACACCAACAAGAAGTCGGGCTCCGGCCATTTCGTTGCGTACAACAGCCTTTTTGGCACCGAGCCGATCGGCGTCGTGAACGGCGGCGGCTCCTTTGTGGCGCCGGCCGGGCTCGATCCGAATGGTCTGGCGAGCAACGGCGGCCCAACCCAGACGATCGCGTTGCTCCCCGGGAGCGTCGCCATTGGGATTGGAATCAATCCGGCCGCCAACGGGACGGTGCTTTTCACCGACCAGCGCGGACTCAGCCCGGCGCCTGGCCTCGGGTGGGACCTCGGCGCCTACCAGTTCGGGGCCTTCCAGGCGTTACCTTCGGTCTCGGTCGCAGCGCCGACGGTCACCGTTTCGGACTACGGCGCGACGAGCTACCGTTTCACCGTGACCTACACCTCGGCGGCCGGGATCGCGCCGGGCGCGGTGGGCGGGGCACTGATCGAAGTAACTCCGCCGTCGGGCCTGGGTGGGCCGATCGCGGCGACGCCTGTGCCCGGCTCGGCGCAGTTGCTCGGGACGTCCGACCCCTTTGGAAACTACCAGTCGATCACGGTCACCTACGCCATCACGCCGCCGGGCGGATCCTGGCTCTCGGCGGACAATGGCACTTACCAGATCGACCTGGTCACGCCCGTGCTCGACGCGGAAAGTAACGCCATTGCCGCGGGGAGCATCGGTGGCTTCAACGTCCAGACGGCCCGATTCTCGCTCTTCAAGGTCGGCCTCATGCGGAACTTCCGGAACCAGCTCTGGTACGGTCAGTTCCGGCTGACCAACACCGGCGATGCGACGATCAACGGGCCCATCTTCGTCCTGTTCCCGAACCTACCGACGGGCGCCGTGCTGGAGAACGCCACGGGCACCACCGGCAGCCAGAATGTCCCCTACATCGAGATCAACGTCGGCACGCTGGGCGTCGGTGCTTCCGTGAACCTCGTCGTGGTCTTCAACGAGGAAGTCCTGGGAAGCAGCTACACCACACAATATGCGATCGAGACCCTGGGGTCCTGATCCGGACGATGGAGAAGAGGAAGGAGAACGCCTGAATGAGAACGTACATCCCGAATCGCATGGCCTTCGTCGCGATGATGGCCGTACTGGCGACGTTCGCCGTGGATTCCCCCGCGCGGGCTGGCTCGACCACGACCCTTTTTGAGATTCAGATCGATTCGACAACGGCCGGGTTGGCCACCGGTCCTGGCGGCCTGCTGGACATGCAGCTCAACCCGTCGACGGTGCCATCCTCGGCCAACGTCACGGCGACGGTGTTCAACCTATCGACCGACCTGACCCTGGGCGCGCCGATGACGACCGGCGATGCGAGCGGCCAGCTTCAACCCGGGACTTCCGACAAGGTCACACTCGACAACGGGAAGAGTTACAACGATCTGAACCAGACGGCCAACCTGCCGGCCGGCTCGTACCTCGACGTCTTCGTCGCCATCACCGTGACCGATCCGACGGCGACCGGCTCCAGCGGAACGGCTTTCTTCCTGAACCTGTACGACAGCAAACTGTCAGACGCCTCGGCAACCGCGACGCTCACCATTCAGGCGGATGGTTCGGTGACGCAATCGATGACGGCCGGGATCACGATCACGTCAGTGCCCGAGCCCTCGACGCTCGCGATGCTGGGTCTGGGACTGAGCGTGATCGCGATGGTCGGCCGTCGACGTCGAGTGGCCTGATCGGGAGCCGGGTTCGGGCACTCCGAGCCCGGCATCGGGGATCACCCCTCCAGTCTTCGGAGCGGGTTGAGGACCATTCCGGTCAGCAGTTTGGGGTAGAAGTACGTGCTTTTCGGCGGCATGGTCTCCAGGCCCGAGGCGATCGCCTCGACGTGCTCCATTTTCGCTGGCGGGACCAGGCAGGCGAGGTCGCAACCCCGGGCCGAGACCGATTCGAGCACCTCGCCGAGCAGATGGACGTATCGGCAGGACGGCGAGCCGAGTGGTTTCAGGAGCGAGTCGAGCACCAGGACGTGAAGGATGCTCACGCCCAGGCTTCGCCAGTCGGGGCTGTGCTCGGGGGCGAGCCGGTCCATGGCCTCGTCCGAGCGGAGCCGGGCGACGACCCATCGGCCGTCGGCGACCGTTCCGAAGCCCAGCATGTCCTGATCGCCGGCCTCCTCGATGGCCTCCCAGGCGGCCCGACAACCGGCCTCGCCCTGGCCCTTGTCGGTGACCTCGAACTCGGGGGCGAGCTTTTCGCGGAGCGCCTCGGCGGTCAGGCCGGGGAATCCGGAGACGAGTCGGTGCGTCGGCAGGATCAACAACCCAGGATCGCTCATCCCGACCAGCATCATCAGGCAGAAGTTGGCCGGGTCGTCATCGCCCGAAAGTTCACCGGCCGCGGCGCGCTCGTCCCGATATTTCAGGCCGGTCTCGTAGCGATGGTGGCCATCGGCGATGAAGACGGGTTTCGAGGCCATCAGCCCGCGGATGGTCGCCTGGGTCTGCTGATCCTCGACGAGCCAGAGTTTGTTTTCGACGCCCAGGTGGTCGGTGGCGACGATCGGCGTCCGGTCGCGAAGGCCCGCCTCGACGGCCCGGATCACCTGATTGTCGGGGTCGGGGTAAAGGCCGAAGATCGGACTGAGGTTGAACCCGGTCGCGTGGTAGAGCGCCAGGCGGTCGGCCTTCGGACCCGAGAGCGTCTGCTCGTGCGGGTAAATCTTCCCCTGGCCGAAGGGCTCCAGCCGAACCCGGCCCAGAAAACCCCGTCGAGTGTGTTTCGCTCCCTCAACCTCGTACGTCTGCTCGTAGACGTAGAGCGCCGCGTGGTCGTCCTCGCGAAGGATGCCGTGACGGAGCCAGTCGCGAAGGGTCTTCGAGGCCCGCTCGTACTTGTTCCCGGCCTCGCCGGGCTCGTCGCGGGTTAGTTCCAGGCGGATCACGTTGTGGTCGCTGGCGCTGTAGAGCCGGTCCTGGAGGGCCCGGTCGATCACGTCGTAAGGCGGCGCGATCACGTCGGAGAGCGCTCCGACCTTCGCCAGATCGTAGCGCACGCCGCGGAAGGCGAGTACATCGGCCATCGGTGGTTCCCGTGGTAAGTCGTTCGATTTCAGGGAGCGGGGTGGGCGAAACAGGGCCCACCCCGCGCAGCCCACGGGCCGATCAATAACGATAGTGGTCCGACTTGTAGGGGCCTTCCTTGTGGACGTGGATGTAAGCGGCCTGCTCGGGGGTTAGCTCGGTGAGCTTGACGTCCAGCTTCTTGAGCTGGAGCCGGGCGACGTGCTCGTCCAGCTTCTTGGGCAGGATGTAGACGCCGACCGGGTATTTCTCGTTGTGCAGCCAGAGCTCGATCTGGGCGAGAACCTGGTTGGCGAAGGACGAGCTCATCACGTACGAGGGATGGCCGGTTCCACAGCCGAGGTTGACCAGCCGCCCCTTGGCGAGCAGGATGATACGCTTGCCGTCGGGGAAGATCACGTGATCGACCTGCGGCTTGATCTCTTCCCAGCGGTAGTCTTCCAGCGAAGCGACGTCGATCTCGTTGTCGAAGTGACCGATGTTGCAGACGATCGCCTGGTCCTTCATCTTCGCCATGTGGGCGTGGGTAATCACCTTGTAGTTACCGGTCGCGGTGACGAAGATGTCGGCCTTGTCGCAGGCTTCGTCCATCGTGACGACCCGGTAGCCTTCCATCGCGGCCTGAAGGGCACAGATGGGGTCGATCTCGGTGACCCAGACCTGGGCCGAGAGGGCGCGAAGGGCCTGGGCTGAACCCTTACCGACATCGCCATAGCCGCAAACGAGAGCGATCTTACCGGCGACCATCACGTCGGTCGCTCGCTTGATTCCGTCGACCAGCGACTCTCGGCATCCGTAGAGGTTGTCGAACTTCGACTTGGTGACCGAATCGTTGACGTTGATGGCGGGGAACTTCAGCTCGCCGCTCCGGTGCATCCGATAGAGGCGGTGGACGCCGGTGGTCGTCTCCTCGGTGACGCCCTTGATGGCCGCGAGCTTCCGGGTGTACCAGCCCGGCTGAGCGGCGATCCGCTTCTTGATCGCGGCGAAAAGGACCCGCTCCTCCTCGCTCGTCGGCTTGTCGAGGACGTGAATGTCGGCCTCGGCCCGGGCACCGAGGTGCAGGAGCAAGGTGGCATCGCCGCCGTCATCGAGGATCATGTTCGAGTCGCCGCCGTCGGCCCAGTCGAAGATCCGGTGGGTGAAGTCCCAGTACTCTTCGAGCGACTCGCCCTTGTAGGCGAAGACGGGCGTGCCGGCCGCGGCGATGGCGGCGGCGGCGTGGTCCTGGGTCGAGAAAATGTTGCAGGAAGCCCAGCGCACCTCGGCGCCGAGGGCCTGCAAGGTCTCGATCAGAACGGCCGTCTGGATGGTCATGTGGAGCGAGCCGGTGATCCGGGCGCCCTTGAGAGGCTGGCGAGCGGCGTACTCCTCTCGGATCGCCATCAGACCGGGCATTTCGGTCTCGGCGATGGCGATCTCGCGGCGGCCCCAGTCGGCCAGGGCGATGTCAGCGACGTGGTAGTCGCGGTGAGTGGTGGTGGAAGCGGGCTTCGGCGCAACGGCGGTCGGCATGTTCAAGGTCTCCAGCACGATGAACGGGCGCCGTTGCACGGGGATGGTCCACCTCGACGAGCCTGGCAGGCACGTCCACGCGTGCCGTCGCAGCGCCCCTCGACGAGGATGGGGTGGTCCTGGTCCTCAGCAAGGATATCGTATCCGCGGTTTCGCCTGTCGGCGAGAGCGGATCCCCTCCGTGAGTGGGCGGAGCCCACCCCATGAGGCTTCGAACGGGCCCGACTCCGGCCATGAGAAAGGCGCGGAGTGTCGCGGACCGGAGGTAAATACGTTATCAGTCGCCTTGGCCCGCGTCAACGGGCCTCACCAGGCAAGTTGAAGTGCGGCCGTCGATTTGAGATCGGGACGCCACCAGGGACGTGCGGGCTCGCGGTCGAGGCGAATCGTCGCGGAGGGGGCCACAACCTGCAATCGAATCGGCCCGGCGGCCGACGATCGACAGGTGATGACCTGTCGCCGGGGATGGTGCTGGCACGAAGCGTCGCCGTTGCTGCCCTGAACCGCGACTTCCGAGCCCGAGGGAAAGAGTGAGGCAGGGACGAAGATTTCGGTCTCGCCCAGGGCAGGGTTGTGGTTCCACTCGAACTCCAGACGACGGGGCTGTCCGGGCGCTTCGCGGGCCTCGTACCGGAACAATTTCGGTGTTCCGGCGGTGGCCCGGGGATAGGGTCTTGGATCGAAGTTGGACCGCCTGAGGCCGGAAGGGCCGAGGATGCTGAAGTCCTCCGCGTTCCAGCCGTCGAGAGATTCGGGATTCCAGCGGGGGCTAAAGTTCCACTGGGCGCCCGAGGCGAGGCCGGCGTCGAGGTGGTCGTAGAACGCCCGGACGTAATCTCCCGCGCGAGGGAACTCAGCGCACATGCCGAACTCGCCGAGGAAGAGCGGGACATCCCATTCCCGGGCGGTGGCTTCCATCGTGGCGAAGGCCCGGCCCAGGTGGAAACGGGTGCCATGCCAGCGCCGGAGCGCGTGACTGATAGGACAGTAATAGTGCGGCGCGTAGACGACCTGGCCGTGCTCGGGCCGGGGAAGCTGCGTCCCGAAGCCGCAGTTGGTTCGAATATGCCCCTGGACAAAAAGAATGGCCGAGGGGTGGGCGTCGAGGAGGGCGCGGGCCTCGTCGCGATAGAGGTGAGCGAGGTGGCCGCGCTCGTCGCCCCAGGGCTCGTTGAGAAGGTCGTAACCGATCACGCCGGGAGATGGGGCGAATGCGGCAGCGACTCGCCCGACCATCTCAAGGAACCGCGTACGGACTCCGCCTCGATCGGCGTAGAAGTCGGCGAACGACCGGTGCATCACCGGGTCGGACATCATCCGGAAGAGCCAGTTGCGGCACGAGGGGCCGTTGTCGGGCGCATAAGGCTGGCATCGCGACGAGACGGCCCACCGGGGAAATCCTGATCCAGCGCCCTTCGAGGCGTATCGAGAGAAGCCGTCCTGGTGGAAATCGACGATTGTGTGCAGTCCGCGGGCGTGGGCCGCGGCGATGGTTGAACGGAGCGAATCCAGGTAAGCCTCGACGTAATCACCGGGCGAGGGTTCATAGGCTTCCCAGACAAGCACCAGGCGGATGACATTGAAGCCGAGGTCGCGAAGGCGGTCGAGGTCGCGAGGATCGCGGCATGTGGAGAACGGCGGGACCTTCGAGTCGCCGGCCAGATTGACCCCCCGGAGCATGACGACTCGCCCCCGGTCGTCCACAAACTGTCGCCCTTGAGTCGATAGGCGGCTCGTTGGGGGCCTCGAGGCTGAAAGGGAAGTGGTCGGCACGGTCGTATCCCGGTCCAGGGCAGGGGTGCGTGACCCAGGCGCGGCTTTCGATAATGATGCCGGGTCGATACATGAGCCTCCTACTGCAAAATACGTGCCCGGGGATGTCGAGTGACGGAAGCAAGGGATTCGTCTCAAGATGACGGACGAGGTCGCTCGACGAATCGGACGCCATACCGGTCCGATCTGGGCTGATCGACCATGGGATCTGGCTCCTCATGGGCTCCGAGCGGCACGGTCCATAATGATGGAGCGAATCGAGAACGCCCCTGAAGTCTCTTGATGCATGCTCCTCGGAAAAAGGCGAGCAGGGTCGGTCGATTTCGGCGAAGAAGGCCATGGGGCTGTCGAATACTCCCCAGCGTGGCCTGATCCGACCCTGGCTGGTCGGGTGGGCCGGGAACTCGCTAGAAAGCTGGGAAGTCCACGTGAGATACCTGTATCGTGGTGCGCTGGTCGTCTGGGTGGTTTCAGGCTTCGCGATTCATGGCTACTTCGCGAGATCCGAGCAAGGCCCGTCGGTCGAGCAGCGTCGCGACCTCTACTTGCGACAGTTTGAGAACAACGACGAGGTGGCTCGTCGGGTGCGAGAGTCGCGGTGGGACGATTCCTCGAGGATGGCGGCGGCCTATGCGGGCTGGGCGATTGTTGGGTTCGGGCTGGGACTGGTGGGCGTCCGGTCGATGTTCCGGCGAGCGGACCACGTCTCCGAGGTCGATAAGTTCCTTGCGGCGGGGTTGGTGCTGATGGTCTTGCCGGGATGTGTGCGCCAACCGTTCGAGCCGGTCGAGCTGGAGACGATCGGGACGAATGAGGAGGGATTCCTGATCCCGTATCTCGGCGATACGCGGAAGCAGTCGTCGACGAACAACGAGGAATTCCTCCGCGAGAACCTGGTCGCGACCAAGCAGATCCGGATTCCGCAGCAGTGGGTGCCGCTTGGCTATGAGACGTTCGGCTGGAACGGCCGGTGGGCGCCGGCGGCGAAGCTGATCAAGGTGGACAAGAGCCCCGTGACCCGTGAGTGGACCGCCGACCCCAACACCGGCACCAGCAACCGTAACGAGGCGGTCTGGGTGATGACGTCCGACCAGGTGGAGTTCAGCACCGGATGGACCTGCACCGCCCGGATTGGCTCGCGGGACGACGCGGTGAAGTTCCTGCACAACTATCCCTCGGGCTCGCTTCAGTCGGTGATGGACACCGAGGTCCGGGCGAAGCTCCAGGCGGAGTTTGGTCTGGAAGTGACCGACCTGCCGATGGAAGAATTGCGAAAAAATGCCACACCCCACTTCAAGCGAGTGGTAAAGGAATTGACGACCTTCTTCGCCGAGCGTGGAATCACGATCACCAACCTGGGGATCTCGGGCGGCTTTGTTTACAAGGACAAAGCCATCCAGGACATGCTGGTGAAGGTCTTCAACGCCGAGCAGGAGAAGAGCATCGCCGTGGCGAAGACCCAGGCGCAGGAGCAGTTGAACAAGCAGCGGTTGCTGGAGGCCGACGGTAAGGCGCAGGCGATCCTCGCCGAGAAGAAGGCCGAGGCCGACGGGATCAAGGCGGTCGCCGATGCCAAGGCCTACGAGATCGAGAAGGCGAAGGAAGACCTCTCGACGTATCTCCGATTGAAGCAACTGGAACTGGAAGCCAAGCGAACCGAGAAGTGGGACGGCAAGTTCCCGGTGTACTACATGGGGACGGCCGGCAGTTCGCCCGAGATGCTCCTTCAGATGCCAGCGGTGGCGGCCGAGCCAGCCGCCTCGGGCGTGAAGTGAGGCCCTCTCCTCGCCTCGAAGGGAGATCCATCCAAAAAAGAACCCCGGCGCGAGGGCCGGGGTTCTTTTGATTCCGAGATCGATTACGGCGGAAGGCGATCAGCTTCGCTTGCGGCTCTGGTCGCACTTCTCGCCTTCGGTCGCGTCCTTCCTCTGGTTGATCACCGGGCAGAGTGGCGACTGCTCGGCGTTGAGCGCCGTGTATTCCTTCCACTGTTCGGGGAGGTTATCCTCGTGGAAGATGGCTTCGACCGGACATTCGGGGACGCAGGCCTCACAGTCGATGCATTCGTCGGGGTGGATGTAAAGCATCTGCGACCCCTCGTAGAAGCAATCGACGGGGCAGACGACCACGCAGTCGGTATATTTGCAGTCGAAGCAAGGCTCGGCGACAACGTGAGCCATTCGCGACTCCTTTGACTCGCAGACCGGTCCAGAAAACGACTAGCCAAAGTCGCATCTTAGAGACCGAGTCGGAAGTGGTCAAGGGCCGCTCGTCGATCGCCGGGCCAGCCCCAAAACTCATTAACCCTTGCCCTTCCGCCGAACGCTCTTGATGATCACCGGCTCGACCGGGACATCCCCCATGATCTGACCATCGGGGCTTCGGCGGCGGGCCGTCGGGACGTTGACGATCCGGTCGACCACGTCCATTCCGGCGGTCACCCGCCCGAAGACGGCGTAACCGGCACCCTGGTCGAGCGCGGCGTTGTCCACGACGTTGATGAAGAACTGGCTGGTCGCCGAGTTCGGATTGGAGGTGCGGGCCATCGAGATGGTCCCCCTCTGGTTGGTCAGGCCGTTGGCGTGCTCGTTGGCGATCGGGGCGCGGAGGCCCTCACGCTTTTGCTGCAACTGCGGATCAAACCCACCGCCCTGGACCATGAACCCGGGAATCACCCGATGGAAGGTCAGGCCGTCGAAGAACTTATCGTCCACGTATTGCAAGAAGTTGGCCGTGGTGATCGGAGCGTTCTTGGCGTCGAGGGCGATGGTGATCGGCCCCATCGACGTCTCCATGACGATGACCGGCTGCTGGTCGTCCTGGGCCGGCGCGGGACTGGTGGAGAGGGTCAGAGTGGCGAGAAGGGCCAGAAGCCCGATCGCGAGCGTCGTTCGTCTCGAAGTCATGATGCCAGGTCGCCTCCGTTGTGGTGTGCAGGATCAGGATCGCGCCGGGTGGCCGATCATTTCGGCCGAATTTAACAAACCCCCGGCGCGGCTGTCGATGCTTGGCGTGCGGCGGGTCGTCAGTTGGCCCGGAGGGTGCCAGGTCCGGCGATCAGGACCTCGGCCTCGTGGGCCATGATCGGGCTGAGCCGACCGCGACCGTCGAGGGCTTTTCGGAGGTAGGTCCGGGCACGTGAGGCCCGCGCGGGGTCGGCGGCGAGGAGCTTGCCGTAGTGGAAGTTCAGGGCGGGATTGGCCTCGTCCTTCTTCAGGCCCTCCAGGTAGGTTGCCTCGGCGTCGCGAGTTTGTCCGACCGACTCCTGGATCGAGCCCAGAGTGTCGAGGAACTCGCAGGGCAGAGCCATGGGGGCGAATCGCTCGCGGAGGCTCCTGGCCAGGTCGAGAGCCTCCCGGCTTCGGTGCAGGTAGCTGTGGAGAATCCAGGCCTTGTTGTTGACGGCCTCGATGGAATCGGGGACGGACTTGAGGACACGGTCGTACTCGCCGACGGCCTCGTCGAAGACGGGCTTTGAGGCATCGCCGCCGTCCTTCGACTCGGCGATCGTGAGCAGGAGCTCGCCGAGGGCGAGGTGAGCGGGCGGCGTGTCGAGCTTCCGGGCCGCCGTTCGGGCCAGCGGGAGGGCCCTCGCATACTGCCGGGCCCGCTGGAAGCCCGAGGCGATCGCGAGGGTCAGCGTTCCCTTCGTGTCTCGCGAGGAGACCTCGGCGGCGAATCGGTCAGCCTCGGCGAGGTCAGCGGCGGTCGGCTCGACGCCGGGACGCGGCGACGAGGCAAGAAGCTGGACGAGCTGGCCGGCGGCGGAGGGATCGTCGGGACGGGCCTTCTGCTCGTCCTTCAGAACCGCGAGGGCCTGGTCTCGCTCGCCCGCGGCCAGGTGGATGTCCACCATCGCCTGGTAGATGTCAGCGCGGCCGGGGTTGGCCTTGAGGAGGCTCGTCAGGCGGGCGATCGCCTCGCGATGGCGGGCCGCTCTTTCGGAGGGCGACCCGTTCGTCGCGGCCAGGCCCCGGGCGAGCAGGACGGCCGCGTCGATTCGATTCTTCTCAACGGCGAGGACCGCGCCGGCCTGCCGGACCGCCTCCTCGGCGTCGCCCATATCGAGGCGAATCCGACCGAGGTCCAGGCGATGATCGAGCTGGATTCCGCCGCGCTCGCGGTCAATCGCCTCGCCATAGGCGCGGGCGACCTCGTCGCGGCGGCCGAGCTGGGAATAGAGGCGGACGCGGAGCAGGGGACCTACGGGCGAGTCCTTGGCGATCCGGTCGATGTCGCGGGTCAGAGCGATCGCCTGGGTATAGTCGCCCCGACGTGCCGCCATGTCGCATTCGGCCTGGAGGAACGACGGGTCGGTCGGATACTTCGAGCGGAAGTCGCGGATCATCGCCGAGGCCCGCTCCTCCAGCTTGCGAGCAGCCTCGCCCCGTCCGCGAGCCGCGGCCTCGCCGGCTCGCAAAGAGACAATTTGGACCATCGCCGCGGCGAGATTCGACTCGTCGGGGAACTCCTTATGCAGCTCAACGAGGATCTGCTCGGCGCGATCGTACTGGCCGCGTTCGCGGAGGCGCTCGACCAGCATCCGGCGGAGCGGGCCCCTGGGCTCCTCATTCGCCCGGGCTTCAAGAAAGGCGAGGGCCTCGTCGCCTCGGCCGGCATCGTTCAGGGCCAGGTAGCGGGCCTGGATCAACTGGGGCGATCCAGGATGGGCTTCAAGGCCCTCGTCCAGTACCTTCAGTGCACGGGTGAGCGCCTCGGCCGAGGTGCCGGTCTTGCTCTCGGCAACCGCCAGCATCAGGTAGAAGACGGTCGGAGCGGCGGCCTTCTTCTCCTTTTCCTCGCCCTTGAAATTGGCGATGGTGCGGTCGATGGCGGTTCGGAGGACACTGGCAGCCTCTGTGGCCTGGTTCTCCTCGATCAGGATGTACGACCGGGTGACGACCGCCGAAGGATTGGTCGGCTCGACCTTCAGGACGAAATCGATCTGAGCCTGCGCCGCGGCGTTCTCGCCCTGAGCCCGGTAGTAATTGGCGCCCCGAACTCGCTCGTCGGAGGTCGGCGGAGCCTTGGTATCATTGAGGATCGAAGCGATCTCGCTACGGGCCTGGGGCCAGAGACCCTTGTTGAGGTAAGCGCTGATGAGCTTCCATCGATCGACCCGCGAGAGGGCACCGTTGGCGTTGCTCTTCCTCAGTTCCTCGAACCGGCGGATCGCGTCATCATAGTCGCGTGTCTGGAGCGAGAGCGTGGCGAGTGCGGATCGGGCGGCCGATTCGAGGCTGGTCCCGGCGGCGACTTCCTTGACGGGCCGCTCGCGGACGATTCCCTCAAGCGCCCTGGCGGCCTGGGAGACGGATCCGGTCCGGCCTTCGAGCTCGGCTTTTCGCCAGAGAACGACCTTGTTGCCGGGGTCTTTTTTGAGAGCGGCGTCAAAGAGGGCGATGGCCTTGTCGGGCCGCCCGCGCTGGATTTCGATCTGGGCGTCGAGGATGTCGGCGGCCGACGAGTCCTTCCAGTGCTTGCGGATGCGGGCCGAGACGGCCGAGGCAGCGTCGAGCCGGTTGAGGTCGATCTCCAGCATTGCGAGCTGGACCAGAGGCGCCGAGGACTCCGACGATTCGGCGAGCGATTCCAGAAGCTTGCGGGCGCGGTCGGGAGCCTTGAGGTAGTTGGCGAGGATCTCGGCCCTCATGATCGCGAGGGTCTGGTTTTCGGGCTCAGCGGCGAGGAATTTCTCCAGCAGGGCTTCTGCATCGGCTGGCTTTCCGTCCTTCACGAGGAGCGAGGCCTCGATCCCGACGAGATCCGCGTTGTGGGGATACTGAGTGCGGGCCTCCCGGAGCAGGTTGCGGGCCGCGACGCGGTCGCCCTTCTCTTCGAGGGTCAGGATGGTGAGCTGATCGGCGGTCGCCCCCCCGTCGCCGCGGGCACGGATGACCTGAAGCCGCCGGAGGGCGTCTTCGAAGTGGCCGAGCTGGACGTCGAGCTGAGCGAGCCGCATCTCGGCGGTGGGGCTGATGGCTTGACCGCCGGCTCGGGCCCGGGCGAACTCGTCGGCGGCGAGCTTGAGGTCCTCGGGGCTGCGCCTCGCCTGGTAGAGTTCGCCGCGAAGCAGGTGCAGGGTCCCGGCCAGTTCGGTGGGCAAGGTCCCCTGTTCCACCTGCTTGATCATTGCGAGGACGATCGGCTCGGCCTCCTCGGGGTATCCGGCCTGAAGGATCGTCCAGGCAGCCCAGAGCTGGTACTGGGCGTCGAGTCCGCCGAGGCGCAGGGCCGTCTGGAGATACTGGCGGCCGAGGTTTGGCTCCTGCGAGAGAACCAGGGCGACTCCGTACTTGGCCTGAGCCTCGGCGACATCGGGCAGACCGGCCGCGGCTAGCCGCAGGTGATTCAGCGCTGAGGCTCGGAGCTTCGCGACCGCCGGAACCTCGGCATCTTTCTTCGAGGCCGGCTTCGGCTCGGCGGCCGGCTTCGGCTCGGCGGCCTCGCGTGCAGCGATCCCGGACCGATCCAGGTCGATGGAGCCAGCGACCATGTGGCCGATCGCCTGATAGCGTCCCTCAGGGGCATCGAGCAGAGCCTGGACGTGCGGCGCTGCCTTGTCGAAGCGACCGTCGTCGTTCCCCGAGAGAATCATGTCGAGGGCGATCTTGTGGAGGCCCATCACCGGGAGAAGCGCCGGGCGTTTGGTCGCCTGGGCCGCCTTCAGACCGCGATCGACCACCTCCAGGCACGGCTCGACCTTTCGTCGGAGAGCCAGGTGGGCGGCGTACGAATAATAGAGCTGGACATCGGGCCGACGTCCCTCGGCGAGCACCTGCTGGAAGACACGTTCGACATCCACCTCGATCGCGTCGACCACCGAGTCGACGGTCTTTTTTTGATCGGCGGGAAGTTTCGAGGCGCGGAGGGCGAGCGACCACTGGGTCTGTTCGAGCAGGGCGCGAAGGCGATCGACGCGTTCCTTGGGCAGGTCCTCGGCGGACCCCAGCGCTGCGATCTGAGCGCGAAGCCGATCGGCCAGTCCAGGCAGGGCCTTTGTGTGGTCCGTGGTTCGGAGGGCGAGGGCCGTGATCCGGAGAGCGGCCAGGCGATCGACCGGGTCCTTGAGGGTCTCGGCCGGGATGACGGCCGACTCGGCGATCGCGGCGTCTCGGCGATTGGCGTTGCCGACGAGGTCGGCCAGCCGGGCCTGGAGCCAGAGCCGACGGATGGCCGGCGCCTTGCGCTTCTCGAGCGAATCGAGGTGTTTCTGGACCTCGGGAATGTTCGGCGTCTTCTCCTCGACGGCCTCGGAGGCGAGGGCGTAGTGGGCGTCGAGGTCTTCGGGGGCCCGACTCAAGAGCTCGTTTGCCCAGTACTTCGAATCATTGGCAAGGTCCTGATGCATTGCGTCGAGAAGCAACTCGCGCCGGGGTCCCCTGGCCGCCTGGTCGTATTTGGCTGCTTGCCGCATGTGAGAGTACCACTCGGCGTGTCGGTCGGCCCGCTTCTCCGGCTCCGACTTCGGCTCCCAGGCCGCGTAGAGCGCCGCGAATTCCTCGTGGATCGCCGGGTTGCGGGGCTCGATCTGGAGCGCCTTCTTGTAGTAGATCTCGGCGTTGGCGAACTGCCCGGCGTCGCGGGCCGCGTGAGCCAGCTTGACGATCCCCTGCGCCGACTTCGGCATCATCGCCACCGTGATCGCGATAACCCCGATCAGGGCCACGACCAGGAACAGACCCGAGAGGATCATCAGGGGCTTCCAGCGTACGGTCATCGGGCGTCACTCCTTTAGCTCGAGGGGCCGTGGCGCGGCGACGGGTCTTGGCCGACGATCGACCGCGTCGACGACCTTCCCGGTCGCGACACGGACCGTCTTCCGCGCGCTTTCAAAGTCGTTCATCCAGAGGCTTTGGATCGCGGCGACGACCGCCGCGCCGGGAGGATGGCTCGCGAGGAGCGAACGACCGGACGACGAACGCCTCGGGGGCGATGTGCGAGACCGGTTCGCAGGTGCTGGATTCGGGAGGGGCAACATCATTTGCCCTGATACCTCGTCGAGGTCGCATTCCATTGCCGTTGCATCCCGGCATCAGGTCGGCGCTACAATAAGCCTTCGCCGCCGGGACATCAAGCGGATTTTCCCGCCTCTTCGTTAAATCCCTCGCATTCCTGCCGCCAGGGACGACAAGTTCGAGCCAAAGTTCCTGGGGAAACCACGAAAAACACAAACGGCACGAAAGAATGGCGAGCAGCGATCGGCCCAACCGAATTATCGGGCCCTTCGTGTTTCTCGTGGTTGCTCGGAAGAATTCACCCGGCCCTCAGCGCTGGGCGGTTTCGTTCGCGGAGAACGAGGCGAGGAAGGAGTCGCGGTGCGCCTCATCGGGGAACCAGTAGCGCTGGCCCTCGCGGATGGCGGAGTACCTGGGCTCGCCGCGAACCAGAAGGCCCGACTGGCCCAGGCAGTGGGGACAGTAGCCCTGCTCGGCGATATCAACCACGGCGTAACGGCCCGGGTCGTCGAAGAAGGTTCGCCGCGCCTCGGTGCTCGAGCAGAGGAACAGCCGACCCTCGCAGAGAACACCGAATCGAGGATCGCCGGGACGGGACGAGCCGCGATCGAGCTTCGCGACCGGGCAATCGCCGCCGTTGGCCGGGACGTATCGCTCGGGGTTCTTGCGGAACGTCGCGGCGTGGGCGGCGGTCGCGAACCGATAGGCTTGCCCCTCGTGCCGGACGATGTACTCGGCCCGACCGGCGACCAGCTTTCGGTCGTCCACCAGACTGACGAGACAGTAGCCGGATGCGGCTGGATTCTCGACGCTGGCCTTCGCCGCATTCTTCGACGCCTGCTTCGCCTTTTCGTCCTCGGCGCGGGCCAGGTCCTGGCGCCCACGCCAGCCTGCGAGGGCCTGGTCGAGAGTTGCGTCGAGTTCCTCGGGCCCGAGATAACCCTGATGGACGGCCAGGACGTCGCGATTCGGGGCAACCAGAACCGTCGCCGGAAGGCCGGTCAGGTTAAAGCTCAGAGCGAGGGCCTCGTTGACGTCGGATCGAAGCTTAAGCGGAACGTAAGACGATTGGGTGTGGTCGATGACCCTGGCGTCGGGGAATGAGTCGTGCTCCATGCGGAGGCAGTTGGGGCACCAGGGGCCGGTGAATTGGATCCAGACGAGGCGATTGGAGGCGCGGGCCTCCGCGAGAGCAGAACCGTAGTCATTCCGCCAGGAGATTGGGGCGGGGTCGGTCGCCCGGGCAGGGGCCGACGCGAGCGGGACGCAGCACAGGGCGAGCAGCATCGAAACAGCGGCGCGGGGGCCCGGACGGCGGAGTATCATCATCGAGCATCTCCCTCGTTCGACGGCGAGCACGAGTTGTCGGGATAGAAGGCGCGCGGCGAGACGCGACGCACTCCCTCCGTGGAGATGCCACCCCAGGGGGTGAGCGGGCCAAACCATTGGCATCGAGCGCGAGAATCTCAGGTCAACCCTAAGATCGGCGGGGAGCGGGCGAAACCTTAACGCGAATCTGCAAAAGCAACGACGGTCCTGGCGCGCTGGCCGTCGCTATTGGAATTCGACCGGCTCAGGGGCGCTGTTTGGGGTCTCGAAGCGAGACGGGCGGCCGAAGAATCTCGCCGAGAAGGGCGACCTCGCGGAGGCGTTTGGGCGAGGCGAGCATGGCGCTCAGGTCGTTGGCGGTGAGTGTTGGGGTGTCGCCCGGCGAGACGATGACGCGAGCGGCCTCGCCGGGCGCGGAGGAGTCCACGGTCAAGGGCGTCGCGGTAATGGGTGCGATTGGGGCGGAGAGCGGAGTCATCTCCAGCGGCCTGCCGCGTCGAGGAGCGAGCGGCTCGGCGGTCAGGCCGGCCAGCGTCCGAGGTCGCTCCGGCGGCTGGGCCGGTACCGCGATCGCCGAACGGACCCGAGCGGCCGCCTTCCGAGCGGCCGGCCCGAGCCCGCGCGTTGACCGGGCGGAGGATGAGCTGCCCGCGGCCGAAGTGCCGCGGCGGTCGTCATCGAGAATCACGATCCCCTCGTCGCTCCCCCGGTAGGAGGGCGACGGCCGGCCGGGTGTGGTGCTCGTCGCCCATCGTCCGGGCGACGAACGATCCAGGCTGGGGGATGTCGGCCGGGTTGCCTCGGGACGCAACGGCGGACTGTAACTGCTTCG
This sequence comes from Planctomycetales bacterium, assembly GCA_027449865.1. Lineage (GTDB taxonomy): Bacteria > Planctomycetota > Planctomycetia > Isosphaerales > Isosphaeraceae > JAKAUH01. The sequence goes on from DAIDKV010000036.1 coordinate 17,835, forward strand.
GCCCATGCCCGGACCAGTCCCTGGCGGCCGAGTGCCTGGTCGTGGTGGAAGTGGCTGGGCATCCCGGTTGAGCAGCGAGGTCAGGGCCCAGATCGCCAGAAAGGTTAGCGGTACAATGACCTGGAGCAGCAATTCCAGCTTCATCCGGGAGTCCTTCCGCGTGGGTCGGGTTTGGATCGGCGAGGCAGCTTGAATCTCGTCCGGGGACCTCGTCAGGTAGCCTCGCCCTTGAGAATCACGATGACTCATGGCGGATGCCCGCCGAGGGTTTGTTCGATCGGCGGGCGAAGCTTACCGTTTAAGGCCGCCCTGGCATCCAGACGGCGAAGGAGTGCTCACGACGACTGATTATTCTCGCGCCGGGCGTTGCCGGTGCCGGCGATGGCGCTCCGCATCTCCGTATCGGCCTGGACGTTCCGCAGGTTGTAGTACTCCTGGATGCCGATGTTCCCCATCCGGAACGCCTCGGCGATCGCCTTGGGGACCTCGGCCTCGGCCTGGACGACTTTCGCGCGGTTCTCCTGCACCTGCGCGACCATCTCCTGCTCCTTCGCCACGGCGAACGCTCGCCGCTCCTCGGCCTTTGCCCGCGCCACCCTCGTATCGGCCTCGGCCTGCAACGCCTGCAAGTTCGCGCCGATGTTGTCGCCGACATCCACATCCGCGATGTCGATCGAGAGGATCTCGTACGCCGTCCCGGCGTCGAGGCCCTTCTCCAGGACGCGTTTCGAGATCGTGTCGGGACGCTCCAGAACCTGCTCGTGAGTGTCGGCCGAGCCGATCGCGTTGACGATGCCCTCGCCGACGCGTGCGATGATGGTTTCATCGGTGGCGCCGCCGACCAGGCGGTCGAGGTTGGTGCGTACCGTGACCTTCGCCTTCACCTTCAACTGGATACCGTTCTTGGCGACGCCGTCGATGCTGTTCCGGCCCGAGCTGGGGTCGGGGCACGGGATCACCTTTGGATTAACGCTCGTCTGCACCGCCTCGAGGACGTTACGGCCGGCGAGGTCGATGGCGGCGGCTCGCTTGTAAGACAGAGGGATATCGGCGCGATTCGCTGCGATCAGGGCCCGGACGACATTCGGCACGTTTCCACCGGCCAGGTAGTGCGCCTCCAGGGCCCGCGTGGTGATGCCATCCTTCTCGGAGAGGCCCGCCTGATAGGCCATGATCTTCGACCGAACGATGATGTTGGGGTTTACCTTGCGGAACGACATCCCGACCAGTTCCAGGATGGTGATGCTCGCGGAGGTCATCTTTGCCTGGAGCCAGAGGTTGGCATATTTGGCCAGGAAGATCACCAAAATGATCGCGAAGAGGAGGAGGACAAAGATCAGAAACAGCACATAGGTCGGCCAGTGCGAGGGGCTAATCTGGGCGACCAGGGGCAGCATGGGAGTCATGTTGGTTCCTCGGGGGTGGCAGCCGCGGGCCGGCGCCCGACCGTCCCATTTTACGCGAAACGTCGAGGCGACCGCCAACCCCCACTCGCGGCGGGGCGGTTCGGTCGAAGCGACAAAATGGTGTCACACCACCGCGAGCCATCGCATGGGCAAATGGTGAACCGTCGCCCTGTGCTGGCCCGCTCCGCCCGTTCCTGTCTGGCGGCCACCGGTCGAATCTCCTCTCGGCGCGCCACCTGCAAGCCGTGACGGCCGTGACGATTCGAAGAAACCGGCACGTCTCGCGACAGGAGAGAGTCATCATGCCGAGGCCGTTGGAGGAGCAAGTGGTCGTTCTGACTGGGGCATCTTCGGGAATCGGCCGGGAGGCCGCCGTCCTTCTCGGCCAGCGCCGGGCGTCGGTCGTCCTGGCCGCCCGAGATGGCGACGCCTTGAAGGAGGTTGCCCGCGAGGTCGAGCTGGCCGGCGGACGGGCCCTGGCCGTTCCCACCGATGTCGGCGACTGGCCACAGGTCGAGCACCTCGCCCACGCTGCCTTCGAGCATTTTGGCCGGATCGACACCTGGGTCAACGATGCCGGGATCGCGCTGGGCGGGATGGTCGAGGCCGTCGAGATCCCCGAGATTGAGAAGATCTTCCGTACCAACGTCCTGGGCGTGATTCACGGCGTGAAGGCGACGCTGCCATACATGGAGCGGCAAGGAGGCGGGACGATCATCAACATCGGCTCGGTGGCGGGCGTCCGGGCCTTCCCCGTGCTCTCGATCTACAGCGCCACGAAACACGCGGTGAAGGGGTTCACCGACGGGCTCCGGCTGGAACTCTGGAAGAAGGGCGGCGACTATCACGTCACCTACATCGCACCGACATCGATCGACACACCCCTGTTCGAGCAGTCTCGAACGAAATTCGGGACGCAACTCGGCCCGCCGCCGCCGATCTACGATCCGAGGATCGTCGCCGAGTCAATCGTCTTCGCGGCCGAGAACCCGAGGCGCGACATCTTCGTCGGCGGCGCGGCGAAGGCGTTCGACGTCCTGGAGCGGATCAGCCCAGCGTTATCCGACTGGATCCTCCTGAAAAACGGGATCATTGAGAAACAGATCACCGAACTGCCGCGCGACGAACCCGACAGCCTCGAAGGCCCGCCATCCGGCCCGAGGACCGTCCACGGCGGATACTCGGGCCAGTCGCACGCGACGAGCTGGTACACCCGAACCTTCGAGTGGCACCCGGTCCTGAAGCCGGTGGCCCTGGGCGCCGTTGCGCTGGGCGCCGCGGCCCTGATGCGCGGGCGGCGAACGGGGCAAGGCCAGTAAGGTGAATGGAACCGGAGTGCAGAGGTCCACAGAGAAGATTGAGGAATTCCAGGAGAGTTTCACGCAGAGAATAGGATTTCCGATAGGATTCCGGATGCCAGCATTCCCTGAAAACCCCGGAATGCCCGTCGGCGGGCCAATCGAGGGTCGAGCTCTCTGCGTCTCTGCGGACCTCTGCGTCTCTGCGTGAAA
>DAIDKV010000037.1 GCA_027449865.1 Planctomycetales bacterium
ACCGGGGCATTCCCCAGGAATCCCTGCCGCTCTATCTCGCGTTCTTCCAGTTCGTCCACAATGTCCGAGCCCGCGGTCGGGCTCTCCTGGGTGCTCTCATCGCCCAACTGCTCGCACCACCCTGGAATCCGTCTTGAGCCAAAAGCCTATCGAGTGGCATCCTGGATTTGTTGTAGGAGATTCCCTGATTATTGGATCGAATTCTTTCTAAATAGTCGATTGTTTGGTTCGGTGGAACCCGATATTTTGGTTTTTTATGGCCATGATGCTTATTTTGATTCAATTTGGCGTCCATTTTGAGCCGGGATATCCGGTTTGGACATCCGGAAGCAGGGACGAAGGGTCGGGTGGCAGGCGGCGCCGAAAGGCGACTTCCGGCCCTCGATCCTGTTCGGCCTCCGATCCGGGTCACGAGCCGATGTTAGGGGCCCCATCACCCCACCGGCACGGCCGGACCGTCGGCCCGGGCGGCGAGGTGCTGGGCGCCCAGAGTTTCGAAGATCGACCGGGCTCTTGCAAGAGCGACGGATCGAACCGGGTCGGCGGGATCGAGCTGTTGCGCCGCTTCGAGGTGGATCAAACCCTGTTCGTAGGGCATGGTCAGGGCCTCGGCGGCGCGGAGGGCCGAACGGAGCAGCCAACGCGCCCGATGTCTCCGCCCCGAGAGCCGGTGCGCTCTCGCCGCGCAGAGCCAGGCCCGGGGGCGGCCCATCGGGTAGACCCGCGCGATCTGTCCGAGGTGCCCGATCGAATGCCAGGCCGATCGGCGGGCATCGGGATGGGCTCCCGATTCCCAGAGGGCCAAGTAAGTATCCACCACGCCCGCGTATCCCTCGAAGCTGTACGAGACCATCGGCGGCGATCGGCGGATCAGGCCCATCACCTCGTCGGCGAAAGCCTGCGCCTTCTCCCAATCGCGGCGTTCGGCGTGGATCATCGCGAGCAGGCCGCCGCGGAGGATCGCGTCGCCGGCGCCTAGGGCCTCGTCGGGGAGGGTCTGCGACTGGCGGAGCAGGGCCAATGCCTCGTCGTACCGCCCGAGTCGATGCAGCGACTTCGATCGGCCGTGGAGGCTCCACGCGAACGCCTGGTCGTGGCCACGGCGCGCGGCCTCCTCACCGAACTCGCGGAACCGGGCGGATGACGCCGGGAAGTTGCCGAGATAGTAGTCCAGTCGCGCCAGCTCGCCCGACGACTCCTCCCAGCGCCGCCAGTCGCCCAGGCGTCGGGCGATTGCGACCGCCTCGTCAAGGCTCGCCCGGGCCCGGTCCCATCGGCCGATCCCGAGGTCGTACATCCCCGTCAGTTGCAGAACCCAGGCCCGGACCGCCAGGTCGTCGAGCCCGCTCGCGACCTCGAACGCTCGCCGCCCGTATCCCTCCGCGAGCCCGTGGGCAGGGACCAACCCGCAGGCGATGCACATAATGGCCAAAGCGCGCGCCAGCTCGGGCGATTGGTCCTCGCATTCCGCCTGGTTCAGCGACTTCAGGGCGGCGTAGACCCCGATCGCCAGGTTCTGGTCGAAGTAGCAGAGCTGGCCGAGCAGCCCGAAGGCTGATGACGCCAGCCGGCGCGCCTCGACGGCCGCCGGCGGGACGCGCGGGCCCCTCGGCGGCCGAAGCTTCCGAATCGCCTGAATCGCGAACTCACCGAGGTACGCCCCGGGGAGTTGCCACCGCTTCGGCACCGGGCGGCCGAGCAGTTCGAGGGCCCGCTCGGCGTGCTGGCGACTCTGGACCAGGTGCCCGAGGCTCAGGTGCGCCTCGCCGAGTTGATACTCCCACCGCGCGACCCGCTCGGCTCCCTCGCCCGCGTGGCGCCGGGCGTGGGTCGCCACGGCCTGGTCGAGGAAGTTGACCGCCTCACGATACGCCCCGCCCCGGAGCGCCTGCTCGCCCGCCTTCGAGGCCGACTCGATCGCCCGGTCGTCCTCGGCCGCCATCGACCAGTGGTAGGCCAGCAGCGGATAGAACGGCTCCAGCTCGCCCGCGAGCGTCTGCTCGTACCAGGTCGCCACCGCGTGGTGCAGCCGACGGCGCTGCGAGAACGGGAGCAGGTCGTAGACGACATCGCGCGTGATCACGTGTCGGAAGATGTACGCCAGGTCGGGGTCGGGCCGCTCGGGTGCGATCAGTTCGAGCCGCGAGAGGATGTCGAGGTGGCCCGGCACCTCGACACGCTCGGGCTCGATTGGATAGACGTCGTGAAGCAAGCGGAACGAGAACAGCCGGCCGATCACGCTCGCGACCTTCAGCGCCAGTTGTTGCGAGGGCGAGAGCCGGTCGAACCGGTCGTTGATGATCCCCTCGACGGTGTCCGGGATGCCCAGGCTCGCCAGGTCCACCCCGGGAGCGATCCGGCACTGGCAGCCCTCGATTTGAAGGAGTCCGGCGTCGCGGAGGGCACTCGCCAGTTCCTCGCAATACAGCGGGTTTCCCTGCGCCTTCTGGAGGATCAGGGTCTCAACGTCGGCGGGTAGCTTTGCGACACCCAGCCGGTTTCGCGCCAACGTTAGGGCCTCGTCGTCAGACAGGCTACCGAGCCGGAGGACCTCGTCGGCCGCCCGGGAGAGATCCTCGCGCTCCTCGTCGAAGCCGGGGGTTTGCGAGCGCATGGCGACGACCAGCAGGACGCCGGGGACCTCGCGCGCGACCTTCAACGTCAGGCTCCACGAGGCCGAGTCGAGCCAGTGGGCATCGTCGATGACCAGGAGCGTGAGTTGATCGGCGGCGATGCCTCGGAGCAGGGCGGTGAGCAGGTCATTGGTGTTGTCGGCACGCACCTGGCCGGTCATCGCGGCGGTCAACTCGCTCTCGGGGAGGTCGAGCGGCAGAATAACCCGGAGCAGGGGGGCCAGTCGCCGGCGCTCCGGGTCGTCGCCGCAGCATTGCCCGAGGATCCGGTCGAGCCGGGCGTCGTCGTCGGGCGCCTCGATCGACTCGTAAAGCGAGTCGAAGGCGGGCCGCCAGGCATGATACGGGCTCGATCGCTCAATCGCGTCCCCCGCGCCGGCGAGCACGGCGACGCCCTTCTTCCTGGCCAGGCCGATCAGCTCGGCGATGAGCTGCGACTTTCCGATCCCGGGCTCGCCCTCGATCACCACCACGCCGCCCCGACCTGTCCGAACCGCCTCCAGCCGCCCGAGCAGGGCCTCGCGCTCGGCACATCGGCCAATCGTCGACCGACGGATCCGCACAACATCCAGCGAGCCGATCGGCCGGAAGATGGAGACCGGCCCCTCGATATTCTTGAGCGTCCGGGGCGGCAGGGCCTCGAACTCGAAGCAGTCGCGGCAGGCGCGGGCGACCTCCTCATCGCAGAGGATTTCTTGCCCCTCCCTGGCCGCCTGCATCAGCCGGGCCGAGAGGTTGACCACCCGGCCGATGATCGTGTACTCCCGGCGCCGGTCGTTGCCGACCTCGCCGCAATAGACCCGCCCCGTTGCGACGCCGATCGAGCACGCGACGCCCATCGATTCGAGCCCCTGGCGGATCGTCCGGGCGGCCCGGACGCCTCGGCGGGGGTGATCTCGGTGCGATTGCGGCGGCAGGCCCATCGCCGCGACCACCATTGTCCCCTTTTCGTCGACGCTCACCTTGTTCAGGCTCCCCTCGCACTGATCGAGGGCCGACTGAATCCCCGCGAAAATTTTCCAGACCCGCGCTGGGGCCTCGGGTTGATCCAGGTCGATGGGCGGCAGGTTGATGAAGATCACCGTGATCCGGCGCAGCTCGGTCAGCCAGGCGGTTTGCCCGGCATCGAGCCGGTCGCGGATCGCGGCTGGAATCAGCTCCCGGATCTCCGGCTCCCGCTCGGACCCGGTCTGGATCGATTCGAGCGCCCGGGGCGCGATCGCCCGCGTTCGTTCCAGTCGGACGAACCCTTCATCGAGCAGCTTGCCCAATGAGCCCTGGCGGATGAGCGCCCACGCTTCGGCCGAGAGGACAACGTCGCCCGGCCTCGCCTGCTTTTCGGCCAGACCCATCTGAACCAGCGGCGGGCCCGTGATCAGCACCTCCGATCGCCCCCGCTCGCCGCTGACGAACATTGAGGCCAACTCGCCCGCGCCGATTCCTACCTTCGAACTGAGCCGGATTCCCTCGGCGACCTGATAGTCTTGCAGCGTCTCTTGGAGAATCAACCCGCATCGCGACGCCCGCAACGTTGCCGACGCAAGATCCTCACCCGGCGGAACAACCCAGACCGCGATCAGAGCATCGCCGGCCATCTTCACCACGTCGCCCCCGTGCGACGCGATGGCCTCGATCATCCGGTCGAAATAGGCGTTGAGCGCGCCCGAGAGCTCCTCCAGCCCCGTCGGTCCCATCGCGGCCAGGCGTTCGGTCAGTTTCGAGAACCCCGAGATGTCCGCAAACAGTGCCGACGCCTCCGTCCGCGCTACCCCCAGCTCGTCCGGCCCGGCCGATAGCCGTTGAAGCACCATCGACGGGACATAAGGCACGAGCGTCTCGATCGGTGAGCGCATGGTCCGACCCTCCTCCTCGCCTCTTCGCGATGCGATGGTGTTGGTGGCTTCCAGCCCGGGAATCCGATCGAATTTTAACGTGGGATCGAGATGTTTAAAGAATTCTAATGTGCTAATTTATTAGGATGTGATCGATGGGTATCGCTAATCATCTCACCCATTCCGGAGTGTAGGGTGGCTTTCGAACACCTGTCAAGTACGCGAGTGCGGTCGGTCAGGGAGTCAGCAAGCCAAGGAGAAGTCGGAGAAGGGGCAGGTGCGAGATCGCTCTCGCTCGCCTCGGTCCTCCAGGAGGCTGCACTATTCGAGGTTCCTCGACAGACCGCCCGATTAAATTTGATGGACGCATGGATTGTGTGGTTTCCCGTCCGCAAGACCAGTGCTCCACCAATTCCGACCAGATTACCCCAACTCTCCCGGTCACTTTCCTTGCCCGGATGCCGAGTGTGGGTTAGATTTGGTCCTGTTGGGACCGGCGGCGGGAGTTCATCGGGCCCGGTCCGAGTCCTCTTGCGCCGTCGGCGAACGGATGGCCGGCTCGCGACGTCTAATCTTAGGATGGATGGTGTTCGCCGGTCGGATCGCCGGGGCGGCGGGCCGCGGCGTCCACTCGTCCTCTCCAGAAGCACCCACGGTCCAAGCCCCATCCGTTTTCGGCTCGCGACGACCGCGTCGCGAGGATGGTCGGCCGGCCGTCAATTCCTGATTGGTGGGATGGGACCATGACCCAAGTTGGCAAGATCCTCGTGCTGGTCATCATGGCCTTCTCCTTGATCTTCCTGGGCGTCTCCACGATGGTCTTCGTGACCTCGAAGAACTGGAAGGATGCCACGGCGAAGAAGGATGCCGAGGTCAAGAAGATCCAGGGACAGCTCCAGACCGAGCAGGGGAAGCTGGCGCAGGCGAAGAAGGACCTGGAGGACGCGCAGGCCGCCGCGCAGCAGCAGACAAAGACTCTGAACAGCAAGATCCAGACGCTCGACGAGCAGAACAAGCGAGACCTGGCGCAGATCGAGGCGGTCCGGAAGGACCTCGCGGTCGCGACTCAGAGTGCCAAGTCGGCGCTGGAAGAGGTCGACGCGCGTCGGAAAGAAACGACGCTGCTCCGCGAGCAGAAGTCGGCCGTCGAGAAGCAGGCCAATGAATATTCGCTCCGCCAGGCCGAGCTCAACGACAAGATCCGAGAGCTGGAGCGGATGCTCGACACCGCGACGAAGAACAATACCGACTTGCGCGAGCGGGTTGCCAAGTACACCTCGCTCCTGCAACAGAACGGGCTCTCCCCCGACATCGCTCAGATCAAGGGGATCGAGTCACCCCCTCAGGTCACCGGCGAGATCACCCGGAGCGACCCGACCAACAAGATGTTCGAGATCAGCATCGGCTCCGACGACGGCCTGGTCGTCGGCCACACGCTGTTCCTCTACCGCACAAAACCCCGCGCTGAGTATCTCGGGCGGGTCCAGGTCGTTCGCGTGGACCCCGACCAGTCCGTCGTGAGGGTCATGGGAAGCACGGTCCAGGGCAAGAAGATTAAGGAGGGCGACATTGTCTCGTCTAGCATCATCCCGCGGTTCTAGCTCCTCCACCCGGGGCGGTGCGGCCGCCGCCGCGGCCCAGCGCCGGGTGGCGATCCAGTCGCCCAAGAGCGATATCTATGTCGCCCTCCTGGGCATCTCGCTCGCCGCGATCATCCTCGCCACCGTCCTGATGACCGTCCTGTTCTCGCAGTACAACTTCTCGACCAAGGTCTAGCCCTCGCGCACCCCTGGATCGGGAATTCTGTCTACTGTACTCTTGTCAACCGGCCCCTAAAACCGGTATAATCCAACCGTCCGCTCAGGAGAGGTCCGACAGGGCCATCATCCTGGGCGGACGGTGGCCTTTTCGGCGTGCTTCCGTTCGGGGGCGCCGGGCGTGTGGGCCGCCATTTGCACCCGGTATGGGATGACAGTCGAGGGTAGCGGCGGGACGTGGCCCGGGTCGGGTCGCGTCGAACCTGGCCGCTTGATCCTCCGGGGGGCGTTGCATCATGACCCAGCATCGCGAGCTTTTTGCGGCCCTCGCCGCGCCTTTTGAGTCCGAGGAAGTGAAGATCCGGACGCAGGCTGGCCGGCAGTTGCACTACGTGACTTCTCGAACGGTGATGAACCGACTCGACGACGTGGTCGGCCCGGAGAACTGGTGGGATGACTTTGTCCCGCTGGAGCACTCGGTGATCTGTCGGCTGACGGTCCGGCTTCCGGACGGTCAGATCCTGACCAAGAGCGACGCCGGCGGATACGCGGGGATGGCCGATCCCGGCGACGACGACAAGAGTGGATTCACGGATGCCTTCAAGCGCGCCGCGGTGAAGTTCGGCGTGGGTCGGTATCTGTACGGGGACAACGTTCCCCGGTTTGCTCGCAGGCCCCTCAAGGGCCTCGCCGAGGTTGAGGCGGTGCCGTCGCCGTCGCCTGCTCCGGCCGCGACCGAAGAGGTCCCCGCGCCGAGGAACTCCGACGAGAACGGGCACGCGCCGAGGAGCGGCCGGGCTCTGTTCGCCTGGACCAAGGATCAGGATGAGAAGCATGAGTACGGATTACTGAAGCACCTCAACGCCTGGGGCAAGCGGCAGGATCTTCCCGGACGGATGGTCGACTGGGAAGGCGATCAGGTGACGCGAGCCTACTCGGAGGCTTGCCGGAAGATCCGGGCGATCCAGAACATGCAGAGCATGACCGAGGCCGCGATGTCGAACTGACCCCGCGGCCGATCGAGCCCATCGGAAGGGATCATGAGCAGAACGAGCGGCCGTCCTCGTCTCGCCGGCGCCGGCGAGATCGGGGGCGGCCCGTTTTCGTGCAGCGACCGCCGGCCACTCTGGACCCTTTTTTCGGATCTGGATACAATACAAGCATTGATTGAGGGGGCCGTGAGGGAGGAGCCCGGGCTCGGCGACGCAAGGGGGCGACGACGGGAGGGTCTCACGCCGTGGACGTGATCTTTGCGGCCTCCGAGGCGGTGCCGTTCGCCAAGACAGGTGGCCTGGCGGACGTCTCCGGCGCCTTGCCGAGGGCTCTCCAGTCGCAGGGGCACCGCGTCTCGCTCTTCCTCCCGTGTTACCGGAGCGCCCGGCAGGCCGGCGTCGAGCTGGAAGAAACGGGAATCTCTCTGAGGATTCCGATCGGGCCGAGCACGGTGGAGGGGCGAGTTCTGCGCTCGGCGTTGCCCGACTCGAACGTCGCCGCCTACCTGATCGACCAGCCCGAATACTTCGACCGCGCCGGCCTTTACGGCGAGGGCGGCTCCGACTACGACGACAATTGCGCCCGGTTTGTCTTTTTCGCGAGGGGCGTGATCGAGACGATCCGGGCGCTGGGGCTCCGGCCCGACGTCGTGCATGGTAACGACTGGCAGACCGGGCTGATTCCCGCCTACCTCCGAACGCTCCACGCCGATGATCCGACCTTCGCCGGGGCCGGGACGTTGATCACGGTCCACAACCTGGCCTATCAGGGACTGTTCTGGCACTGGGACATGGGTCTGACCGGGCTCGACGCCCACCTCTTCAACTGGCGGCAGCTTGAGTTCCACGGCAAACTCTGTTTCTTGAAGGCGGGGCTGGTCTTCGCGGACGTCCTCAGCACGGTCAGTCCGACGTACGCCCGAGAGATCCTCTCGCCCGAGTACGGCCACGGGCTCGACGGACTCTTCCGCGACCGGCAGGCGGACCTCTACGGCATTGTCAACGGGATCGATCCCGACGCCTGGCGCCCGGCCAACGAGCCGATGATCGCCCGACGGTACGATACCGCCACGGTGGTCGAGGGGAAGGCACTCTGCAAGGCGAGGCTCCAGGAACTCGCCGGGCTCGACCGGCGGCCCGAGGTCCCGCTTTTCGCACAGGTCGGCCGGCTCGACCCGCAAAAAGGGTGGGACCTGCTCGCCGAGGTCGCCGACCGACTGCTCGACCGCGACGTCCAGCTCGTCGTCCTGGGCGCCGGTCATCCGAAGTACCACGCGATGCTGGAGGATCTGGCACGCCGACACCCCGGCAGATGCTCGGTCTTTCTCATCTTCGATGACGCCATGGCCCATCGGATCGAGGCCGGCGCCGATGTCTTCCTGATGCCGAGCCTCTACGAGCCCTGCGGGCTCAGCCAGCTCTACAGCCTGGCGCACGGGACGATCCCGATCGTCCGGTCGACCGGCGGCCTGGCCGACACGGTGGTCGACGCGACGCCTCGAACCCTCTCCGAGGAGACGGCGACCGGCTTTGCCTTCACCGATCCGACGGCCTCAGCGCTCTGGCAAGCGATCGAGCGCGCCCTGGCCCTCTGGCCCGACCGCGCGGCCTGGCTCGGCCTGATGCAGACCGGGATGAAACAGGACTGGTCGTGGGACCGAAGCGCCCGAGAATATACGAGGCTCTACGAGGAGGTCGCCCGCCGCGCCCGATCTCGGGACGCGGCCACGCAGGCCCACCGGCTTTGAGGGAGGCGCCATGCCGATCCACGACTGGGACCGAGTCGATGCGGGCATCTTCCACTACTTCCACATGCTGTGGATCACCTCGATCTGCAACGCCCTGAACGGTGGCCTCCTGCCGCGACGATACTACGCGATGGGCGAGCAGCGCGCCGCCGGGGACGAGCCCGACGTCCTGACCCTGCATGCCGGCCCTTCCGAGGGCGAGGAGAAAGGTCGGGGAGTCTCCGGGCCGCCCGACGACGATGGCGGTGGCCTGCTCGTGGCCCGGCCAGAGGTCCGGATCTACGAAGAGTCCGACACGGAGGCCTATCGTCGCAAGCAGAACAGCGTGGTCATCCGGCACGCCAGCGACGATCGGATCGTGGCGATGACCGAGATCGTCTCGTGGGGCAACAAGTCCACACGCGCGGCGCTCGACACGTTCGTTCAGAAGATTTCGAAGTTCCTCGAACGGGGAATCCACCAGCTCATCATCGACATCCAGCGCCCCGGCACCAACGATCCCGAAGGCATCCACGGCGCGATCTGGGACTATCTCACCGGTCGGCGCTACGTCGCGCCGTCCGACAAGCCGATGACGGTGGTCTCCTACGAATACGACCTGGCGTTCCGCGCCTATGTGGAACCGATCGCCGTGGGCGACCCGCTGCCCGAGATGCCGCTCTTCCTCCAGCCAGGCCGATGGGTGAAGGTTCCGCTGGAAGAGACGTATCAGGCCGCATGGTCCGTCTTCCCCCGGCGCTGGAAGGACGTCATCGATCCGGGACAGGGATAATGCTCTGCGGCCGGGCGGATGAATGCTGGGCAGGAGTCGCGCGGCGGGTCGGTCCGCGGGCCGTCGAACCGCGTGGCCAGGCTGCATGAGAGTCGGGGAAACGGGTTCAATCGCCTCAAACCCGCACCCAGATTTCCTCGCCACGGACCTCGGCGCGGAAGCGGTGAACCGAGTTTCCGCGGACGGTCGTGCATCGTCCGTCGGAGAGGCGGAACCGCCATCGGTGCAGCGGGCAGACGACCTCGCCCTCCTCGACCCATCCCAGGCCAAGCGGTCCGTTGGCGTGCGGGCATCGGCCCGAGAGCGCCACGACTCCGCCGGCGGCGTCCCGGAAGATCGCCAGCCGAAGCCCCGCCGCCTCGCGAGAGACACCACGCCCCTCCTTGATCTCGTCCAGTCGGCAGACCGCGACCCACTCGGCCATCGCCACCGCCTCCCGTCATCGTTCCGGAGATTCCGACCCAATCACCGGCCTATGACTTGCGTCCGAGGCCGGCATCCGATTAGAGTCTACGAGATCGCGGGGCGGCGTCCAGGGTCGCGATCGAGGCCGGGGGATTCACTTCGGTGAGAGTCGCATCGGGGGGGAGGATTTGGGCGGATGGGATCGGCCGTCGGCTGGCCGCGGGGATGCTTCTTGTCCTCGCGGCTGGGTGCGACCTTCCCTCGCGATCGTCGCCCGACCTGGTCTGGGGCCTCCACGGGATCAAGCCGGGACATTTGCAGAAGCCGAGGACCGCGGCGTTCGACGCCGACGACCACCTGTATCTCGCCGATCTCACGGATCGCATTCAGGTCTTCGATCGGGACGGCCAGTTCCTCCAGTGCTGGCGGACGCCCGACTTCAACGTCGACGGGCCGAGCGGACTCACGATCGACCGGTACGGACGGCTGCTGGTCGCCGATACCCATTTTTATCGTGTGCTGGTCTACTCGCGTGAAGGAAAGCTGTTGTTCCAGATCGGCGACGGCGTTCAGGGAGCGACCCCCGGCCGGTTCGGGTATCCGACCGACGTCGTCATCGACCGCGCCGGGAATTTTTACGTCTCCGAGTACGGCGAGAACGATCGGATACAGGTCTTCTCGCCCGAGGGGAAGTGGCTCCGGCAGTGGGGCGGGCACGGCTACGAGCTCGGCGAGTTTCTCCGGCCGCGCGCCCTCGCGATCGACGAGAACGACCGCCTGTTCGTGGCCGACAGTTGCAACCACCGTATTCAGGTCTTCGACACGCAGGGGAAGCTTCTGAAATCGTGGGGCGAGCGAGGTCATGCGCTCGGTCAGATGAATTATCCGTATGATCTGGCCATCGGTCCGGACCATTGTCTGTACGTCTGCGAATACGGCAACCATCGCGTTCAGAAGTTCTCGCTCGACGGTAAGCCGCTTGGCACCTGGGGCCATCCCGGGCGCGGAGACGGGCAGCTTTATAATCCGTATGCGCTGGCCGTCGACCGTGAGGGGGACGTCTCGGTGATCGATTCGAATAACCACCGGGTCCAGCGTTTTCATCTGTAGGCGGGGGAGGCTGGGCGATGTCGATAGGGCCGTGGTCGATCGCGGTCGGCAATCCCTGGTTGTTGCTCCTGATCCCGGCAATCCTACCGCCGCTGGTCTGGACCAGCTACCGGAGCCTCGCCGGGCTTGGGCCGGTTCGCCGGGCATTGGCGATCGGCCTGCGCGCCGCCGTCATCACGATGATCGTCCTGGCGCTGGCTGGGGTGCAGACGGTTCGCGTGACCGACCGGCTGACGACGATGTTCCTGATCGACGATTCCAACAGCATCCCGAACGACAGCAAAAAGGCGGCCATCGGGTACGTCCGCGAGGCTTCGAAGAAGCGCCGGCGCGACGACCTGGCCGGCGCGATCGTCTTCGGCCGGGAACCCAGCGTGCAGGTTCCGCCGCAGCCCGACGACCTGAACACGATGGACCTTGAGAATCGGATCGACCGCGAAAATACCGATCTGGGCGCCGCTGTGAAGCTTGCTCTGGCCACCTTCCCCGAGGACACAGCGCGTCGGATCGTGGTTCTCTCGGATGGCAATGAGAACCGCGGCAACCTCCTCCAGCAGGCGCTGGCCGCCCGGGCGCTGGGCGTGCAGGTGGATGTCCTGCCGATCGAGTATTTTTACGACAGCGAGGTTCTGGTCGAGAAGGTCTCCATCCCGCCCGACGTCAAGAAGGGGGAGCGGGTCAACATCGACGTCGTGATCCGGGCCAGCGAACCCACGCGCGGGACCTTGCAGATCTTCCAGAAGGCCGACGGGGCCCGCGCCCCGGCCGTCGGCAACGAGCAGCCGGCGCCCGTCGAGCTGGTCCGCGGCATCAACGTGATGACGCTCAAGCAGCTCATCACCGAGCCGAATTTTTACACGTTCTCGGCCGAGTTCATGCCCGAGCGAGGGAGCGGCGACAAGCGCTTCATCAACAACCGGGCCGAGGGGTTTACCCACGCCCGCGGCAAAGCGCAGGTTCTCCTGATCGAGGGGACCGCCGGCGACCACGCCGAACTGGTCAAGGCGCTTCGCGAGAAGGAGATCGAGGTCAAGGTGATGGTCGGGCCGAGGATCGACGGCTCGACCGGGACCGGCGGCGATACGCTTCCAACCGACCTCGCCCAGTTGCAACCGTACGACGCGGTGATCCTGGCGAACGTCCCCAAGGAGGCGTTCACCGAGAGCCAGCACGAACTCCTCGCGACCAACACCCACGACATGGGCGCCGGGCTGGTCATGATCGGCGGGCCCGACAGCTTCGGCGCCGGCGGGTGGATGAACACGCCGGTCGAGAAGGCGCTGCCGGTCGACATGCAAATCAAGGCGCTGAAGGTGCAGGGGATCGGGGCGATGGTCCTGATCATGCACGCCAGCGAGATCGCCGAGGGAAACTACTGGCAAAAAGTGGTCGCCAAGGCGGCGATCAGCTCCCTCTCCAGCTACGACTACGCCGGGATGATCCACTGGGAAGGACAGGAGGCCTGGCTGTTCAGCCTCCGGCCGATCGGGTCGGGGCGGAGCACGATGCTCCGCGCCATCGACAAGATGACGCCCGGCGACATGCCCGACTTCGATCCCTCGCTCCAGATGGCGATGAAGGGGTTGAACGCGGTCAAGGATGCGATGAACAAACATATTGTGATTATCTCTGACGGCGATCCGACGCCCCCGAGCCAGCGAGTGATTAGCCAGCTTGCGGCGAGCAAGATCACGGTAACGACCGTGTTGACCGCCGCGCACGGCAACGACCCAGGCGCGATGGGCGTGATGCAGAACCTCGCCCGACGGACGAAGGGGAGGTTCTACAACGTCACCAACCCGCGCGCCTTGCCGAGGATTTATCAAAAGGAGGCGAGGTCGATCTCGCGCCCCCTGATCTTCGAGCAGACGCCGGCCTGGGCGCCCCGGATCAATTACCCGATCACCGAGACGATCCGCGGCCTTCCGGAGCAACTGCCGGGGATCACCGGGCTGGTGCTGACCTCGCCGAAGGAGAACGAGCTGGTCGAGATCCCGCTGGTCTCACCGCTGCCGGCCGGACAGACGAACCCGCTGCTGGCTCACTGGACGTACGGCCTGGGCCGGTCGGTCGCCTTCACCAGCGATGCTGGACGTCGGTGGGCGAAGGCCTGGCCCGACTGGTCGAGCTACGCGGCGTTCTGGTCTCAGGTGGTCCGGTGGGCGATGCGGCCGGCCGACCGCGGCAACCTTACGCTCAACCTGAGGCGCGAGCAGGGGCGGATCAAGGTCGTCGTCGATGCGCTCGACAAGCAGAATGAGTTCCTCAACTTCCTCCGCATCCAGGGGAACGTGGTCGACCCCGATTTGAAACACGAGCCAATCGAACTGGTGCAGACGGCGCCAGGGCGTTACGAGGCGACGATCGACAACGCCGACGCCAGCGGAAACTACTTCGTGAACCTCGGCTACCGGGGGCCGGAGAACGTGCAGGGCGTGATCTCATCGGGGGTCTCGGTCCCGTACTCCGACGAGTATCGCGAGCTGCGGAGCAACCCAACGTCGCTCGAGACGTTGGCGACGATTACCGACGGCCAGGTGATCTCGTGGAAGACGCTCCCCGACGGCCGGATCGACCTGCCGCATACGGTCTCGGGCGTGGATCACTTCCGCCGTGACCCGGGGCTGGTGAATCCCCGGTCGTTCACGCCGCTCTGGCCGCTTTTGCTCTGGCTCTCAGCGTGCGTCTTTCTGGCGGATGTCGCCGTTCGTCGGATCGCGCTCGACGTCGACCGCATCCGAGAGAAGGCGATCGAGCAATGGAAGAAACTCCGCGGCGAGGAGGTCGCCCCGGCGAGCGAATACATGGAGAAGCTCCGGAGCCGCAAGGCGGAGGTCGGCGAGCAGCTCGACCGCTCGCGCACCGAGTCGGCCGACCGCCCCTCCACAAACCCGACGCTCTTCCCGACCACGCCCCCGACCGGACCGATCGGCGAGCCCTTGCTGGAGGGTCAGACTCCGCGAGAGCCCTCCGATCGCCCCGAGCGCAAGGCCCCCGGCATGGCCGACGCCCCCAAACCGCCCGCCCAGGAGAGCTACACCAACCGCCTTCTCAAGGCCAAGCAACGCGTCTGGGAAGAACGGGAAAAGGACGGGGGAAAGCCGTAGTCAGTGACCACGGACCACTGATCACGGACCACTGACCACGATTCTGAAAGAAAGGACCGACGATGTCCGAGACCCTCGCCGAATCGATGGAGGCCCGCTCCGAGGAGTTTCGCTCGGCTTACGGGCGAGTCAAGGCAGAGATCGCCCGGGTGATCGTGGGCCATGACGAGATTGTCCACGGCGTGCTGACCTGCCTGTTCATCGGCGGCCATGCGCTGCTGGAGGGTGTGCCGGGGCTGGGCAAGACCTTGCTCGTCCGGACGCTCGCCGACGCGGTCGACCTGAACTTCAACCGCATCCAGTTCACGCCCGACCTGATGCCGGCCGACATCATCGGGACGAATGTGGTCATGGAAGGGCCCGACGGCCGACGCGTTTTTGAGTTCCAGCCCGGCCCGATCTTCTCGCAGATCGTCCTGGCCGACGAGATTAACCGGGCGACTCCCAAGACGCAGTCAGCGCTTCTGGAGGCGATGCAGGAGCATTCGGTGACGGTCGGCGGGACGATCCACCGGCTCCAGGAGCCGTTCTTCGTCATGGCGACGCAGAACCCGATCGAGCAGGAGGGGACGTATCCGCTCCCCGAGGCGCAGCTCGACCGGTTCTTGCTAAAGCTGGTCGTCGGCTATTCGACCCGTGAGGAGCTGGCGACGATCCTCGACCGGACGACCCGGGGCGAGCGTCCCTCGGCGCAGAAGGTAATGGACGGCCCGACGCTCCTGAAGTTCCAGGCGTTGGTACGCGACGTGATCATCGCGCCGCACGTGCAGGACTACGCGATCCGGATGGCCCTGGCGACGCACCCGAAGGGCCCGTTCGCCCCGGATGTGACCAACCAGTATGTCCGATGGGGCAGCAGTCCGCGAGGCGCCCAGACACTGGTCCTTGCCGCGAAGGTCCGCGCCTTGCTCGACGGTCGGTATAATGTCAGCTTTGAGGACCTGCGCCGCGTGTACTTGCCGGCCCTCCGACACCGCATCCTGCTGAACTTCGAGGCCCAGGCCGAGGGCATCGACCCCGACGAGGTTCTCCTGAAGATCCTCGGCGCCGTCCCCGAGAAGGCCACGACACAGGCCGCTTGATCGTTCTTTGTACTTTGTCATTAGTTATTGGTTATTGGTAATTGGTTGAAGGCCGCCGCGCGGATACCGGAGGTCGCCAGGTCGAGCAATTACCAATTACAAATTACCATCTACCAATTACCAATTACCAAATGCACGACATCTACGACCCCCTTCCTGCGCCCGAGCACGAGGAATGGACGCCGCCGCGTCGGGAACCGCTGATCTTCACGACCGGCGACCTGATGTTGCTGGTAGGTCTGTGCGCGGTTTTGATCGCGGTCGCGCTTGTAGGATGGCGAGCCGAGCCCGGGCTTGCCATCGCGACGGCCGCGGGCGGGGCGCTGGTGATCGTCGAGAGCTGGATGACGGCGCTGGGGTTTCTGCACCGATGCCGGCCGCTCGGGTTGCAGGCCCGATGGACGATCTTCGCGGCGGCGCTGGTTCCCTGGTTGATCGGGCTGGGCGCGGCTGTGGTTGCGATGATGTCGCTCTTCTGGTTTGCCGACCTCATCGGCTGAGCGAGAC
Organism: Planctomycetales bacterium; assembly: GCA_027449865.1. Classification (GTDB taxonomy): domain Bacteria; phylum Planctomycetota; class Planctomycetia; order Isosphaerales; family Isosphaeraceae; genus JAKAUH01. Next base: position 15,946 of record DAIDKV010000037.1, read on the forward strand.
GATTTCGGATCGGAAGGAGAAGGACGCGATGAGCCCCGAAACCTCGAACATCCCGGAGGTTCCGCATCGGGCGCCGGCCGGGGATCCGAACTCGGGACCGCTGCTCGACCCGGTCTTCCTCCACAAGCTGGAACAGCTGGAACTGATCAGCCGGAAAATCTTCGTCGGCCGGATGAAGGGGGAGCGCAAAAGCCGTCGGCGAGGATCGTCGGTCGAATTCGCCGAGCACCGGAACTACACAACCGGCGACGACCTCCGCCATATCGACTGGAACGTCTACGGTCGGCTCGACAAGCTCTTCCTCAAGTTGTTCCTTGAAGAAGAAGACCTGCATGTTTATACGGTTCTGGACGCCAGCCTGTCGATGGACTTCGGCACGCCGACGAAGCTCCGGTACGGCAAGCAGGTGGCCGCGGCGCTGGCGTTTATCGGTCTGGTGAACCACGACCGGGTACTGGTCGACACCTTCAGCGCCCGGCTCGAACAGGGGTTGCACGGCATCCGGGGCCGTTCGCAGATGTGGCGGGTCGTCCAGTATCTGGAGAAACTTAAGCCAACCGGCTCCAGCGACCTGACCGCCGCCTGCCGGGAGTTCGCCATCCGACACCCGGGCAAGGGCGTCGTCGTGGTGATCTCCGACTTCCTCGACAAGCGGGGCTATCAGGACGCCCTCCGCTACCTTCTCGCCCGCAACATGGATATTTATGTGGTCCACGTCCTGAGCCAGGAGGAGGTCAATCCCGATCTGGTCGGCGACCTGCGCCTGGTTGACGTCGAGGATGGCAACTCGGCCGAGATCACCATCAGCGCCCCGCTTTTGAAGCGGTACAAGGACACCCTCAACGCCTTCGTCGGCGGTCTGAAGGAATGGTGTACCAGCCGGGGCATCACCTATATCTTCACGACCAACCAGTATCCTTTCGATAAGCTGATCCTGAATTATCTCCGTGAGCGAGGATTGGTGAAGTAAATGAATGCCTGGTCGATTACAAGTCCGTGGGTTTTCTTCGGCGCCGGCGGGGCGCTGGTGGCTTATCTGCTTTACACAATGGTCCGTCGACGCAAGGGAGAGCGAGTGGGCGTTGCCGACCGTGAGCCGGAACTTTAGATACGAAAGTTTCGCGGTTCCGCGGGCCTGGCCAAGTGGCATCCGCGAAACCTCGGTGGGCCGATCCCATCCTGCAAAGACGGGTCAAAAGCGGAATCCATGACGCCGGAAACCAACCCCCAACCCCTGAAGGCAAAGCGATGGGTGGTCTTTGGAACTGGATCGGCGGCCTGAGTTCTCCGATCGAGCTGAGCACGCCGCTGGGCCTCGCCGCGTGGTCGGTGCTGGCGGGGGTGCCGGTCGGGATCATCGCGCTGTACTTTCTCAAGCTGCGGCGGCGTCCGGTCCGGGTGCCGAGCACCTTGCTCTGGCAGCGAAGCCTCGAAGACCTTCACGTGAACAGCCTCTTTCAGAGGCTTCGGCGAAACCTGCTACTGTTCTTGCAGCTTCTGGCCGTCGCCCTGACGATGCTGGCGCTGGCCGGGCCGCAGATGAGAGGCTCGGGCGTGACCGGGCAGCGTTATGTGTTGATGATCGATAACTCGGCGAGCATGTCGGCCACCGACGTTCCCCCGAACCGGCTCGCCGCCGCGAAGGAGGCGGCCCGGAAGGTGGTCGATGTGATGGGCTCCAGCGACCTGGCGATGGTGATCGCGTTCTCCGACACCGCCCGGGTGGTCTCGAACTACACCGGCGACCGCTCGATCCTGTCGCAGCGAATCGAGTCGATCGCGCCGACGCAGGCGGCGACCTCGCTCCGCGAGGGTCTGCAGGTGGCCGCCGGGCTGGCGAACCCGTCGAAACAGATTGGCGAGGGGGTGGTCGCCTCGTCGGTCATCACGCCGAAACTGTTCATCTACACCGACGGCGGCTTCTCCGACGTCGAGGGCTTCAGTCTGGGGAACCTCGAGCCCGAGGTGGTCGTCATCGGCCCGCCGCCCCCGGCGTACGAGCCACCGGCCGAGGCTCGCCCGAACGCCCCCGCCGCCGAACGTCCTCGCACCGGCAACCCCTCCGACAACCTCGCGATCGTCGCCCTCCAGTCGAGACGCGACGAGGAAAAGGCCGACGTTTACCAGATCTTCGGCCGCGTCCACAACTTCCGCGCCCAGGAGGCTGCCACCGAGGCCCAGCTCTATCGACACGCCGTCGACAAACCCGGCGACCCCGGCGAGCTGGTCGACGCCATCGCCCTGAAGATCCCCCCGCAGACCGATCAGGCGTTCAAGTTCGACCTGATCGATCCAGGACTCGCCCCGTTCGAGGTCCGGCTGACGGCCAAGGATGCTCTCCCGATCGACAACCGCGCCTTCACGGTCGTCGGGACGACCCGCAAGGCGCAGGTGCTGGTCGTCACCTCGGGGAATCGCTACCTGATCGACACCCTGAAGACGCCGCTGGTCGAGGAGCGTGCCGACGTCGCCGTGAAGACCCCCGAAGAGGCCCGCGCCGAGGCCGTCGCTCGGGAGATCCGGGGCGGACGATTCGACCTGATCCTCTACGACGGCGTCCGTCCCGAGGCCCCGCCGCAGGCCAATACCCTCTACTTCGGCGCCTTGCCGCCGGGCCCGGCCTACGAGAAGGCGAAGGACGTCGAGCAGCCGGTCATCCTCGACTGGGACATCGGCCATCCGATGATGCAGTATATCCGCGACCTCTCGCTGGTCTTCGTGGCGCGGGCGAAGATCGTCGAACCGCCCGCCGGCTCCCGGAACCTGATCGAGAGCAACCAGGGTCCGCTCGCGTTCCTGGCACCCCGAGAGGGTTTCACCGACGCGGTCGTCTCCTTCCCGTTGATCGACGGCGATGCCCCCAACACCACCTGGTTCCGCTACATCAGCTTCCCGCTGTTTGTACTGAACAGCATCCAGGCGCTGGGGAACGTGCGCGAGGGGAGCGGCGACGAGACCGCCCGCCCCGGTCAGCCGGTCGTCCTGCACGCCGAGACAATCAGCAAGGAGATCGCCGTCGACTCGGCCGCCCGGCCAGGAGTCCGCGTCCCGCGCTCGCCGCAGGGGACGTTCATCTACCAGGACGCCGATAAGACGGGAATGTACCTGGCCCGGTGGGAGCCCTCGGGCCGGCTCCCGTTCGCCGTGAACCTCTTCGACTTCCGCGAGAGCGACCTCGCCCCGCGCGGCCTGGTTCCCGACGGGACGCCCGAGGCCATGCAGGAGTCGTACAAGATCAAGATCGGGTACAACCCCGTCACCGGAACCGGAAAGGCCCCCGAGGTCCAGAAGGACATCTGGTGGTACTTCGCCCTGCTCGCCCTCGGCGTGCTACTGGTCGAGTGGTATATCTATAACCGACGCGTTTATATTTGAGCCACGGTCTCACCGAAGGCCCTTCGATTTCAGGAGCTGATCGGCCCAGGCTGAGAGCTTCGCGTCGAGCTTCGGCTTCGGCGGCTTCCGGTAATCCAGTTCCATGTCGTAGCCCGCTCGATCATACGTCGCGTCCAGCGCCGCCTGGAGGTCGAGTCGCGCGTCGGCCTCTCCGCGCTTCAGCGGGATCGGGATCGGCGGGAGCCGCTGATCCAGTCGGATTCCCCATAGTCTTCCCTGGGGCCGGAGATGCTCGGGGGAAATATGGATAAGGTACTGATGCGGCCCGAACGTTTTGGGGACGGTCACCATCCGTTTGCCGCGGAGCAGATCGATCTCGACCCAGTGGCTCTTCGAATGCATCACCTCGAGACGCTTCTCCGCGAAGCTCTCGCCCCCGGGCGAGTTGGGGACCTTGTTCGCCGGACTCAGTAACTCGATCACCGTCACGACATCGCGCGATCGGCGATCGATGATCTTCAGGAAGGCTTCGTGGATCTCCTCCTCGAACCAGGTCGTGGCGACGACCGGCTCGGGGTAGTCGAGGGTCGTCGTCCCGCCTCCCTTCGAGGATCGTGTCTTCTGCCGTCCGGGACGGGCCAGGATCTCGACGTCCGGGACGCGCTGCTGAGGCCGTGAGTACCCATTTTCCTCATGGGTGATATAGGCCCGTTCCTCGATCCGGACGACGTAGTTCGGCCGTAATCGTGAGGTCAACTGGGCCTGAATTTCCGAGATGAGGTTGTGATGGACCTCCGGCCACAATCCGGGTTCCTCAAGATAAGGGTCCATGCCGGGAAACGGTGAGGGCATCTCCAGGATCCTCCGAGCGGAAGAGGCGCGGGCGTCGACGCCACCATTCTATCGGACTCGAAGGAATCGCCCCAGAGAGCAAAAGGCCGCCGGAATCGCCTGGGTGCACGTCGGCTTCTGTCTCTTCTGCCGGACACCCAGAATCGTCAATAGAAGAACGTCAGATTCTTGTGGTAGAGTGCGGCCCCGGGGAGTTCTGGGGACTGGATATCGATGGGCAAGGGGTCAAACCATGGATGG
>DAIDKV010000038.1 GCA_027449865.1 Planctomycetales bacterium
TCTCTCAATGCCGCGGTCCCGGCGAGGTCTCGCCGGGACCGTCGGTGGTTCGCCGATGCCTTCGATACGCCTCCCGGCTCATCCGCTCGCGGTCCCTCCGGGAGACCGCGGCTTGCGACCGGCCGGCCCTGCCGGGGTCGATGTCGGATTCGGCCCGCCTCGTACCAGCAACTGCCGCACGCCTTCGGCGCTGAACGGTCGGCCATGCGGCGTGCTATGACCCGCGGCGTTCAATCCCGCCGCCATCTGCCGCGAGGTCCAGCCCGCGGCTCGCCACTCCTCCAGTTGCTCCCGCACCGCCGCCATGTCGGTCATCTGCTCCCAACCGCGCACCCGGCGGCGAATCCGGTGTTCCGTCACCGTGCCCCCAGTCCAATGCAATTGAACTTTCACGTTTTGACTCGATGACGGCGCCCAGATCACCACCCGCTCCAGCAGCAGCCGCACCACGCGACGCCTCTGCATCACCGTGGTCGTCGGCGCCCGCCACAACGCCGGCAGGTCCTGCGCCAACGCCTCGATCTCGGCGAGTTCCGCTGCACTCGGCCGCACCGGTCGCTCCTCTCGGAACCGACGGTACTGCTCCTCCATGTCCCGCCGCGCCGCCAGGGCCACCTCCCAGGATCGTTCCAACGTCCGCGCCACCAGTCGGTTCTCCGGCTCGACGGCGTTGTACTGCCGGAACGCCCGATCAACCTCCTGGGCGGCTCGCTCCAACCGCAGCCGCCACTGGTCGTCCTGGGCGGCTCGTTCGCGCCGGCACTCCTCGGCGGCCTGCCGGCTCAGTTCCAGACTCGCCGGCGTGACCACCTCCAGCACCCGGTCGCAGGCCAACTCCTCCAGCGTCTCGCCGGACAGGCTCTGGCAACGCGGCCCCGCGTAATCCAGCGATCGTCGTTGGCACACATATCGCAACGATCGCGCGTATTGCGTGTGCATGCGACTGCCACACTCGCCGCACACCACCAGCCCGGCCAGGACCGCCACGGTGGCTCGCCCCGGACCGGGGACCGGCCCGCGCTGGCGGTGCTGACCGAAGCGGCGGAGGTTGGCCTGGTACTGCTCCCAACTCAGGTACGCGGGATGGTTGTCCGGCAAGAACACGGCGCAGTCCTCGGGCTGGCGCCGGACGCGACCGCTGCCGCGCCGGCCCGGCAGGGCGCGGCGCGGATCGACGGCGTACCTGCCCCAGGTGTAGACGCCGGCATAGGCCGGGTTCCGCACCAACTGCCGCAACGTCTCGCGGTGCGGCCGCCGCCATTGCAAGACGCCGCGGTTCGGCCCGCTGATGGGACGCCAGGGCCATTCGATCCCCTGCTTCCGCAGGTGCCGGGCCAACCCGCTGACGCTCCCCAGGGCGGCGAATTGCTCCAGGACCAGCCGCGTGATCTGCTGGGCCTGCTCGTCGGGATCGAGCTGCAACTTGCGATCCGCCCCGACGACATAGCCGGGCGGCGGTTGCCCCAGCCATTCCCCGCGGCGGCAGCGATTCAACCGGCCGGCTTGCATCCGCTGCTGGAGCTGGTGCAACTCGAACCCTCCCATGAAGCCCTTGATCGTCAGGATCATCCGATCGTTGAAATCCTGAGGATGGTACAGGCCGTCCTGGTCGGCGAGCAAGGTATCGAATGCCGCACAGATCTTGATCAATCGACAGCAGTCTTCGTCCTCGCGGGCCAGGCGATTGATCTGGAAGCAAAGGACCAGGCCGACATGGCCGAGGGCGATCTCCGAGAGCAACCAGGAGAAATCCTCGCGACCGGCGGTGGTCGTGCCGGAGCGGCCCTGGTCGCCATCGAGGACGCGAATGCGGTCGGCAGGCCAGCCCCAGGCGAGGGCCCGTTCCTTGAGTTGTACCTGGACCTGGGCGGATTCGCGGTGGCGTTGGACCTGCTGGGGATGCGACTGCCGGACATAGTCGATCGCCCAGCGATCGAGATGATGGCCCTGGATCTTGGCGGGCCGGCCGGGGACGGGGAGGTTATCGGGGCTCATCGGCGGCCTCCCTTCCGTCGCGGGGGCGCGGGCTGGGGAGGCGGTTGGCGATCATCTGCGTCAGGAGGATGACGATCGCCTGCTGGAGTTCGGTCTCCAACCGATGCCAGTTGGGGATCTCCGGGGCGCCGAGCGTGGGGGTCGGGGGCGAGAAAAGGGGGGACTTCCTGGTCGGATTCTGGTCGGTCGCATGGGCGTTCATCCTCCCTGGGGCTTCGCTGTTGCTGGCACCAGCGTGCCAGCTCCAAGAGGGCTTCCAGGGAGACTACCGGCCGTGCGGAGGGTGTGACAAGACTTGCTGTCTGCCGATACGATCCCGACGCGCCAGCGAGGGTTCCGACACGAAGACCCTCGCTGGCGCGTCGGGTTGGTATGAGAAATCGGCCATCCAACGGTGACGCGATCTAGACCTGATACCGCAGGTTGTTGTGGTGCCCGTCCTTCACGCGAAGGACCGACCCTGAGCCACCCCAGGTTCACCCGCCCCGGTTCGATCGAAGCGTCCCGACGATCTCTCGGAGAGAGCGGACTCCGGCCTCGGCCGCTCTCGACGCGATCTCGTCGACCATCCGATCGGCAGCGGTCGGATCATAAAAGGTCGCGGTGCCGACCTGCACGGCCGAGGCGCCGGCGACGAGGAATTCCAGGGCGTCGTCGGCGGTCGCGATCCCGCCAATGCCGATGATGGGGAGTTCCGGCAAAGCTCGGGCGACATCCCAGACCATCCGAAGCGCGATCGGCTTGACCGCCGGCCCGGAGAGCCCGCCGACGTCGTAGGCGAGGATCGGCCGTCGCCTTCGCCAGTCGACGGCCATCCCGCGCAAGGTGTTGATCAGGCTGACGGCAGCAGCGCCCGCCTCGGCGGCGGCGGCGGCGATCGGGACCACGTTGGTGACGTTCGGCGTCAGCTTGGCGATGATCGGCAGCGGGCATTCCGACCGGACCCGCTTCACCAGCCGGCCGACCGCCTCCGCGTCCACGCCGAGATCGAGCCCGTGGCTGACGTTCGGACACGAGATGTTCAACTCGATCGCCGCGATTCCCGGCTCGCCGCCGAGCTGCGCCGCCATCGCGACGAACTGGTCCTCGTCCTCGCCGGCAATGTTGGCGATCACCGGAGCGCCGACCGTCCGAAGGTAGGGGAGGTGGTGTGCGACGAAGTGATCGATCCCGTCGTTGTCGAGTCCGATCGCGTTGAGCATCCCGGCGGCGGTCTCGACGGTTCGGGGCGTCGGATTGCCGGCGCGGGGGCGGGCGGTCACGGTCTTGGGGATCACCCCTCCGAGCCGGTCGAGCCGGACGAACGTCGACATCTCGCGGACGTAGCCGAACGTCCCCGAGGCCACCAGCACTGGATTGGGGAGCGTGAGCCTCCCGAGCGTCACCCGCGGATCGACCACCTTGGAACCTCTCGCCTGCCTGGCCCCTGCCAACAATAAGGATGCCGCCATCATCCGGATTTCCGGGCGTCGCGTCCACCCGTCGGGAGCGGCCTTGCCCGGCCGCTCGGCGATCGTCTACCCTTGAACCCTTGCGAACTGGGCTCGCCCGCAGACCCCCCGGAAGTACCCGCCGATGGCCGACTCCGCTGGATCCGTCCCCGACCTCGCTGAAGAGCTCGCCTTCGTCAAGTCGCTGGTCCTGGAGGCCGCCGAGCTGGCCCGGGCTCGCCGGTCTTCGGTGAAGCCCCAGGAAAAGGAAAACCTCAGCTACGTCACCGACCTTGACCAGGACCTCGAAAAGTTGATCCGGGGCCGGCTCGGCGACCGATTCCCCGACGACCGGCTGACCGGCGAGGAATACGAGGCCGAGGGCGGGACGGGCCCGCGTCGGTGGTCGATCGACCCGATCGACGGAACGGGCAACATGGTCCACGGCCTTCCCCTCTGGGCGATCAGTATCGGTCTGATCCTCGACGGCGAGCCGGTCCTTGGCGTGATCGCCGTTCCTCCGCTCGGCGAGCTTTACTGGGCGACGAAGGGCGGCGGCGCCTGGCTCGACGGCCAGCGGCTCCAGGCCCGAGACGCCGAGACCTTCCACGTTCAGGACAATCTCTGCGTCGGGACGAACGCTCTGCGGGTCGTCGACACCCGGACCCTTCCCGGCCGGCTCCGCGATCTCGGCAGTGCGTGCTGCGAGCAGATTTTCGTCGCCGCGAATCGCCTCCACGGCTGCACGTTCCTGGGAGAGCAGGCCCACGACATCGCCGCCGGGGTCGTGATCGCCCGGGAGGCCGGCTGTGCCTTCGGAACGATCGACGGCGAGCACCTCACGGCCGCCGAGATGGTCCGCCGAACCCCGGTCCAGGTCCCCACGTTCGTCGCCGCGCCCCGACGCCTCGAAGCCCTGATGAAGTCCGCCCGACGGCTCTGACGCACAGGCCTGGAGATTCTCACCGGATTGTGTCCGCCGGGGTTATCGACCCATTGCGGAGGGAGCACTGGGTCTCACTGCGGTCGACGGCCAAAGCCGACGAACGATTGTCCAATGGCGAGGGACCGGACCCATGCCCCGTGTAGGAGCCAGCTCCAGCTGGCGACCCGGACGAAGCCAAAGGTCTCGCGAAAATCGCCGGCTGGAGCCCGCGGGAACGATCGTCCCATGGCGAGGGACCGGGCCCATCCCCCGTGTAGGGGCCAGCTCCAGCTGGCGACCCGCACGTAGCCAATCGTGACGCGAAAATCGCCGGCTGGAGCCGGCTCCTACAAGGTTTTCGACCTGGCGGAAGCGGAAGGTACCGCGTCGATCGCCTACAAGGTTTTCGACCTGGCGGAAGCGGAAGGTACCGCGTCGATCGCCCGCTGGAGCCGGCTCCTACACAAGACAAGGCGGCTTCGGACGATGCCTATCGTGACGCGAAAATCGCCGGCTTGAACGCACCAGGGAAGGGAGCAAGCTCTCTCAGAAAACCAGGAAGGTCGACCGCGCGAATCCGCCCGTCCTCGAACCGGCCTCGATCAACCGCGGACCAGGTAATCGTGGGCGCGAATCAGCGCGACGATGGCCTGGTCGCTGGCGTCCTCGGCCACCTTGTTCCCCTGGTTGATCGCGACGAAGAAGGCGCGGTTGATGGCGGGTGCCAGCCAGACTCGCACGTACCAGGCGGTGTTGCTTCCGTTGTGGTTGAAGGCCCGGCCACCCGCCCAGGTGCGCTGGACCACCGCCCAGCCACCGGCGTATTCGTAGCCGGGCTCCGGGGTGTGCAGGACGCGGAAGGTTCCGGCCTTCAGAAGTCGCGGACGTCCCCGCTCGGCCGCCATGTGAAGCGCCGCGAATCGAGACCAGTCGGGAATCGTGCAATGCACGGTGCCGGCCGGCCCCGCCGACGGGGCATTATCGGCCTGCGTCGGCTCGATCCGACCCCGGCTCTCATGGTGGCCCCAGGGCTGATCGACTTTCCCCCACGTTCCCGGACAGCCGAACCCGGCCGAGGTCATCCCGAGCGGACCGAAGAGCCGCGTTCGCATCAGGTCTTCCCATCGCGTCCGGCTCACCCTCTCGAGCATCGCGCCGACCAGGGCGAAGCCGACGTTCGAGTATTCGTAGGCCGATCCTGGGCGATGAATGGGCGGGTGGTCCAGGTGATCGGTCAGGATACTCAATCGCTGCTCGGCTGGGGTATTGCCGAACAAGCGCCACCAGGGGACATCGTGCGGGAGCCCCGCGCGATGGGTCAGAAGTTGAGCGAGCGTAACCGATCGAAAGGCGGGGTGAAGGTTGGCGATCAGGTCGGGAAAGACCTCGGCGATCGTCGAGCCCCACGAAAGCTTCCCTTCCTCGACCATCATCCCGGCGATCGTCGCGGTCATCGCCTTGGTGCAGGAGCCGATATGAACCTGGTCGGTCACGAGGATCGGCGCCTTCGAACCGATCTTTCGCAGGCCGATCGCGCCGATCGCCGCCATCCGGTTCCCGGCGAGAATTCCGCCGATGATTCCCGGCAGGTGGTGGTCGTCGCGGACCGGTGCAAGAATCTCGGCCACTCTCGGATCGACCACGACCTCGCCCGCGGACTCCGATTCGACGGGGCGCCCCTCGGTCGATTTCTTGCGGACGCTGGCACTTTTGCGCTTTGGTGTCTGCTGAGCCATGGAGGCCCCGGCGAGTCCCTGCCAGACCGCCGCTCGGAGGAATCCGCGACGCCCGAGCATGGCCGTATCCGGCGAGGATGCGCCGGCTCCTGGAGCGGCGTCGATGTCGGGGCCGCCGCGATGACCCTCGCCGCGGCCCTCCGAAATCCCAACGCCTACTCTCTCATTGTGGAGCCCGACCCCCTCAAAAGGGAAGCCTCTATCACGAATCGTCCCCAGAGAATCGGCGTGAGTAGGGGCGACTCGGTGTCGACATTCCCCGGGCATCCGACAAGAACGACCGACACCAGGCTCGGGACGGGCGGGCATAACTCGGGAAGTATGTCCCGTATGGAACGCATGCCATCGGTCGACCGGCGAGGGACTGAAGGCCGCGGAGGGGCACCATGAACGTCAGCTTCGAAGTGGATCTCTCCCCGAGGTCGAGGAGCGGCTCCGGGCCGATGAACCGGAGCGCTCGGCCGCCCTCCGTGAAGGCTTCGCCCTCGAATTGTTCCGGCGCGGCGAGCTGAGCCACTTCGCGCTCGGCCTCCATCGCTTCGAGACCGATGCCTTGCTCCGGCGCCACGGCATCCACGAGCAGGGTCTTATGCCGGAGAACCTCGAGAGCGATCGGCGGAACCTGGAGCAGGTCCTTACAGCCGATCGTAGGGGCCGAGACTTCCGAAATCCTGGCCCTCATGAACATCGGGCGGATCGACCTGCTCCCGGCGATGTTCGGCCGCCCCATCGCCGACGTCAACGTCGGCACCAACGGCGGCTCCGCCTACACCCGGCCCGCCTCGCCGCCGGCTTCCTCCGACACCACCCTCGTCACCTCCTACGCCTACGACCCCGCCGGCAACCTCCAGACCACCACCGACCCCCGCGGCATCGTCACCAGGGACTCCCACGACGCCCTCGGACGGCTCACCCAGGAGATCGTCGCCTACACCGACGGCACCCCGACCGCCTCCACCAACCAGACGACCAACTATACGTATGACGGCCTCGGTGACGTCACCAGCGTCCAGGCCGTCATGCCCGCCGGAACTCCCAGCCAGACCACCCAGTACGTCTACGGCGTCTCCACCGCCGCCGGCAGCGGCCTCAACTCCAACGACCTCCTCGCCACCGTCCAGCAGCCCGACCCCACCACCGGCGCACCGAGCTCCTCGCCCACCAACCAGCAGTCCTACACCTACAACCAGCTCGGCGACGTCCTCACCGCCACCGACCCCAACGGCACCACCCATACCTACGCCTACGACGTCCTCGGCCGGCAGGTCAGCGACGCCATCACCACCCTGGGCGCCGGCGTGGATGGCTCCGTCCTCCGCCACACCACCGCCTACAACGCCCTCGGACTCCCCTATCTCTTCACCAGCTACAACGCCGCATCCGGCGGCTCGATCGTCAACCAGGTCGAGGACCTCTACAACGGACTCGGCCAGCTCACCGGCGAGTACCAGGAGCAGAACGGAGCCGTCAACACCTCCACCTCGCCCGAGGTCCGCTACGTCTACACCG
>DAIDKV010000039.1 GCA_027449865.1 Planctomycetales bacterium
TCAACCCCGAGAGAACCGGCGAAAACCGGCCCGATCGGGGTACGCTCGAAAGCTCCCTGACAATGCATTGCGGCGAATGTCGGAAATAATCGACATTTGACAACATGCGAATCAGGAGTAGATTTGAGTGTCGGGCGGAACGAAGCACGTTACGTTGTAGGGTCGGAGAAATCCGACGCGATCCCCTCGCGAGAGGGTTTAGATCGGCAACGGCGAGAAGTCCCGTTCGGCGGACAATCCGGCCCCAAACGCGGCAAGGTAGCCTGAACGCCTAGGATTGCAGGTAGGTGGATCGACTAGCGTCCGGCCAGTTAGCCCGGACTATCCATCGAAACGATCCCTAGGGGCGTGGATGCGGGATCGCCGTTAAGGCGGAGACATAGCCGGCGTCATGCTCGCGGGAAAACCGCGAGGGTCGTGCAGAGTACCTGTACGATCGACCAGACACCCAGGCTCGACCCCTCGCATGAGGATGGTTCGCGTCCGGCGACTCGAAAACGGAAGGCGTCAAGCTCGCTGATCGTGGCGACTCGGAACCGGGATGCGAATCCCCGGGCGTCCGATCGCCGCACGCTTCCGGTCCTCTCGGCAACGGTCGGGCGGCGGAATGCAAGTGGGCCGACGGGTACGCGAATACCCGCCGGCCCGGCGGCGTTTCCTGACCAAGAGGAAACGTGCCATGAGCAGCGTACAAAACGACACCACCACGGTCAAGCCGGCGTCGGACGAGCAGGCCCAGGGTACGTCCACGGACACCCTGGACAATGCATTGTCCGCGACGGCCGACGAGCAGCGGGTCATCGATGACTACAAGGCCGCCGAGGCGGAAGTGGTCAGCCTGGCCGTCGCGACGCTCGACCCCAAGGACATGCTGAAGAAGTACGCCAAGCTCGGGGCGGCGGTCATCAAGCTCGCCCACAAGCGGAAGGCGTCGTTCAAGGCATGGGAGCGCCAGGACTTCGACAAGGTCTGCGACCAGGTCGGAGAGCTGGTGCGGATGCGGGTCGCGATCAAGGACGTGCGGATGTCGCTCTTCGCCCGGGTTTACCTCTGGGTGGAGGCGGTCAAGCCGCTCGTCTCGTCCGTCGAGAAGCTGTCGTACTACCAGGTCGCGAACAAGTTCGTGCCCACCCTCGCGTTCGACGCGGTCGAGATGACCGGCGAGATCCGCAAGGAGTGGCTCACGTGGGTCCGCGTCACGGTCGAACGTCAGCTCTCCGACGATCCGCTCACGATGAAGGAACTCGACGAGTCGATCAAGGCCCGAAAGGACGAGATCGAGCGCGAGCGGCAGGCCCGCTCGAAGCGGACTCCCGAGGAAGTCATCGAGGCGGAGCAGCGGGCCGCGAACAAGAAGAAGATCGCGGAGCGCCAGGCCGCGCAGACGAAGGTCGCGAACGCGGTCGCGGAAGCCGTCACCGACGGCAAGGCGGACGTGAACGACATCGTCAAGATCGTGAAGGACGTGGTGGAGCAGGCCGGAATCGACATGCCCTCGCGGCTGGTCGGTTTCGACCCGGTGAACTGCACCATCGAGGACTGCCGCACGCTGGCGAAGGCCATGTGCGCGGCGGGCAAGCTCGCGGAGATGAAGGCGCTCCGCGACACCCTGGACGCGATGATCAAGATCGCCGAGAACGCCATGATCGCGAGCAAGACCGCCTGAACCGAATCGAGTCGCCGGACGCGAGAGACCGGGTGGAAGGTCCGTCGGCTGGTCGCCGAACAATGCATTGTTCAGCAAGCCCCCGCGAGAGTGAAAGCTCTCCCGGGGGCTTTTCTCGTTTTCCGGGATGCATCCACGCTCACACGCAACGCTATCCCCGCCCGTCCCCCTGACCATAAGGTCGCGGGGCCGAACGGAGCTGGCGTTCCCGCGTTCGCGCAGCTCAACTCACGTCTCGACAATACGTTGACGGAGCCGAACCATGGTGACGTCCTGGATTCTCGGCTTGGCCGTCGTGTCGGCGCTCGGATGCTTCCTCATCCAGTCGTCGGCCGAGTGGCCGGGCTGATCGGAGATTCCCCGTGAGCGAACAGCCGCGCCATGCGCCGCTGTCGCCGCATCGGAAATGGTGGGTGGAGCGAATGTCCCCTGCGGACCGTCGCTCCTACCTGCTCGCGGAACGCCTCGAAGCGCTCGCGGACTCTCGCCCTCGCGAGGAAGCCGCCGCGATCCGTGGTTTCTTGCGCCAGTTCCGGAAGGCGACGGCGGACGGGAACCCTGCGGGGTTCCTCCTGAAAATCAAGGTCCCGAAGCAGGCCCCGAGCCACGCGGCCATCTTCGCGGAGTGCCCCGGCGTCGGCCGGGTCCGGTGGCTCCCGGTGCTCGTCGTGCCGGCCAGCCCTCATCTCAAGCGGATCATGCAGGAATGCGGCGATCGGCCGCTGTTCCCGCCGAATCGCGTCCGCAAGGCCGACGTGTGGGGCGAGCCGGAGCAGGACCGCGCCGGCTTCCCGCCCATGCCGGACCCGAAGGTCTGGTCGCAGCGGGTTCCCTGAATCCGGCCGGACGATCGCGGGGAAATTCTACATCAACCATAGACGAGGGAGACCGATGGCCGACGAGCCGAGCGGCCCCGCCTTCGAGCGGGCCCTGAGCATCGTGCACGAGGGGCTTCGCGGCGCTCGCGAGAGCGCCGACGAGGTCCGCGAGGTCGCGAGGGCGATGGAGATCGGGTTCATGGACGTGGTCGCTGCCGCGATCGCGACGGAGATCGTCAAGGCGTTCCGACTCGACGAGGTGAACATCGAAGCATGACAGGTCGAATCGTGGCCTGCGGGCCACGACGCGGCGTGAGGCGCCGCCTGACGAGACCCGCCAACCCGACAAATCGACGAGGGACAACATGATCAGCCTGTCGAAGCCGGCTCCCATCGAGCCGAGCGGCCAGCCGGAGTGCGCGCTGAGCGAGGCCCACTGGGCGAACCGCTGGACCGTCGGGGATTGCGTCACGAGGCTCGACGACGTGCCGACCGTACTGCGGCTCCTGGAGCCGGCCACGGTCCTGGCGGACATCTGGCACCACCTGACGCTCGGGACGAAGCTCGCGCTCGAAGGCGCCTTCGTCGTGTACGACGTCCGCACCGGCCGCATCTGAGGTCGAAAGCCGGCGATCTCGGCCGGCTCGCACCGTCTCGCGGTGCCTGACGAGACCCGATGAACAACACGAGGGACAAATGAGCGAGATCGACAACGACCGCTTCTGCGAGGCGGCCCGGCTGGCTCGCGCCAAAGGCTCCGACGTCATCGCATCCTCCCCAATGATCCTGGCGGACGACACGACGCTCGCGCACCGGATCGTGCTCCGCGACCAGGGCGACCAATTCGTCGTCCACACGCAAATCTTCGAGGGCAGCAAGAGCTACTTCGAGCACGGCAACTATTTCCCGAAGCGTAAGGGAGAAGGGACGCTCGCGGAGCACAATCGGATCGAACTGCGGAAAGCGTGGGTGAAGTTCGAGGAGCGGAGTCGCCGCATCCTCGGCATGGAGAACGAGCTGCACGACTACAAGGCCGCCGCCGATGTCGCCGAGTCGATCATCCAGTCCCTTCTGCCCGAGGACGAGCAGGAGCGGGCCGAGGCGATCAGCGACGACTACATGCTCGAATCGAACATCGATACGTTCGAGCACTTCACCGGAAAGGATCTCCGCAAGCCGCTCCCCGATCCGGACGACGAGGAGGACGAGTGAGCACACCCGTCAACCGCCTGTCGCAGTATTACGCCGAGGCCGCCGTCAAATCGACGGTCGATTACATCGGCTACTGCCTCAAGCGGCTCTATCCGAACGGCGGCGTGTCCTGGCACCACCGCACCGACCAAGTGACCAACTCGGTCGGCGTGGGGCTCGCGAGGGATCGCCACGGACACGCCTTCATCACGCGGTTCCGCGTCCCCATCGACGCCGGTGGGGCCCAGATCAAGCTGCTCTGCCTCGAAGCGGCGGATGCGCTGAACGAAATGGTTCGCCGCTCCGGCTGACCCGAGCGAGCCGGCGCCTCGCCCCGTCTTCGCTGGCGGGGCCATTCCCGGGCAACTCTGCCCTTTTCGATCGACACCTCTGGAGCCATCACGTGAGCGAAGAAAGAAGCAAGGAGAGCCTCATCGAGCGCATCCGGAAGATCCTCGCGAAGACCGAGGACGCCGGTTGCACGGAGGCCGAATCTCAGAAGGCGTTCGCCCTCGCGAGCCGGCTCATGGCCGAGCATAACCTGACCATGGACGAGGTCGAGCGGAAGGAGGGCGGCGAGCAGTCGTGGCTCGAAGACGACGCCTGCACGGTGAGCAAGTGGACGCTGGAGGACAACCTCGCCTGGGGCATCGTCCATCAGCACTTTTTCATCGAGGGGTACTTCACTCACCAGTACGTCGATGGCAATGTTAAGAAGGTGCTGATGTTCTTCGGCCGTCCGGACAACGTCCAGACCGCCAAGTGGACCTTCAACGCCCTGCTGGAAGCGTTCGATCGCCTCTTCGGCGAGTACCGCAAACGCACCGGCGCCCCTGCGAGCGACCGCCGCATCTTCATCTCCGGGGTCGCGAGCGGGTTCAGCTCGAAGATGACCGACGAGAAGCGTGCGATGGAGGTCGAGCGCGATCTGATGCAGGGTAAGACCAGCGGCTCGACGGCCCTGGCGCTCGCCGGCATCCGTGAGCAGACCCTCATGGCGTACAAGGAGGCCCAGCCCGGCTGCTTCAAGAAGAACGGCGAGAAGCGCACAGCTCGCGGCAGCTACGCGAACCTGACCGGCGACCCTTCCGCCTTCGAGGCCGGCCAGCGGGCTGGTCGATCCCTCAACCTGAACCGCGCGATCGGCGGCGGTTCCAAGACCAGGGGCATTGCCAGCTCATGAGAGAGCGCAAGCCGCGAGGATACGCCTGCGTCCTCCAGCTCCGGGCCAGCTCGGGCTGGGGCACGCTTGACCGTTTCCCCTCGATGACCGAGGCCATCGAAGACGCGAAGGCGCTGACCGGGGGCCTGAAGAGGCGCTGCCACTTCCGGCTCCTGGACAGCGAAACGCTGGAGCCGGTCAGTTACTTCGACACCATCGGCAACAAGATGCACCCATCAACCCTGGAGGACGCATGCGTCAACATTCCAAACTGACCGACCCGGTCAGTGGCAAGGAAGCCCCGATCTGCCTCCGAATGCTGGGGGCGAGGAATCAGCCTCCGGTCTTCATCATGATCGGCGACCAGGAGGCCCTGCCGGTTGAGCCCGAACTGACGCGGCGGCTGGACGAGGATGCCCGCGTCATGCTGGACCTGATGCGCAGCAAGCCGCCAGGCGACACGATGTTCCATTTCGTCCGCCGGTTCCTCCAGACCTGGATGGACGACCAGTTCTCCGGCCGCATGCCCGAGGGCGAAGACCTGGAGGCGTTCCGGCGTGTGGTTCGCTTTATCGAGGCCCGCTTCGATCCACTCCCGAGGTGAGCATGACCGAGACGATCCGGGCCGCGCTGGTCGCGGCCCCGCCGAAGCTCGACCCCGGCCGCGTGGTGATGACGCCCGGCGCGATCGAGGTCCTGGCCAACAACAACGCCCTGGTGAGCACATACCTGTGCCGGCACGTGGCCGGCGACTGGGGCGACGTTCCCGACTGCGACAAGCGGTACAACGACACCGACCTGAAGCGCGGCTTCCGGCTGCTCTCCGCGTACAAGCTGCCGAACGGCGAGACGATCTGGATCATCACCGACGCGATCGACTGGGAAGGCCATCCGAAGGCCGATCCGACGAGGCGGGAACTGACGACCGTCCTGCTGCCCAGCGAATACTGAGCCGGGAGGGCGACTGACGAGAGACTCGGGCAGGGCATCGGCCGCGAGCCCCCGATCGGGGTGCGCGCTCCGGGGTTCGACTCCCCGGCCCTGCCTTATGCGATGGCCATTTTGGTCATCGCATCGTTGCGGGGCCCTATCACTCAACCCGAGGACACCATGGAGCGCGAGAAGAGCGAGCGAAGACAGCGCGAGTTCGTTTATCGCGGGAACCATCTCATCGTTTGCAAAGCTCTGGGGTGGGAGGTCGCGGCGGCACTCCAAAAGCCAAACCGCTTCCTGAAGAAGTTCCGAGACTCGAACAGGAGCCGAGCCGCATGAGCCGCTCAGGACGCAAGCCGTGGGAGGAGCCGATCAGCTACACCGATGATCGGTTCCCGGATCAGCCGTCGAGGACGCTGGACGATCCGGTGGGCGGCCCCATCACGCGGCCCGATCCCGACCTGGTCCTCAACCGCGCCGAGACGCCGCCGAGGAGAGCCCCGCTCCGGGCGCCGACCGGCATCGACGCCGGCCCTCGTTCGTCGGGCAATCCCCGGCCGAGCTGGCGCGACGGGATCGGCAACCGCAGCACCGACGACACGCCCCTCAACTACAGCCGTGGTCCCCACGACGGCGAACTCGACGTGGACGATCGGGACGAGCTGGATTAGGCGCGGGCCGTTGGGTCCGCGAGCCGCCCCGCCGGGGCCGGAGGGCGACGTGGCCGGGAAGAAGCGAATCCGGGACTGGGCCGAGCCGTGGACGCTGGTCAAGTCCGACGCCTGGCGCGAGTCCTTCAAGACACCGCCGCAGTCGGCCGCTTCCCCCGAGGAGCTGCGGATGGCGGTGGCTGAGTGGGAGGCCGCACGAGCCAGGGCCGAGAGGGATGCCGACGTGATGATCCTGGGATCGAGGCTCGCGGAGCCCGAGGTTCTCAGTAGCCTCGGCGGCGCGCTGATCTACAAGGACGACCGCCGCATCCTCACGTTCAGCCGACTGCTTGGCCTGCCTGACGGCTCTCCAACCCACGAGGAGTACGCCCAGCGGATTGTGGACTCGGTGAACGCGATGGCCGGGATCGGCGATCCCGTCGCGTTCATGCGGGAACTCACGGCGTTCCTCGAAGACATGGCGCGCGACCCGATCGACCCGTTCTTCAACGGGAGGGCAACGCGCCTGCTGTTCAAGATCCCCGAGCACAAGGACGTGATCGAGAAGCACGATGATTCCTACGACACCGACTGAAAGAGAGGTGCGCCATTCGCCTCGCAGGACAGGCCAAAAGCGGGTATTACCCCGCACATCCCCTCGCGATCGAGGGGATCTTGAAGCACATCCACCTCGCGGACAGGTCGAAAAGCCACGCGATCATCGACCCCTGCTGCGGCAAGGGCCTGGCGATCAAGCAGATCGCCGAGGGCCTGGGCGTCCCGCAGTCGTGGGTGTACGGCGTCGAGCTGGACAAGGAGCGAGCCGAGGAGGCCAGGGCGAACATGCCCGAGGCGCAGATCCTCGGGCCCGCGTCCGCGCTCGGCTGCCAGATCAGCGGCTACTCGTTCTCCCTCGCGTACGTCAACCCGCCGTTCGACACGGAACTGGGGGGAGGCCGTCGCGAGGAGCAGAGCTTCGTGATGCGGGCCACGCATCTGCTCGGGGCGAAAGGCGTGCTCGTCCTGGTCATGCCGATCAACAAGTTGCTCGGCAACCGGAACTTCGTCCAGTACCTCGACAGTTACTACGAGGATATCCACGTTTTTCGCTTCCCTGATGGCGAGGACGCCGACGGGAACGTGATCCGGCCCTACAACGAGATCGCCCTGTTCGCCCGCAAGCGAAAGATCGAGCTGCCGATGGAGGCGGTGTACGAGCGGGGCGACATGCACAAGCGGGGCTGGCAATGGCAGAACTACATGCGATGCGAGGATCTGCCCGCGCTCGGCGAGGTCCAGCCGATCTCGTGGAACGGCAACCGCCCGAGCTGGGACCGGGAGCTGAATGTCCACGCCTGGCCGATCGAGAAGGGCTGGCGGCCCGGCACCTTCAAGAAGATCGCGTTCACCGACGACGAGCTGATCGAGGTCGTCGAGAACTCGCCCCTCGCCAGGCACCTCGCCGAGATCAGGCCGCGTGAGATCCCCCGGCCGCCGCTGCCGCTCGACAAGGGGCACCTCGGGCTGATCCTCGCGTCCGGCATCCTGGACGGCGTGGTCGAGTCGCCGTTCGGCCCGCACGTCGTCCGGGGCTCGTCCACCAAGGTCGAGTATTACAACCGCGAGGCGAGCGACAGCCGCGAGGACCCCGAGACCGGGGCCGTGACAACCCGCGATGTCTGGTCCCAGCGCATGGTCACGATCATTCGATGCGTGACCGAGGACGGGACGATTCACACCTACTCGAATGCCCCGAAAGAAGAGGACAAAGAGGAGGCGATCGACTCATGAGGAACTGCACCACCTGCGGAGACGCGATCCCGGAGAGCATGCGGGGCGAGGACTGCCCCGACTGCCTCCGGCGGATCATCGTCGGCTCCATTCTCAACGACGAGTGCGACGACGTGAGCGACGACTTCGACGACTGCGAGGACGCCTTCGAGGCCCATAAGGATGACGACCCGGTGACGTACCCCGAGGACGGCGACATCGTCACCTCGGACTACATGAAGTTCTATGAGCACGGTCGCCAGCACAAGGGGCCGGTCGTCGAGTGCCGCGAGGGCGAGCGCTGGGCGCACGCGGTCATGGCGTACTGCGACGACGAGAAGTTCTGGCCGAACATCTGGTACATCGGCGAGCGGGGCGACGCGGACCTCATCGACATGTTCGAGGCCCTGCACAGCGAGGACGACTCATGAGCGAACCAGCGATCTACGGTTACGGGCGAGCCTCGACGCGAAAGCAGGAGGACTCGCCCGAAGTCCAAAAAGAGCACATCCAGAGGTATGCGACACTCCATCAGCTCGGCGACGTCACGGTGTTCATCGACTCCGCGAAGTCGGGCAAGGTGGCCTGGCAGGATCGCCCGGGAGGCGCTGCTCTCTTTGGTCGTCTCAAGCCGGGCGACCACGTCATCATCGCCAAGCTCGACCGGGCGTTCCGCCGGCTCGCGGATTGTGTGGTCGTGCTCGAACAGCTCGAACGCATGGGCGTTAAGCTACACGTCGTGAACCTGCTCGGCGGGGCGATTGATCTATCTTCGCCAATGGGAAGGTTTCTCATCCACATCCTGGCCGCATTCGCCGAACTTGAGCGGGCATTCATCAGCGAGCGCACAAAAGATGGCCTCGCTAATAAGAAGAAGCGAGGCGTTGCTCACACTCATTACCCGGGCTACGGCTACCGCTGGCAGAAGCAGGTGATCGACGGCAAGTGGGTGAAGGTCAAGGTCCGCGACGACCAGGAGCGCCAGGTCATGGCCTCCATCGTGGCCTGGCGGATGGGCAGCCCGCCGATCGGCTGGGAGGAGATCACCAGGCATCTCAACCACAACCTGAAGCTCAAGACCAAGGACGGCACCGCGTTCACCGTCGAGCGCGTACGCCGTCTCTGCAAGGCCGAGCTTGAGCTTCAGCTCCACGAACAGCGAGGCAACCGATGAGCGACACGATATTCGGTTCGATCGAGTTTTCGGGCAAGGACGTGGCCATCCCGGCCACGAGCTTCGACCGGCTCGCGATCAGCGGGCGGGGCGAGCTGCTCCTGCTCTCGGTGGTCGCACCGACCCAGACCATCAAGGCGATCCGCGCGATCCTGCACGGCGGGGCCAAGGTGAAGATCACGGCGTCCGGCCGCGTCAAGCAGCCGAGCGTCTCGCAGGTCTACGCCCACCAGCCGGGCAACCTCTGGCCCTCAGCGGACGGGTACACGACGCACATCCACAAGCTCGACTACGGCCAGGCCCACGCCCTGATGATCACGAAGTCCCCGGGCTTCATGAAGGTCGTCACCGAGGAGACGATCTGGCAGGAGCTGACCGACACCCGGCTCACCACCCCGGTCCTGCGTCAGTGGGTGCCGTACATCGCCCAGGAAATGCGGGCCCGCGAGATCCTCGAAGAAGCCCATTGCTTCCGCTGCAACTGCGGCTACATGTCCGCGACCACCGCCGATCTCGACGCGATCGTGTCCGAGGGCCTGAAGTCCGGCGCGATCACCATCCCCTCCTCGTCGGCCGCCTGATCCATCCGCCCCGCCCACGGATGCGATGACCATTTTGAACATCGCATCTGCAACACCCATGAGGTCCGCATGCGAACTTTGTTCCGCAAAGTGTTCGGCCCGACCAGGCGAGAGCTTCGGGACGAGCTGTCTTCCCAACGCATCGAGATCGCGAAACTGACGACCAGGGCCCAGGAGGGCGACGAGCTGCTCAGCCGCGAGATCAACAACCTCAACGATGAGAACGACGCGATCAACCACGAGAGGGCCACGCTCACGTTCGAGAACGAGCGGCTGGACCGTGAGAACAAGGACTGGAAGGCCGAGAATGCGACCCTGCGGGAGCTGACTCGACGGTTCTACAAGGCGGACGGATCGTACGAGGTGATGCCCTGGAACGTGGACGTGGTCGCCCTCCGCATCGACGCGGCGAGGAGGCTGGAGGAGTACAAGGAGGCGGTCGGCGTCCTGGAGAAGCGGATCGACGAGGCCAACCGGAGGTACAACGACTTCGTCGGCACGGCTAGCGTCAACTGGGAGGAGCTTGTCGCCAGCCGGCGCAGGCTCATCGAGCAGGACGCCGAGATCGCCGAGCTGAAGGCCGAGGTCAACAAGTACGTCGATGCGTACCGCGTCGCCACCCATTCCGGAGATGTGGCCCGCGAGCAGGTCGAGCGGCTCACGAGGATGCTGACTGAGCCCGCATTCCTGCGGGCCGAGTCGAAGCGGGTCGGCGACATCGTCACGACCGAGGCCGACCTGAAGCACTGGGCCGCCTGCGTCCTGGCCAGGAGCTTCGCCGCCTCGCTCGGCGACGAGAACGCCGTCGAGATCGAACTCGGCAACGAGGAGGTCGGGCACTTCGTGGTGACGATCCGGCGGCGTGGCGAGAAGACGACCTACGAGATGATCGAGGAGTGGAAGGACCGGGTCCGCACGCTGGAGATCGCCCTCGAAGCGAGCGACGACCTGGAGCGGGAGCACAGGGCCAGGCTCGACGGGCTGCGTGATCGCTTCCGGAACGAGCGGAAGCAGCGAAACAGGAATCACGAGGCGCTCAAGGCGAAGGCCCTTCGCTGCGAGGAGCTGGCCCATGCTTTGATCGGGCTGACGACGGCGGTGTCCGACATGCGGCCGGGCACGTTCATCCTGTCCGCCGCGCACCTCGACAACCTCAAGGACCGCCTCGACGCGGCCATCGCCGAGGCCGAGCGCGTTCTCGGCTCGGAGCCTTCCTCAGCCTGAGTCGATCGCTGTCTAGATTCTTCCTGGACCGAGCCCGCCGCATCCGCGTGTGGCGGGCCTTTCTTTTTCCGCGAGGTTCAACCGAGTGATGCACACCTATGACGAGATCCCGGTCATCCACTCCTACACCGTGGACGACGCGATCGACGACGGGACGATCATCGACGTGACCGCCTGCCCGGCCGCCGGGCCCGAGGCCGAGCCCGACCCGGTCCGGCCGCTCAGCTCGATCGACTCGATGACCGAGTACCTCCGGAGCTACGGCAAGATCCTTGGTCGCAAGGCCGTGTCCAGCCTCAAGCCGCTGCACGTGCCGAGCCGCGACCCGCTGCCCGACTTCGAGGACGTGCTCCGCGAGCCGTTCCCCTGCCAGCAGCACGTCGTCGCGGCCGGCGTCGAGCTGCTCAACACCGTCGGCTCGGGCTTCATCTGCGGGGAGATGGGAACGGGCAAGACGCTCCTGGGGATGCTCGCCGCGTTCAAGCACGCCCAGCAGCCTCGATCGAAGGGCGGCAGGGGCGGCAAGTTCCGGTGCCTCGTGCTCTGCCCCGATCACCTCATCGCGAAGTGGAAACGAGAGATCGAGGAGACGATCCCCGGCGCGAAGACATACCACTTCGGCTCGCTCAGCAAGGAGGACGCGAAGGCCAGGAAGAAGGAGGACGGCAAGACCGGCCAGCGCCCGGCGATCAACGACCTGATCAACCTGCTCGACAAGCGGGCCGGGAACCGCTGGGCCAAGCCGAACGGGCCCGAGTATTACGTGATCGGTCGCGACCAGATCAAGTGGCTGCCCGACTGGCTCGGCATCAGCGACCCGTACAAGGGGATGAACGCGGTCGGCGGCCTGCTCGGCGGACGGCGGTTCGTCCGCAAGATCGGCCAGCATCCGGACGGGACGCCGATCACGCAGGTCGCGAACGAGTTCGGCGCCGGGTCGGGCCAGCCGGCGACCGGGCTCTCGTCGCGCAACGTCGTGGTCGAGAAGATCCCGATGACGGACGCCAACGGCAACCCGATCCTGGACGCGAGCGGCCGGCAGAAGCAGAAGAGCGTGACCGTCCGGGCGTTCTGCTGCCCGAAATGCGGCAACGTGATCCGCGACGGCAAGGGCGTGCCGATGTCCGCCCAGGCGATCAGCAAGAACCAGATGACCTGCTCCGGCAAGTATCTCCAGCAGGTGCTCGGCCCCGACCGGCCCAAGACCGAGCACGGCCTGGACAAGATCGCCCCGATGCCGGCGAGCTACGCCGACCGCACGAGCGGCCACCTCAACATCGGCGCGAACAGGTACGAGGTGAAGACCTGCGGCGAGCCGCTCTGGTGGTACACGTCGGCCAAGTTCCGGTATCCGCTGGCCCGGATCATTCAGCGGAAGTTCCGCCGATTCTTCGACTACCTGATCGTCGATGAGTGCCACGAGCAGCAGAGTGACGAGGCGGCGCAGTCGATGGCGGCCGGCAAGCTGATCGGCTCGGTGCCGCACGTGCTCGCCCTGACCGGCACGCTGATCGGCGGCTACGCCATGAACCTCTTCGCCCTGGTGATGAGGATCAACCCCCGGACGCTCCGCGAGGAGGGCTTCGAGTGGGGCAAGCACATGGACTTCAGCAAGGTCTACGGCAAGATCGACCGCGTCGTCACGACGAAGGAGGAGTCGGGCATCGGAGTTGGGGCCGGCAAGGGCCAGGCGTCCATGCGGCGGGCGAAGACGGGGCAGTCGAAGGAGAAGTCGTACGTCCGGCCGGGCATCATGCCCACGCTCTTCGGCCGGCACATGATCGGCAACACGGTCTTCATCGCCCTGGACGAGATGGCCGAGGGCCTGCCCGACATGTTCGAGTACATCGGCGGCGCGTGCCCGCCGCCGCCCGAGACGACCGGCGACGACGACCAGGACGCCGCCGAGCGGGATCGGTACGAGCGGATGAAGGCGTTCTGGGTGGACACGGCCTGCCCGATGGAGGAGGAACAGGAGGCCGAGTACAACCGGATCGAGAGCACGCTGGAGTTCGCCGCGAAGGAGCTGCTCAAGCGGGGCAGCATGAAGCTGCTCGGCACGCTGCTCGCGACGACGATGGGCTGGCCGGACTACTGCCATGCCGAGTGGGCGATGGACGACGAGGTCATCAAGGGGATGCGTCGGCAGTCCGAGGAGCAGGACGGGCTCGACGAGAAGATCGCCAACCTGCACACGGTCGGCTACTGGGAGAAGCCGGGCAGCAAGGACATCAAGAACTGGTGCGGCGTCGTCACGCCGAAGCCGGTCGGGGCCGACATGGTCTATCCGAAGGAGCAGGCCCTCGTCGATATCTGCAAGAAGCACAAGGCGGCCGGGCATCAGGTCTGGGTCTACTGCCAGATGACCGGCAAGCGGAACGTGATGCCCAGGCTCCGGGACATCCTCAAGCGTGAGGGACTCCAGGTCGGGATCATGCGCTCCGAGGACGTCCCGCCGAAGGAGCGGGAGGCGTGGATCGCCGAGCACGGCCGCGAGTACGACGTGATGATCTGCTTCCCGAAGCTGGTCAGCACGGGACTCGACCTGTTCAGCAAGGCGGCCGGCGGCCACAACTTCAACTGTATCGTCTTCTACGAGACGGGCTACAAGCTGAACGAGATGCGGCAGGCCGCCCGGCGGGCCTGGCGAATCGGCCAGCCGCGCGACTGCTACATCTACTACCTGTACTACCAGGGGACGATGCAGCATCGGGCGATGAGCCTGATGTCGAAGAAGATGGCGGCGGCGCTGGCCCTCGAAGGTGAGTTCAGCGAGGAGGGACTGGCCGCCCTGTCCGGCGAGGGCGACGAGCAGATGGCCCTGGCCAAGTCGATGTCCGAGAAGATCGACGACGCCGACATGCAGCGGTCGTGGCAGAAGGTCAAGAGCCAGGCCGACAAGAAGAAGCCGGCGAAGAAGCGAGCCCCGGTCGAGGCCATCGCCGATCTGGCGAAGGGCGAGCCGACCAGCCCGCTCGACGAGATCGAGGAAGCGGCTCAGCTCCTTGCCCGCACGGTCCTGGATCGGCAGGCCAAGGCGGTGCCGCTGGCGGCGAAGGACGATATCATTGCCCTGGCCGAGCGGTTCGCCCAGGCGGATGCCGGGATGTGGGCGACGGCCCGAAGGATGGCCGACGACGCGGCGTACGACGCCGAGCTGTGGGGGACGTCCGAGCCGGTCGAGCCCGAGCCTGAGAAGGTCGAGCAGGAACTCAACAGGGAGCAGGACGCGGCTGACAGCGGGCTCGGATACGACGAGTTGTCGCCGATGATCGAGCACGCCGACGTACCTGCTTCGGAAGCTGCGTCCGAGTCAGAGCCCAGGTCAGGCCGGCCGACGCTCAAGGTCCATCGGCCCGAGGCCGAGCCAGTGAGAAAGGTGCACGCCGTCTTCGACGACATCGAGTTCGATGACGAGTTGATCGCCAAGATGATGGCGAACATGGCAAGCCACGGCATGTCAGCATCGGACATTTTCTGTTAAGGCGAGGTATTGACGTCGGTGCCGAAGGACGAACCCGTGTGTGCGAGATGTTGCGCGTGCTATCTTCCCAGGGAGGGGGCTTCCGGTGATTTAGGAGGTTCGGGCGCCTTTCGATTGACGAAAGTGGCCAGGAATCTTAGATTTATGCTTGCAGAATGGGGCGCACTGGGTATACTGGCCAAAAGGCCATCGGTGATCGTGTTGCCAAGAAAGGAGGGGAGAGTGGCGTTCATTCCAATAGATGAGATCGTGGAGAATGGCTTCGCTCCCGCGATCGAAGGCCCAAACTTGGATGAGCCGCCCAAAAGACCTATCCCCTTTCCGGTCTCCAATCGCGGCAAATTCATCAAACAGTTTTCGGGGCCTGGTGTGGATTCCGGTGTTGTCTGTTTCAAGTTTTGGCAATTGGTTCATGCGTCTGGTTGCCCCTTTCGCTGTGCCTATTGTTTTCTCCAAACTACAACATTCTTCCGATTCAACAAAAAGGCCCTTATGGGCCTGATCTACTCGAACTGGCAACAGTTGATCAGTGAGGTGAAAGACTGGCTATCGTCCCCGGTTCCTCGCATGTTGATCGTCGGAGAGTTGCAGGACGGTTTGGCTTTCGACAGCGCTTATGAGTCAGTTACTGGCAAACCCCTTACGCATCACCTGATACCTTTGTTCGCATCACAGGATCGTCATAGATTGGTGTTTTTGACGAAAAGCACCCTCATCAAGCACGCTCTCGAACTGGAACCCAATCGGCAGGTGGTCTTCTCATGGTCCGTCAATGCGGAGTTGCCTGGTAGGAAGTGGGAATTGGGAACCCCATCGCCTAGTAGCCGATTTGCAGCAGCAGCGAAAATGAAGGCGGCTGGCTGGCCGATCCGTTTCCGCCTCGATCCTATGATCCCATATTCAGAGGCAGGTGAAAGCTGGAGAGATGGCTATGCTGAAGCCATCGATCGAATTAATATGCTGGCCCCGGAGATGGTGACGATAGGGTCGCTGCGTGCTAGTACGCGCGGTCTTGCCACGGCGGCTGAGAAAAACGGCAGGCCCAATGATCTCTTCGGCTACCTTTCCGAAAAGGACCCGTCGGGATTCAAATACCGGCTGCCCTTCGATCAGCAAGTTGAGATGTTTCGCTTCGCCTTGGAACGGCTCGACCGTTCGAAGATCACGCCGGCGCTCTGCAAGGAAGATGTGACGGTATGGGAAGCAGTGGGTCTGAAATTTCAGGGGTGCCACTGCCTACTCGCGGGGACCGACGTACCCGACGAGCTGGTGACGACTCGGAGTTTTCGATCCGTTGTTGACTAATGCCGATAGGTGCCTGCCTGTGGCATGAGTCGTACACAAGTTGCCGAGGAGGTCGATGGCTGTGCATGAATCGCACCGCTGGAGAATCGGTGAGCCACCGCCGCCAATCCGAGCGCATAGCCTGGTGAAGCACAAGGCATTGGGAGAATATCTTAGACGCTATGTTGCCGCGCTCACCCAAGACCCACGAGTAGATAAGCTAACACTGACGATCATCGACGGATTCGCCGGAGGAAATGTCTACACGGACGCAAAATCTGGAGATCAACGTCCCGGCTCTCCATCTATCATTCTCGATGCCTTGAAGGCGGCTCGCACTGAGGCTCAGAGTCGGCGAACGAAGCCATTTGTGCTCGACGATTACTATATATTCGTCGAAAAGGATACCGAAGCATTTCACTTTCTGCGAGAGACGATTTCGACTTCAGAACATGGAAAGCGGATTGGTGACACCATTCAGCTTGTGCAAGGCGATTTCTGCGACCACGTCGGCAAGATCATCGAATTTGTAAGAGCCAGGGCTGGAGGTGAGCACGCAATTCTTATTATGGACCAATGTGGATATTCACAAGTTCCATTTATGAGCATAAGCAGTATTTTTGGTTCTCTCAAAAAGGCTGAAGTCATTTTGACTTTTGCTGTAGGCTTCTTGATTGATTTTCTAGGTGTTAAGTATGCGAATGGACCGGCAATTAGGAGAGTGGGTCTCGATATTGATATGCTCACAAATATTGATAAGACCGACAAAAATTGGAAGCTCCGTATCCAGATAGATCTCCGAAGAGACTTAGAGGAAAAAACGGGTGCCCCCTTTTCAACGCCATTTTTTATCCGGTCCAAGGATTCCAACCGCGACCTCTGGCTAGTTCATCTTTCCAAGCACTACAAGGCTCGGGATGTAATGATGGAAATCCACTGGGAGAATACAAATAGTTTTGCTCATTACGGAAGACCTGGTCTCAATATGCTTGGATTTGACCCAGACAAAGCTTTGTTCGAGTCGTCTCAAATCTGGTTGCCTGGATTTTATTTTGATGATACAGCGAAAGACTTGGCGTTCGACGCTATCCTTCAAGAACTTCCTAAATACATGACCGACAGCAAGCGTGACATGGTGAACGTGCATACGTTGCTGGCAGAGATTTCGAATGATACGCCGGCGACAGCCGCCCACATTTGGGAGGTGTGCAGGCAATTAGCAGCGGAAGGGGAGATTGAAATCCGGGACAAGACTGGTCACACCCTCAGAAAGCGCGGACCACGGTCCGATTCGGATGTTGTATATAAGGCCAGGCAAATGCGATTGTTTAAATTTGGGCGGTAAACATGAAGCATCTGGAATATCAAGACCGTAAGGAATTGGCGCCGCCTTACGACCCATCGGAAGTCGATTCCGAGTTCATTCCGTATCTTGAGCGAATCAATGAGAAGCCATTTGCGGCCACAATTCAGTGCTGTATTGGGCACTGTGAATATCCTGATCTTAGCCTCAAGCCAACGAATAGTCGCGGGTATTGGGGTTATCTTCAATTACTTATGACTGGGCCTTCCGCGACCTGGCTTAGTCAGGAATTGCGAGGGCGAGATTGGTTGATCGTGCCATTGAGTAAGATGTGGGCCGATGGTGTGGGCGAAATGCCGAATTATACGACGCGATGTAATTATGTAATTGCATTCGCGTGGGACGCTTCAGCATGGCCGACTCCGGCGGAGGAGATTTGCTCGCTTTTAGACAAGTATTATGCGGATAACCCAAATGAGCCACCGCATCTTGTTAAATTCAAGATTCCCAAGCAAGGTCGAGCCAAACGGCCTCTATCGCCGGGGCAACTGAAGAAACGGCGACGGTCTCGCTAGCTCAGCAACTCCTCCACCAGCGCCTCGACGTCCCGGCCCACCTCGCTCTCAGCGATGAAGGAGCGGATGTCCTGTCGAACCGTGGCGAAGCACCTCCATGGCTCAATCCTGATCCCCGCGATCGCCGCTTCCATTTCTGCGCCTCAGGCGGAGAGGTGGGCGTGCAGGTCGTCGGCTGGGTCGTAGAGCGTTCCCGCCTCGGCTACAGGCCAAGGGCCGCACGCTCTCTGGCCTTATATTCTCGGAGTAAGCTCTCGAATTCCGGCTGTTCGATTTCCCCGCGTCCTCGTCGGACACATATCTTGTATAGTTCGCTTTTTTTTATGGACATTGGTGGATAGTATTCGCCGACAGGAAATGCGCAGGGCCGGTCGGCGTGCGGATTCCAGTAGTAATCGAAGGCATAGAGAGTGGCGACAGAATCTGGGGGAAAGAACAGCAAGTTTGGCTCATGAAAAGTTACCAGTCCACTCACGTCAGGATAGCAGTGAACACCAGCTTTGCCTCTAAAAAAGCCCGAGGACATGGATTGCAGGTTCTCTAGGATTATCGCATTGGTTTCTTCCTCGTATGAAGCATCGAATGCAAAGAAGCAAGCAACTAAATATGGTACATTCGCGGATCGCACGAGATCTGTATAGCAAGTGCACTTGTCGTACAGGTTGCTAAACAATTTTTGCGATAGCTTGTCGAGATAACGTTTGTCGAGAGCGATCTTTGCAGACTTGCCTTGATCAAGCTCCTTAAGAATCTGGCTCTCGACAGACTGTGGCGGGTGGAAACTAAAAATGTCAATTATTGCAATTATGTTTTCGTGTTCGTCGTACGCTGACCAATCGGGCTCGTACCTGCCCCCGTCGTATTGTTGGTACGGACGTACTCGACAACCTCTCCGGGCAAGATACGATCCGAAGATAAGCTCGCGGAACGTATGGAGGAATTCGCCGTGATCTTCAGCCCGCGATTGCGCGCGAAGACGCCGCTCGACCTCGGCCCGATCGGCTCCCTCGAAATATTGCAAGCACTCGTGTATGCAGTCGTTGGTGCTGTTGTTGCGTGAGAACGATTCCGGAATCATATTTAGGGCTCCCTACTTTCGCGCTCCACCACGGCGATCTCGTCATCGGTCAGCCTATAGAACGCGTAGACCAGCCTGTCGATCTGTGCTTCGGTCGCCGCAATGCGTTGGCTAACCACCTTGGCCTCGGATGCGCTTGCTGCCGGTCGTCGTTCGTATAGCGAGACTAGCCTGCCCACTAGCTCGACGAGTTGATCATGCTCAGCGCGTTGTCGGCGGTCAGACATATCCGGAAGCCGGATCGGTAGGGGCGCGATGTATTGCCGATTGAACGAGTAATAGCCCTGCCCGAATCGCGAGTTGCCGAGCTTGACGGTCCAGTCTAGCAACCGGCTGTTGAGCAGTCCGAGCAGATACAGCGGCGAGACTTCTACATCGTCCCGAAGGGTTAGGCCGTAGCCGCCGCCCCCTCCACCCCCACTCCCGACGAAGTGGTACGTGTCCTTTCGGCAACCGTGCAAAAAGCACTGCGCCGATGCCGGGCTGGGGTGCTCGGCAGCGAGCGTGGCAGGCATCTCGGCGATTTTCGGCCAGATCCGGGCAAGGGTCGGCGGGGGGCCTGCTCGTCGGTGGGCAGGTGCCCTATGCTCCGATCGGTCGGGCTAACTCGCTGCGATCTTCTTCCAGTGCGATTGCAGCGCTTCGATTGACTCACGCGCGATGAAGCCCACCCGGTCCGTCTGCAACATCGTTGCGCACCAGGCCAGCACTTCTGACGCCGGCAAGTCACTCGTCTTCAACGCCCCGATCACTTCGCTCAGGCATGTCTCGATCTCGCCGGTCATCAGCCCCTCGTCGCTCATCTCCACCTGGTAGCTCCCTCGCTTCATCAACTCCAGGGGCAGCGTCATCGCCGGCCGGAGCTGACCCGATCCGATCAGACGTCTCAGGTTCCGTTCCACCTCGGCGTACGCCCCGTCGTCATAGGCGAAGTTGCGGTTGATCTGACGCGCGTCGAAGTCGGTCGCGTCGAGGATCGCCTGATGCGTCGCCGACACCAGTTCGTCCGGGGGCGTCGCCACGTCAAACCGCGCGGTCAACTGCCGGAGCATCCCTCGGTCCCGCTCGGCCAGTTCGATCAGCACCTCGACCAACTCCGCTTTCTTCCGACGCATCAGCGCCCGCCGCAGCCCAGACGCCGGATCAGCCGGCGGCTGTGAGGAGTCGGCCTTGCTCGACCGAGACGGACGATGGGACATCCTCTTCACTCCCCTTGATCGTGACCACGTTGATCGGCGATCGACTCGATCGGCTCAGACACTACGAACCACGGAGACTCACTTCAACGTGTCTCGATGGTTCCACGGCAGCCACCGCTCGGGGTTCTCGGCCATCGCATCGCCGTGCTGCTGCAACTCGGTCAGGTAGTCGAACGGGTTCACCTTGTTCAACTCGCATGTGTAGATCAAGCTCATGAACAGGTCGCCCACCCGGGCCCCGTTCCGCGTCTTGTAGAACCACGCGTTCTTGCGGTGCAGGATCGCCTTCTTCAACGCCCGCTCGCAGATGTTGTTGTCCAGCGGCGCACCGGCCTGACGCAAAAACAGCGTCAGCTCCGCCCAGTGCTTGAGCGTGTAGCCAATCGCTCCGCCCAGCGCCGAATTGGGCTCCGCCCGCTTCTCGCCCAGTTGCCGCTCCAGCCAGTCGTGTAGCGCCTCCATCGTCGGACCGCTCGCTTCCTGATGGAATCGCAACCGCTCCTCGGGCGTCAGGCCACGCTCTCGGGCCACCGCGTCGTTGCGATAGACCACCGCCAGCGACTCCAGCAGGTGGAGGCATATCTCGGGGAAACGATCGTGGATATCCACGAATCGCCGGCGTGCATGCGCCAGGCAGTTCGCCAGGATCGTCTGCAACTCGCCCGGCAAGTTGCGTGACAGCGCGTCGCACATCTGGATCGGTGGCGGAAGCTCTGCGGCGCGGTGCTGGAGCACCTCCGCCAGGTTCTCGCCCGCGTGGCGGCGCCCGCTGAAGAACAACGCGACCCGGTGGCCCTCGCGCAGCGCGACGACTCCTGATGTGTAAATCCCTCGACGCCCGCTTCCGCTGTCCTCGGCATCAGCCAGGGTCTCGGATCGGGCACGCTCTCCCATCAGCTCCAGGATCTTGACCGTCGTGTCGTCGTTGTGCAGCACCTCGCCCTGAGCGGCCTGTCGGACCAGTTCATCGAACACCGGGGTCAGATTCTCCGCCACCGCCTTGACCACGTCCCACTGAGTGGAGGCCGGCAGCGGGACACCCAGGTCCCCCTGCAGGCCCTTGAGGCGGTTGAACGGCAGTCCGGTGCCGTATTTCAACAGGCCGATCATGCTGCCGGCCCTGGCGTCGTACCTCCGGGGGCCGGCGGCGTCGGGCGGCTTCGCGGTGAAGATCTGGCCGCACAGATGGCAACGCAGCTTCTGCAGATGGTACACCGTCGCGGCCAGCGGCGGCTGCCCGGTGATCCGGACCAGCACGCCCGGTTCCTTCTCGTAGACCGTCCCCTGACCGCAGGCCGGACAGGCATCGCCGGGTCGCAACGCCGGAAGAGACACATTCACGTGCGTGGCACCTGGGAAGGCGTTGGCGCCGTTGCGGCCGTGCCCCTTCGATGGCGACGCCCTCTTCGAACCCTCGGAGGCCGCCTCATTGGCCGACGATGGGGTGGCGTTCCTCGCGTCGGCCGACGGTTCGGGCTCGGGCTTCCCGGGCTTCGACCCGGCCACATCCTCAGTCTTCTCGCTCCGGGACCCGAAGAAGAGTTGGCGGAGCCGGCGGATCGTGGTGTTCTTGTCCTCGACCAGATCGGTCACGTAGGCGTACGATGCGAAGACGGCGCGAACCAGCGCGGCGTCCTCCTCGTTGAGCGCTTGCTCGGCGCGACGCACGACTTCCTCGAGTCGGTCGCTCTCCACCTCGATGAGCTCCACAGTGGATCGCATCGGACAGCCACCGGCTGACGATGAGTGAATGGGCCGACCCTCCTGGTGGGAGGTCGGCGTGAGATTCCCCGTGGCTGTAGTGGAACACTCCGGCGGCGCCGATGCAAGAGCTGATCAAGGAGTCATCACGTCAGGGGCCCGACGGGTCGCCAGTCGGCGGCGGCGCCGGTCCGGGTGGGATCGCCGGCGGAGAGCCACACGGCGAGTTGATGAGCGGCCAGGCGTCGC
>DAIDKV010000040.1 GCA_027449865.1 Planctomycetales bacterium
CCGACATCGGCCAGCTTCACACCCTCGACGCCTCACGCTCCAGCTCGATGGCCAGCCTCGTCCGCCCCGAGGTCAAGCTCAAGGCCATCATCGAGATCGCCCGCAATCTCTCCAGCGACCTTCAAATCGAGACCGTCGCCCCCAAGGTTCTCGACTCGCTCATGGAGTTCTTCCCCCAGGCCGAGCGACTCTTCCTGGTCCTGGTCGATCCCGAGACCAAGCGGCTCGTCCGCAAGGCGTTCCGATACCGCCCGCAGGGCGCTCGACGGCCCAGCTTCCACGCGAACGTCCCCTCCGACGAGATCCCGATGAGCATCAGCCGGTCGATCGTCAACCACGTCCTCGGCCAGAAGAAAGCCGTCCTCAGCCAGGATGCCGGCTCCGACCAGAACCTCCCAACCAGCGCCTCAATCGCGGACCTCAAGATTCGGTCGGTGATGTGCGTCCCGCTGCTCACTCCCGACAAGGAGGCCCTGGGGATCATCCAGCTCGACACCAGCGATCGCAAGCAGTTCGGCCAGGAAGACCTCGACGTCCTCGCCGCGGTCGCCGGCCAGGCCGCCATCGCGATCCAGAACGCGGCGATGCACGAGTCTCTCCTGGAGCGCGAGCGGCTCAACCGAGACCTCCGGCTCGCCGAGCAGGTGCAGAAGCGGTTCCTCCCTCAGTCCGTCCCGGCCATCCCCGGCTTCGAGTTCTTCGCCCACTACGACCCGGCCTACGAGGTCGGCGGCGACTACTACGACTTCGTCCCCCTGCCCGACGACCGAACGGCCATCGCCGTTGGCGACGTCTCGGGCAAGGGCGTCGCCGCCGCCCTGATGATGGCCAAGTTCTCGGGCGATACCCGCTATTGCATCCTCACCGAGAACGCACCGGCCACCGCGGCCAACGAGCTGAACTCCCTGCTCTTCTCGGCCGGAATCGAGGAGAAGTTCATCACACTGAGCCTCAGCGTCCTCGATGTGAAAGCCCAGACACTCACCCTCGCCTCGGCCGGACACCTGCCCATCCTGATCCGACGCGCCGGCGGGAACGTCGAGGAGATCGGTGAGGAGGTCGCCGGTTTCCCCATCGGGATCATCCCCGACGCCGAGTATCATCAGACCGTCATCCAGCTCCACCCCGGCGACGTCGTTTGCGTCTTCTCCGACGGCGTCACCGACGCCCGCAACCTCCGCGAGGAACTCTACGACTCGCGCGAAAACCGCCGCCTGATCCGCAAGCTCGCCGAGTCACAGGGCGGACCCGAGGCGGTCGGCCGTGCCCTCTTGCAGGACATCCGCGAGTTCTCCGCCGGACACACCCAGGCCGACGACATCACCCTGATCTGCTTCGGCCTCATCACCCAATGAGGTCCACACCGCGTTAACCACCGAGACACAGACACAGAGGCACCCAGACACCCCCAGGACGCCCACCTGTCCCTCGCCTTGATCCCCAAAATCCCTCCGTATCCCGTCCCTGTCTCTGTGGTGAGTTGAACCGACCATGCCGATCCGCGTCGCCAACATCCGACTCGAACTGGGCGAGCCCGAAGAGGGACTCCCCGCCCGGATCGCCGAGCGCCTGGGCCTGGGCGCCTCGGAGATCCAGGGCTGGCGCATCCTCCGCAAAAGCCTCGACGCCCGAAGTCACGACGACATCCACTTCACCTACTCGGCCGAGGTCCGCTTGCCCGACGAGATCCGCCTCGGCACCCTCCCCGACGTCCAGCCGTTCGTCCCCGACCGGTTCGACTGGCCCGAGCCGGGCAGCCGACCCCTGGAACATCGGCCGGTGATCGTCGGGTCGGGACCCGCCGGCCTGATCGCCGGCTACCTGCTCGCCGAGGCTGGCTACCGCCCGCTGATCCTCGAGCGCGGACGCGCCGTCAAGGACCGCGTCGCCGATGTCCGCCGGTTCGACGACAACGGCCCTCTCGACCCCGAAAGCAACTACCTCTTCGGCGAGGGAGGCGCGGGAACCTTCAGCGACGGCAAGCTCACCTCACGCGGAACCGGCCCCGACGTCCAGCGCGTCCTTCAGATCCTGGCCGACTGCCACGGCAAGCCCTCGATCGTGTACGAACACCGGCCGCACCTCGGCTCCAACCGGCTCCCGCTGGTGGTCCGCACCCTCCGCCGTCGGATCGAGGAGATGGGCGGCGAGGTCCGGTTCTCATGCCTGGTCGAGGACCTCGACATCGCCGATGGGCGATTGAAGGGTCTCCGAACCTCTTCGGGCCCGATCGCGGCCGACGCGGTCATCCTGGCGATTGGCCACAGCGCCCGGGACACCTACGGGATGCTCCTCCGCCGAGGGGTCCCGATCGAGGCGAAGCCGTTCCAGCTTGGCGTCCGGATCGAGCAACCGCAGTCGTCGATCGACCGGGCGAGGTACGGCCCGAACGCTGGCCACCCGGCCCTCGGCGCCGCCGACTACAGCGCCTCGGTTCGCGCGGGGCGGCGCGACCTGTTCACGTTCTGCATGTGCGCCGGTGGATACGTGATGCCGAGCGTGAGCGACCCCGGCTACTTCTGTAGCAACGGGATGAGCGAGAGCTACCACGACTCGCCGTTCGCGAACAGCGGGCTGGTGGTGACGATCGAGCCTCACGAACTGGGGAGCGACCACCCGCTCGCCGGCATTCACTACCAGCAGCGGTTCGAGCGGCTCGCCTACCTCGCGGGCGAGCGAACCTACGCCGCCCCACTCCAATGGGCCCGCGACTTCCTTAACGGCCGCGAGAGCCGAGGCGCGATCCCGACCAGCTACAAGCGCGGCGGCAAGACGCTCGACCTGCGACTCTTTCTGCCAGACCCGGTGGTCGAGGCGCTGGAGATCGGCCTGAAGGCGATGGATCGCCGCCTCGGCGGCCACTTCCTCCGCGACGCGACCCTGACCGGCCCCGAGTCGCGGGGCAGCTCACCGGTCCGGATCCCCCGCGACCCGGCCTCTCGACAGAGCCCCGGCATCGTCGGATTGTACCCCTGTGGCGAAGGCGCCGGCTATGCCGGCGGGATCGTCAGCGCCGCGGTCGACGGACTGCGTACGGCCCGCGCGATCGTCTCCACGTATGCGAGTCTAACCTAGAAGGAGGAAGGCGATGTTGACGACTCTGCCTGGCTTCCTGACGCGGGATCGATACGGCGAGATCCGTCTCACCGGTCATCGAATCGGGTTACTCCACGTGGTGGATCTCCACAACCAGGGGCTGTCCCCCGTGGCGATCCACGACGAGTATCCAACGCTCCCAATCGATTTGATTGCCCAGACGATCAAGTTCTACCTGGCCCACCGAGCGGAGGTCGACGACGACCTCTCGGCCACCCGAGCCGAGATCAACCGCCAGGCAGCCGAACCGTCCGGCGGTCCGACTGCGGCCGAGCTTCGTCGGCGACTGGGATCCGGGAGGTCCACCGCCAAGAGCTGATCCATGCCGATCCGATTCCTCCTCGACGAGAACCTCCCTGGGCGACTTGCCGCAGCCATCCGGAGCCACAATGCCATGAGCCAGCTCACGGTCGACGTCGTTCCGGTGTGAGAGCCGCCCGACCTGCCGTTGGGGATCCAGGACCTGAGTACCCTCCCCGCCTTCCTCGCAGATCATCTGCGCGCAGGGCATCACTCACCGGGCCTCTTCCTGATCCGACACGGAGCCTCCCTGCAAGAGGTGGTCGACTTCCTTGTTCTCGTCGCGAATGCCAGCGAACCATGGGAGTGGGCGGATCGTTACCAGTTCATCCCCGTTTAGCACCTCGCGCAGCACCCTCTCGTAGTCCCCGGGGTGATTCAGGTTCCGGAGCGTCGACAGCTCGGGATCGACCGTTCGCAGCTCGCTTTCGTCCACGATCCGGACCTTGCCGAATCCGACGACGTCCCTGAGCCGAAGGCGGCCGTGTTCCAGCATTTGATCGATCACCGGCAGCACAACCCCGCGGCGGTAGACCGCCGCGAGCGGGTGCAGCTCGCCACCGGCGAGCGGGACCGCTATGTCCTGGTCGCCGATCCGGTCGACCAGGCGAACAATCCAGCCGGGCGCGAGCATCGGGGCGTCGGTCGAGGTCGCGTAGACCAGCTCGACCGATTCCGGGATCGCGGCGAGCCCGGTGGCAAGCCCCTGCACCGGACCGCGTC
Organism: Planctomycetales bacterium; assembly: GCA_027449865.1. Lineage (GTDB taxonomy): Bacteria > Planctomycetota > Planctomycetia > Isosphaerales > Isosphaeraceae > JAKAUH01. The sequence continues at coordinate 4,120 of DAIDKV010000040.1, forward strand.
CGGCGACCGGATCGCGCACGACGATCACATCGGCCGGCAGCTCCGGGATGGCCTGCCCCCGCGCGGCGACGACCACGACCGGACGCGCCACCTCGCCGACCAGCCGGACCACTCGCTGGAGCATCGTCTCGGGCCCGATCGGCAGCCAGGCCTTGGGCGACCCCATCCGCCGACTCTCACCACCGCAGAGCACCACCGCGCCGATCGCCATCAATGACCCTCCCACTTATCACAACCCGACTCACGTCCCACCGATCGTACCTCGAATCGCCCCCAACATGAACGCATGAGCGACTGCCCGATCTCGACCTTGACAGGTCCACCGAATCCACGACAATCCCCGCCCAGGATGGGACCCTCCGAACCGGGCGGGCCGGGCTCGCGCCCTCGCCCCGTCGCCGCCCTCCTCGAACCGGGAAAGGACATCCCGATGCGACGGCTTCGCTCTCTCCGCCGATCCTCCCCAATGCTGGCTCTGCTGGTCCTCGCTCTGACAACGACGTCCGCCCTGGCGGCCGGACCCGACCGGTCGCCGCACCGCTACTTCCCCGCGCAAGGGCTGGTGGCCTATCTCGAATACGAGGGCCTCGACGCCCACGCGAAGGCCTGGGAGGCCACCGCCGCCCACCAGATCCTGGCGAAGACCCCGGCCGGCGCCATGATGACCGACCTCTTCCGACAACTCGCCGACGGCCCGATCAAGCAGGCGACCTGGCGGCAGTTCGATGCGTCCGACCCGATCGCCCTCATCGACTCGATCGCCCATCGGGGCCTCGCCTGCGGGCTCTACGTCCAGGGCGAGGACATCGGCGGCGCCATCCTGGTGCTTCGCGGCGTTGGCCGGACCGCCCTGCCCCGACGCTTCCCGGCCATCCAGGGGCTCCTGAAGCTCGGCGGATTCACGACCGGCCCCGAGCGCGTCCGGGGCCGGATGATGCTTCCGCTCTGCGGCGAGGACGGATGGCGCGAACCCCCCAATCCCCTCCAAATCGACCAGCCGCCCGGCACCCAGGTCGATCTACCGACCCCGCCCCTCGCATGGGCCTGGATGGAGGGCGACGACCTGATCCTGGTCGCCTCGGAGAACCCAACCCTGCGCCCGGGGGCGACGTCCTCGACCGGAGACGTGCCCGATCCTCTGCTGGCCGTGCTCGAAGCCATCGAGGGCAAGGCGCCCAACGTCACCACCCACCCGGGATACCAATCAGCCCTCGCCGAGGGGAGCGACTTGAATGGCTTCGAACCGAACGGCCTCTGCTTCCTCGAACTGGTCCCCGAGTTCGGCGGGCCGATCGCGCTGGTGGATGCAGGTGTGATGGCGGTGGATGTCGTCATCGGCTCCATCTTCCAGTTCATGCCCTCGAACGCTCCGAAGGTCGCGAAGGCGCCGAAGGCCCAGCCGAAGAAGGACGAACAACTGGATCTGGCCTCGGTGAAGATCGAGGCCCCCTCGACCCCGACCACAATCGACCTGACCGGAATCGAGAGCCTGGTCGATCACGCCGACGTCGCGATCGTCCCGCCCGTGCCTCCCACTACCGACACTCCAGACGCCCGCACGGCCCTGAACGAGGACCTCGACGACTTCGAGCGCGAGTTGATCCGAGATCTCGGCCTCGAAGGAGTGAAGCGGATCGTCGGCCGATGGGGGTTCCAGGGGAAGGCTCTGCTGAGCGACATCCGCTTCGAGGACTCAAGGCCCCGCAAGGGCGTCCCGGCCCTCTTCGAGCAGCCGGCCATCCCGACCAATCGCCTGCCCGTTGTCCCGCCCGAGGCCACCGACTTCGTCATCGCGTCCTTCGGTCCCGACGCCTTCTATCAGAAGATGCTGGAGACCTACACGGCCCTGGAGCCCGATGTCGCCGAGGAGCTTCCGATGATGGAGGCGTCGCTCCGCGAGATGCTGGGCTTCCGACTCCGCGAGGACCTGCTCCGGCACGTCGGCCCGACCTGGGCGATGATCAACCTCCCGGGCAAGGACAGCAAGAAGCACTCCGTCCTCGCCGCCGCGATCGACGATCCCGACGCCGTCGAGAAGGTCATGAGCCCGTTCGTCAAGCAGTTCGACGAGACGCTCCGGTCCTACGCCGAGCAAGAGCGAGCGGAGGCCCCGAAGGGTCGTGCAGTCGGCGCCTTCGGGATGCGGCCTCTGCCAGCCCCCGACCGCGGCTACCGCATCGATCTTCCCAGCTTCGAGTTCTCCGGCGAGAGCCTGGACTGGAGCGACCTGAATCCCGACGCGAGCCGGACGCTGAGGTTCTACCTGCTCCTCGGCAAGTCGACCGTGGCCGTCGCCCACAACCTCGACGCCGCCCGGGCCGTCCTGAAGGCGGGATCCCGCGACGCGACGACGTGGAAGCCGGCTGGTGAGCTGGCGAACGCACTCGCGGGCCTGCCCGCGGACCTGACCTTCCTCTCGGTGACGGACCCCGCGCTCTGCGGCCTCCCCGACGCGATCGCCGGACTTCCCGAGACGGCCCGATACCTGCTGACAGGTGTCAACGTCTCGAAGGACCTCCGCGACAGAACGGGCTGGTCGGCCCTCAACTTCCTGGGCCTCACCCGGCCCGGACAGCCCTGGCCGCGACTCGACCGGTCGCACATCCCGACTCCGGATGAACTCCGGCGGTCGATCTTCGCGAGCGTCCTCGCGACGGCCGTCGACGACCGAGGCTACCGGATCGTCCATCGACAGCCGTTGCCCTTCGCCGGTCTCTCCAGCGAATTGGCGTTCCATTGCAAGTGGTGGATCCCCTGGGAGGGCTTCCATTGGCCCGATAGCGGCAGGTTCGCGGTCTCCTTCACCTCTCCGCGGATGAACTCCTCGAATTGACGATCGGACAAGGCGGCCAGCCGTCCCACTTTCTCCAGGAGCCCCATTCCGAAAAATCGCCAAAGACTCTCAACTTCCGGTCCGGAATCGCCGATGTGCTTGTGATAGCCAGAGGAGCCGCGCCGCGGACAGACCGCCCAACGGCGTCCGTGGTGCGGCCAGCCGGCCGACACCAGACGAGTCATCACCCTTGATCCGAACCGGCCAGGGCGAGAACCAACCCGGGAAGCGCTCCCCGAGCGCCTCCGCGCGACCCCGATCGATCGGAAGGTCGCCCGGCGGGACGGCCACGCCCCACGACATCGACGCGATTCATCATGATCCTCTCACTCGTTGTGAAGTGCGTCACGCTCATCGTGGTGATCCACCTGCTTCGCCTGTTCGCCCGGCGTGCTGGTCCGCGTGCCGGCGGGATGGTGCTGGGCTTACCCAGCTCATCGGCGATCTTACTGGTCCTCTGCGCCCGCGAACAGGGAACGACTTCGGCTGTCGAGATGGCCGACGCGAGCTTGCTCGGCCTGGCCGGGGCCGTGGTGCTGCCGATGGCCTACGCGGGGGCGGTCCGTTGGAGCTGGCGACTGCCCTCGGCCATGGCAGCCTCGGTCGCGGCGTATCTGCTGGTGGCCGCGACGATGGGACTCATCCATCCCAACGAGCCCGCACATCGGCTGGCGATCGGGTTCGGCTCGATCTTCGCGGCGACCCTCCTCGCGACCCGGATCGGAGATCCCGTCGACGAGGCCTCTCGGTCCTCGCCCTCGCGAACCTGGACGGCGCTCCTGCGAACCTCGATTCCGGTCGCCTATGTTGCGGTCGTCGGGGTGGTGAGCGGGCTCGCGAGCCCCTGGTGGGCGGGGCTGGTCAGCACGTTCCCGAGCATGACCACGGTCGTTCTCGCGGTGACGCACCTGGAAGAGGGCCCCGAGACGGCTAGCCGGATTGCCCGGGCGGTGCCGCCTGCCAACCTCAGCACGGCGGCGTTCCTGGCGGCCTTCCGGATCGCCGCGCCCACCTTCGGCCTCGCCGGGGGAGTGGCCTGCGGCTACCTCGCCTCACTCCTCAACCTGGCGGCCGTCGAGGCGATCCGACGAGCGATCCGACTCCGTGAGCCAGGCTTCGAGATCCTCCGGGACGCCGGCCCCGAGCTTTCCGAGTGGACGGGTCTCGATGCGTCGCGGATCCTTCGGATTCGGACGACGGCCCGGCATCCCGCCCGCCTCCGACCGCCCCATCGCCGGCCCTTTGCACCCCGGCTCGAAATACTGACCTGCTGACCGCGAATACCGGTCGACCGCTCGGTCCCTTGCGGCCGTCGGGCCAGACCCCTTACGCTCTCGGGATGTCGCCCGAGAGGGCCCGGATTTTGAAGACTCGATCAGACCTGATCCCCTGAGGAGATCGTGGATATGCTGGCTCCGTTCGCACCCTGGCTCCTGCTCGCGGCCATCGGACAGGCCGCGCCCGAAGCCGCACTCTTGAAGGCAGCGCCGGCCAACGTCGACCTGGCGATCCGATGCCGGGGCCTCGAAGCCGCCCGCGACGACGTCATCGCCACTGTCAAGGCGATGGACTCGGAGTGGGGCAACATGGCCGAGGGCCTGATCTCGGCGCAGGTCGGCGAGATCGGCCAGAGGCACGGCGAGCGCGCCGTGAAGTCGCCGTTCCTGATGCTGGTCCGGCTTCCCGAAGCCGTCGGCGCCGGCGGCCCGACGTTCGCCGTTCTGCTCCCCTCCGACGACTACGAAGGCACACTCCGCGGCTTCAACGGCGGCAAGGCCGTCGAGTTGAAGCACGAGGACGGCGGTGTCGACTCGTTCGACGGCCCCGATGGCCAGGGGACCTGGTACGCCGCGAAGCGGGCCGGGATTGTCGCGTTCGGGCCGTCGAAGGACCTCGTCGCCGCGATCGCGAAGGGTCCGGCGAAGGGTCTCGACTCGGTCCTCACCGGACCACTCGGCGAGGGCTTCCTCGGCGGTGAGGCCGGGCTCTACGTCAACTCGGGGCCCCTCACGAAGCGGTATGCCGACCAGATCGAGCAGGGCCGGCAGGCGTTTGAGGGGCTCATGGACCAGCTCGCGCAGCAGCAGCCCGGACAGGCCGGTTCGGCGAAGCTCGCCCGCGAGATGTTCGCCGGGTTGATCGGTTGGTTCAAGCAGGTGGACGGACTCACCTATCACCTCGACTTCTCGGAGAAGTCGGTGCGCATGGCCGGATTTTTGAAGCTGGCGCCTGGTAGCGACGCGGCGAAGGCAGCCCTCGGAGCGCAAACGCTCCCGGTTGAATCGCTCAGCCGGATGCCAGGCGGCTCGGCCTATTACCTCGGGATGAACGCCAGCTCGCGAACCATTCAGCAGCTCCTCTCGATGAGCATGCGAATGATGCAGGGCGATCGCGAGCCCTCGACAGAGGTCAAAAAGGCCACCGAGGCCCTCTACGGGATGGGCCGGCTCGACGCCGTTGGAGCGGTTTCGATGGCGGGCGGGGTGACCTCGATCAACGAGGTCCGGACGTCCGACCCAAAGGGGTTTGTCGAGCATAGTTTGAACCTGCTCCGGGCGATGGGCCAGGGCGAGGGCCGACTCGGGATCTACAAGGAGGTGAAGGTCGAGCCGAAGGTAGAATCGATCGGCGGCCTTGCCTTCACACACGCTGAAGTCACCATCGACCTGGAGAAGCTGACCGCAATGGCCGGAAACGCCCCCGGCCAGGCCGACGCCATGAAGGCCATGCTCGGCAACGGACGGATGAACTACTGGTACGGCGCCGAGGGCGACCGGGCCTGGCAGGTCACCGCGCCGAACCGCGAGGCGGCCGTGGCGATGATCGAGGCCGCCCGCAAGCCGGAGGGCCGCGTCGGACAGTTGCCGGGCTTCAAGGCGGTCTCCTCGGACCTGGCCCATCGTGCCAGTCTCGCGGTCGTCCTGGGCACCCAGGAACTGGTCCGGATGATCGCGAAGCAGGCCGATGCCGCGGGCAAGAAGCTCGACCTGAAGCTCCTCGACGACATGCCGAAGGAGCCCGCCTTCGTGGGCGCCTCGGTCGCCCCGCACGATGGCGAGGGCTATGAGTTCCGCGTGATCATCCCCAGCGAGGTCGGCCCGGTGATCGCCCGGGGGCTCGTCCCGACGCTCCAGTCCGCGGGGCAGTGACGATCGATCTCACCACTCCGGGAAGCGCAGGACCACCTTGCCAAACACCTGGTTCGATTCGAGCCGGGCCTGCGCCTCCCGGCATTGATCGAGGTCGAACACCGAATCGACAACCGGTCGGACGACCCCTCGCTCCAGCCAGGGAACGACCTGCTCGGCGAACCTCCGTGTGGCGCCGAGCTTCTCCTCGATCGGCCGGGCGCGGAGCGTCGTCCCGACGATCGTTAGCCGCTTGCGCAGGACGGTGTTGAGGTCCAGCATGGTGGACGCCCCGCCAAGCAGGCCGACCACCACGAGCCGGCCTCGGATCGCCAGCGCCGCCAGGTTATCCGCCAGCGCCGGGGCTCCAAGAAAGTCGATCACGACGTCCACGCCCCGGCCGCCGGTCCGCTCCAGGACGGCCCGGGAGAAGTCCCCTCTATTCGAGTCGATGGCGTGATCGAGGCCGAGTTCGCGGGCCCGTTGAAGCTTGTCGGAAGTCCGAGAAGTGCCGAAGACGGTGCATCCCATCGCGTGGGCGACCTGAACGGCGGCCGTCCCCACACCGGAGCCGACCGCGTGGATCAGAACCGTCCCGCCGGGCTCCAGGCCGCCCTGCGTCCGGATCGCGTCGTGGGCGGTGATGAACGCCTCGGGGATCGCGGCGGCCTGAACGAGCTCGAGGTTCGGCGGAACCGGGACGGCCATACGCTCGGGCGTCAGGACGTACTGGGCCTGTCCCCCTCCGGCGACGATCCCGAAGACGCGATCGCCGACCTTCAGCGGTCCGACCGCGTCGGGGCCGAGGGCGTCGACCTCGCCCGCATACTCCAGACCGGGGATGTCGGCCGGAGCCCCTGGTGGCGCGGGGTACATCCCGCGAGCCTGCATCAGGTCGGCGCGGTTCAGCGCGGCGGCCCGGACCCGGACGCGGACCTGATCGCCCCTCGGCTCGGGCGTCGGGACTTCTTGCACCTCCAGCGCCTCGGCGCCGCCTTTTCCCCGGATCACGACGGCTCTCATCCTGGATGTCCTCCCCTCGTCGGATCGACGGACGGCCCGTTGCGACGGGTCCCGCGCAGGCCCTCGTCCACCACGTAGAACGCCGTGCTCGCCGAGATCGAACAGACCAGGCAGATGACGAACAGCACTCCGAGGACCAGCACATCGGAGCCCATCCTCGCGATCGGACGCGATCCCGTTCGATAGGCTTCTGCAAAGAGGTAACCAGCGATTCCCGGCGGGATCAACGACCCGGAGACCGTCCCGCCGATCACCCCCGGTCCACCTCGTATCCGCTCGATGACGAATCCCGGCACGATCGCCAGCAACGCCACTCCGAGAGGTGCCACCATGGTCCTGAGCAGCGCAAAGCCAGCAGCGCAGAGGACCACCAGCGCGATGAGTTCGGAGATCAAGAACTGTGGTCTGGGGCGGCTCATGGGCGGGTCCCTCGGATTGCTCAGTCGTCTTCCAGCCCGCACCAGACGATCGGGCCGACCTCCTCGACACCTCGTCCGCCCCGGGAGCGATCGATCGCAAATCCGGAGGTGACCATGATGAAGATCAAGACGACCGGCCCGGGGGGAACGGTCCGCATGAGGGTCATGGGTGCGGCCAGCACCGCGACCAGCCTGGCGAACTGTCCGATCGTGAACCGGATCCGGGCTCGCGCCGGTGTGCGGGTCGTCATGGATCGAGTTCTCCCATTCAGTCTCTTCGGCCTTCCACGTCTGCCCGTCTACTCCACACGGGGGAGAAGCGTGCCCACGCTTCTCCCGCGAGACGACACAGGGCGAGGACCGCCCAGGCGCCAAGCCCTGAGATCGCGCCGGAGTACCACCCAAAGCCCCCATAGAACCAAACGACATCGCTGGGCCTGAGGCCGGAAGGTTCGAGGACCAGCCCGTATGCCGAGTAACCGAGCATGCCAAACGTCATCGCGCCGACGATCCCCGCACCGCCCCTCAGGCGATCAATGACGAAGCCAACCGACGAAATCGTGCAGGCGAGGCCGTACCAGGGGTTCTGCACGCAGCCGAAACTGAGAATCGCCGCCAGGGCCACGACCCCGAGAAGCTGGCCAATCGTGAATTGGTAGCGAGCGCCGCGGGTGTTCCGCTCTTCTCCGTCGGGTACCGATGCCCCGAGGATCGGGGCTCCGGAGGGAGGCCTGTTCGATGGCATCAATGGCGACTTCACGATTTCGAGCCTTCCGGACCAGGGGGCATCGTCGTTCGAGCCGATCTCACCATCGCTTTCAACCACCCGACCAGGGCCAGCAACTCGCAGGCCCCAAGCCCGAACATCGTCCCGAAGGCGAAGCCCAGGCATCCGAACAGGGTCACGTAGGGAACGGGCCCGTCGCCGAAGAAGTCCGATGGGCTGTGCATCCTGTCGTCGGCGAAGCGCGTGAGCCCGTAGGCGACGAACCCGATCGCCCCGGCCATCATCGCCGATGTAATCCCCGACTCGCCCCGCATCCGCTCGACCAGGAAGCCAACGGGCACGCAGAGGATCGCGAGCTCGATCGGCCAGTGGAACCCGACGAGGAGCGAGCAGAGAACCGCGGTCAGGGCGACAATTGCAACGAGCTGCCGGATCGTGAACTGAAAGCGGGAACGCCGCATGCGCCAGGCCCTCTCGACGCTCTCGAAACGTTGCGATCGGGAGGTCCATCCGATCGAGGACCCGGCCGACGGCCTTCCGCGCCTCGCCGAGGGTTCGCTTGCTCCCGGTCGAGGCCGTCGAGCATACTACCTTCATCAGTATCGAACATCCCGCCGCCGACCTCAATCCGATGCCAAAGAGGCGATCGCGTGCCCATCTCCGATGATATCCCCGCTCCGGCTCTGCTCAACTGGGAGACCGGGTCGGAGGTCGCCCCACTCACGCCCGGAGAAGTTCGAGCCTGGATCGTCGAACTGGATGCCGGACTCCCGCCCGGCGCCGACGTCGACTCGACCGGCCCGGGCAGCGAGATGGAGATCCTCTCCGACGACGAGCGCGCCCGCGCCCTGCGGTTCGTCCGGGTCCGCGAGCGTCGACGGTTCGCGCGGTGTCGAGCGGCGCTTCGTCAGATCCTTGGGGCGTTGCTCGACCAGCCGGCCGAATCGCTGAGGTTCAAGTCTGCGGCGGTCGGGAAGCCCGAGCTGGATCAGGGGCCCGGCGTGGTCGCCCCGATCCGGTTCAACGTCTCGCACTCGGCCGAGCTCGGTTTGATCGCGGTCTGCCTGGAGCGCGAAGTGGGGGCGGATATCGAGAAGGTCCGGCACATCAACGAGGCCGCGCGGATCGTCGGCTCGTTCTTCACCCCGGCGGAGCGGGCCGCCTTCGCCGGGATCCCGGAGATCGATCGCGACGTGATCTTCCACCGAGGATGGACCCGCAAGGAAGCCGTCCTGAAGGGCATCGGCTCCGGCATCGGCGGGCTCTCATCGAAACAGGAGACCGGCTTCGGCACGACCCCGCTGGCCCCGCGGTTCACCCTGGCGACACCCGACCCGAGGGTCGATCGCTGGCTCCTCTGGGAGGCCGCGCCACGGCCCGGGTTCCTCGCCGCGCTCGCCGTCGACGCGGGCGATCCGCCGTTCCGGGTCGCCGGTGCCTGATCGGCTCGTTGCCCTCAACAGTCGAATGGACTTAGACTGGCATGGGGGAAGGAATACGCCTTCTCGCTCGCCGTCCTCATTCACAGGCCAACGACCAGGAACCAATGACCCCATGGAATTGGTGATCCTTAGCCTCCTGGTCCTGTTCCTGTACCTGTGCATTCGGGCGATGTCGACGTTTGGCGCCTGGGTGACGGGGCGCCGCTTCCGGGCTTATCGAAATCTGGCGGCCCGGTATCGGGGGCGGTACGAGAGCCGGGGGATGTCCGACCCACCCACGGTCAGCTTCACGCACAAGGGCTCGACCGTCCGGGTCGGACTGGCCCCGACGATCGCCGGCCAGCCGGGGCAGATCCCACGCACCCGGGTGGTGGCTCGATTCGCCGAGGGAATCCCATTCCGGCTCGAACTGGCGCCCTCGGCCCGACCCTCACCGCCGCAACCGCCCCGAGGGACGCGCGACGTCCGGCTCGGCAGCCCGACATTCGATCAATCGTTCCACGTTCGGGCCAATGACGAGGAAATGGCACGCGACTTCCTCTCCAATCCGGTCCGCGACGCCATCAACCGTCTGCAAGATCTGGTCCACGCCGGCGGAATGCTTGTCTCGATCAACCCCGAGCGGATGCTTGTTCAGGTCGACCGCAACCTCGCCCAGACCGGAGAAGCCCTCTCGTACGCGGTCCGAGAGGCGCTCATCATCCTCGATGGCCTGCTCGAGGGCGTCCGCCGCCGGATGACCCAGGGGATCGCGATTGTCGACGCCGACCAGACCGGCGCCTGGGACGAGGACGACGGACCTCCGATCTGCAAGGTCTGCGGCGACCCGATCGAAGCCGAGGTCCGGATCCTCTGTGCCTCGTGCAACACGCCGCATCATCGCGGCTGCTGGGAATACGTCGGTGCCTGCTCGATCTACGGATGCAACGGCAAGGTGGGCATCACCGAGTAGCCGCCTCGTCCCGATACCACACCCGACCCGGAGCCGAAGCCATGCCCTCGCCCCGCCGACACACCCTCGCGATCGCAACCCTGCTCCTCGCCGCGACCGCGACCGCCCCGGCTCCGCCCGACCCGCCCCTGCCCGAAGCGAAACACTCGAAGCTCGCCGAGGCCAGGTACAAGGCCGCGCTCGACCAGTACGAACTCGCCTGGTCATACTTCCAGCAGAAGCGGCTCGACTCGTTCCAGGTCTACCTGTGGTCGCGGCTCGTCCTCGACGCCCGGCGCGAGATGGGCGAGACGAAGGACGATCGAATCGCCGCCCTCCGGGCCCACTTCGCCCGAATGCGGAAAATGGAGGACCTCGCCACGAGGATCCGACGCCTGGGATTCGGCCGGTCGTACGAGGTCGGCTCGGCCGAGTTCTACCGAATCGAGGCCGAGCACTGGATCGAACTCGCCGGGGCGAAGCCGTGATCGCGAGCGAAGTCGTCCAGGCGACCGGCCACGGCTCATCGCCAGAAGCAATCCAGCGGGTCGTCGGCGATGAACTCCAGCGACTCGTCGAGCGAGAGAACCGTACCGAAAGAGCCGACCGGCCGCCATCGCTCGTGGAACGGGCTCCAGTAGAGGAGCTCGAAGAGACCCTCCCCCTTCGGCCGGAGCCGGGCGACGGGGATGCCATCGTCCTCTCGCATGAGCGTGTACCCACGCGCGTCTTTCCGGACCGAAACACCTCCGCCGTGCTGTTCGTTGAAGAGCTCGATGCGGCTCTGGATGAAGTCCAGGATGATCGGCTCGCCGGTCGTTGCCCGCGTCGCCTCGGCCGTCGACTTTCCCTTGATCCGCCGGACGAGATGACCAGCCGTGTGTTTCGATTTCATGAGGGCCTCCACTTCCGTACCCCGGCCGATCGGCCCGGTGTCCCGGTGCGCCTCGCGGGCCTCCGATCGGGGTCGCCAGCGAACCGCGATATCATAACCAATGTCGAGGCCGAACAGGAGAAGCCTCCGATCCGCCCCGCCCATCGCCCCAACGCCAAGGAACCGAACCGATGACCAACGGCGCCGATATCCTGGTCGAATGCCTCGCCCGATGGGGCGTACGCCGGATCTACGGGATGCCCGGCTCGCACTCGACGACCATCTACGACGCCCTCGCCCGCGCCAGGACGATCCCAACCTACCTCTTCCGCAATGAACAGGCCGCCGCCTTCGCCGCCGACGGCGCCGCTCGCGTGACGGGCGAACCAGGCGTCGTCTGCACGACCGCCGGCCCTGGCGCCACCAACGCCCTGACCGGGATCGCCGAGTGCTGGGCCGACTCGATCCCGACCCTCCTCATCGCCGGCCAGGTCAACGCCGAGGCCGTCGACCGAGAGTGCGGGAACTACCACGAGATCGACCTTGAAGGGATCTTCCGCCCGGTGACCAAATGGTGCGGGACGCTCCGCCGCCTCGACCGCCTGCCCTCGATGGTCGGCCAGGCGTTCCAGGCGATGAAATGGGGCCGACCGCGCCCCTCAGCGCTCTTCCTGCCGCAGGACCTCATGCGGGCCCCCTGCCCGCCCGATCTGCTGATCCCTGCGTTCCCGCCCCCGCCAACGCCGGCGGTCCCGGCCGACGAGATCGCCCGCGCCGCCCGGATCCTCGCCGAGGCCCGACGCCCGATCCTGCTGGCCGGCGGCGGGGCGCTCTGGTCGGGCGCGGCCGGGTCGATCGCGGCGCTGGCGCGTCGGCTGGGCGCGCCGGTCGTCACCACGCTCAATGCCAAGGGCCTGATCGACGAGCGCGACCCCCTCTCGCTCGGTCACGCCCGATCGGCCCGCGCCCGGGCCGCCCTGCCCCACGCCGACGCGATGCTCGCGATCGGATGCCGGTTCACCGAGGTCCTCACCGACTGGCGGCGAATGATCGTCCCCGATCGCCTGATCCAGATCGACCTCGACGCCGACCAGATCGGGATGAACTACCCGGCCGCCTCCGGGATCGTCGCCGACGCCGACGCCGCCTGTCATGCCCTGCTCGAAGCACTTCCGGCCCGTCGGACCGCCGAATCCTCCGAATGGCAACCGGCCTGGAATGAGGCCCGAGCGGCCCGACATCCCCGTCCCGAATGGCTGATCGAGACGCTCCGCGAGACGCTGCCGGACGAGGTCCCCGTCTTCACCGACGCCTGCGAGATCGGCTTCCGGATGCAGGCCGACTGGCCGGCGTACGTCCCCCGGGCGTTCTTCTACCCGTCAAACTACATCACCCTGGGCTGGGCGTTCCCGGCCGCCGTCGGCGCGGCGGCCGCGCTGGATCGGCCGGTCGTCTCGGTGAGCGGCGACGGCGGATTCGTGATGTGCGCCCAGGAACTTGCGACCGCGGCGCGATACGGGCTCCGCGTGATCGCGATCGTCCACAATGATTCCACTCTGGGCGCGATCAAGAACATCCAGGACCGCGCCCACCAGGGACGCTACCTCGATACCGAGCTGAACAACCCCGACTTCCCCCGCCTCGCCGAATCGTTCGGCGTGGTCGGCCGGCGCGCGAGCACGCCGGAGGAGGTCGCGTCGGCCGTCCGCGAGGCGATCGACCGCGACGGCCCGACGCTCATCGAGGTCCCCGACCGCTGGCGATTTCTCAGGGACCTGGCGAATCCTGTCCCAACGCCAACCGGCAGCCGATCCTGATTTCGGAGAGCCTCAGCCGCCCCGGCCGAGATACTCGCCAGTCCGGGTGTCGACCCGGATGGTCGTCTCGGGGTCGAGGTGCTCGGGAACCTGCACGACCACGCCCGTCGAGAGCGTCGCGGGCTTGGTCCGGCCGGTCGCCGAGTTCCCCCGGACGCCGGGCGCGGTGTCGACGATTGGAAGCTCGACCGTGTCCGGCAGCTCAATCGCGATCACCTCGTCGTCGACCAGCAGCGCCTCCACGCCCGCCATGTTCTCGGTCATGAACGGAATCTGGTCGCGGAGTTCCTCGGCGGTCATCGCGAACTGGTTGTAGTTCTCCGCGTCCATGAAGTGCAGTTCGTCGGCGTCGCGGTAGAGGTACTGGATCGGCCGGCGCTCGAAGCTCGACTCGTTCAGGGCGTCGGTCCCTCGGTAGCTCTTCTCGACCCGGTTCTTCGTCTTGAGGTTCCGGGCCTTGATCTTGTAGAGCGTGGCCGCGCCTCGGGCCGAGGGGGTCTGGACCTGGATGTGCTCGATCATGTGCGGGGCGCCGTCGATGTCGACCACCATCCGGCGCTTGAAGTCCTTCGCGGGAACCACGTCCTCGATCCTCCCTCGATGGGCCTGGATCGATCGATCCGGCCCGGTCTCATCGGCCCAGTTCACGGCCTCTGATCTTACCGGCGACGCAGGCCAGCGGTCAAAACCAGACACCCTCCGTCGAAATCGCCCGGAACAAACGTGTCCTGATGCGGCCCCTCGTGTTATCCTGATTGCGTCCGAAAAGAGGCAATGGACCCATCCCACTCGCTCGTCTCGCGGTTCCGCATCATGGCCGAGATTTCCTTCCAGTGCCCGGAGTGCGGGCACTCGTATCGGTTCGGATCCGACCTCGCCGGCAAGCGAGGCCGGTGCAAGGCTTGCCAGGCTGTCTTCCGTATCCCGGAGGCGAACCCCACGCCGCCCCCGGGACCGGCGCTCACTCCGCCACCCAGGGCCTCCGAGACCGGCAAGGTCGACGTGAATTGCCCCCGTTGCGGACACTCCTACCGGCTCGACGCGAAACTCGCCGGCAAGCAGGCTCGCTGCACGAGCTGCCGGGAGCCATTCACAATCCCAGCCGGATCGGTGCCCAGACCGTCCCGGCCGATGATGACCTTCAACGACCCGCTGACGAACCTGGCGGCACGATCCGCGACCCCGGCCCCCGCGGTCCGGACCTCGGGCGGCGATTCAGGATACTGGGAGCTGGACTCCTCCGAGTCGATCCCGACAACGACCACACGGCCAGCCGCGGCCCGGTCTCGGCCCGCCCCGATCATCACGGCCACCCCGCTCGACGACGATGGCATCGTCACCGCGGGACCGGTCCGGACGAACTGGGTCGTCTGGGCGTCGGTCGGCGGCGGCGGTGTGGTTGGGTTGATTCTGATCCTGATCCTCTTCAAGGCCCTCTCGGGCAAGCCGACGCCCACGCCAGAGCCCAACCCTTCCGCCGATCCGCCCGTCGTCGCCACACCCGGACCAGGCCCATCGAAGCCCGAGACGGCCGTCGATCGTCATCGCGAGGCCCTCGACTCGCTCGTTCGGGCCTACAACCGGATCGCCGACGGTTACGCCCACATCCACGACGCTCGATCCATCGCCGACGGCCAGACGACAATCCGGGCGGCCGTCGAGGATTTGCGAACCGCCTCGCAACGTGGCCAGGATCTGCCGGCTCTCCCGCCCGACGACCGACGCAAGCTGATCCAGCAGCAAGCCCCCCGGCTGATCCAGGCCGTCGACCGCGTGATCGGCGAACTCCGGCGGCTCCAGGGGACATCCGGCCTCCGGTCCGACTTCGACGGATTGATCGCCTCCTATTCGCAGACAGTCGACGAAATTCGTCACGAACTCGACGCCTCGCGATCCGAGGCCCCAGGATAGGTGGATAGGATACAGGATGGTTTGTGACGCGGGCGCCTTGACAATCCGGCGTCGGACGTTAAGCTGAGATTTTCGCCCCTGGGCTCGGTCTGCTCCCGCGCGCTGACCAACCCGGGGAGGTTGGCCCGCCCTCGTTGGGACGCCAGGCGAGCCGATGCCGGGGCGGGAGGGTCGTCGCCGGCCGTGAGGACCGCGGCCCATCGCCCGGCCCCGAAGTCGCGAGATCAGGTCAAGGGAACGGAACGACGGATTTATGCCCACGATCAACCAGCTCGTCCGCCAGCCACGCCGGCCGGTCCAGTACAAGACCAAGTCGCCAGTCCTCGAGGCCTGCCCCTTCAAGCGGGGCGTCTGCCTCCAGGTCAAGACGATGACGCCCAAGAAGCCCAACTCGGCCCTGCGGAAGGTGGCCCGAGTCCGGCTCTCCAACGGCAAGGAAATCACCGCCTACATCGGCGGCGAGGGCCACAACCTCCAGGAACACTCGAGCGTCCTGGTCAGGGGCGGCCGTGTTCGCGACCTGCCGGGCGTCCGCTATCACATCGTTCGCGGCGTCCTCGACTGCCAGGGCGTCGGCGATCGCAAGCAGGCCCGCTCCAAGTACGGCGCCCCCCGCAAGAAGGCCGGGGCCCCGGCCCCCGGCAAGAAGAAGTAAGCCCAAACCAGACAGGACCCACGGCCCACGAAAGGATCGCGCGGCCCAACGCCGCGATGAGAGGGAAATAACGGCATGGCCCGCAAGTTCACTGCCAGCAAAACCCACCTCCGTCCGGACCCCCGGTTCGGCTCGAAGCTGGCCGGCAAATTCATCAACTGCATCATGCACAACGGCAAGAAGAGCATCGCTCAGCGAGTCTTCTACGACGCCATGGAACTGATCCAGAAGCGACTGCCGAACGAGAGCCCGATCGACGTCTTCACCCGCGCGGTGGAAAACGTCAAGCCGATGATCGAGGTCCGCTCGAAGCGCGTCGGCGGTGCCACCTACCAGGTGCCCATGCAGGTCAACAAGACCCGCCAGCAGACGCTCTCGATCCGATGGATCCTCATGGCCGCCCGCGAAAAGAAGGGGCGACCCATGGCCATCAAGCTCGCCGACGAGCTGGTCGCCGCTTACAACCGCGAGGGCGCCGCCATCACCCGTCGCGAGAACGTCCACCGAATGGCCGACGCGAACAAGGCCTTCGCCCACTTCGCCTGGTGAGGCAAGCGGTGCCCCAGGGCTTCGGATCCCGGATTCCAGATTCTCGATTCCCGACGGACAGATCAGCGACCTCCGGAAAGCCTCAAACCGGCTCGCCGGGGGTCCGGATCGGGAATCTGGAATCCAGAATCCTGGAATCCGGAATCCCAACCGGTCCGCGTCCCGACAATCGCTCGATTCGATCCCCGACCGAGGCCGCGCCCGAGCCCACGATGGCCCAGGATCCGCTCAACGTCCTCTGGATCGAGCCCTCGTTCCCCGGCCGGCTGGGGGCGGTCGCCGACTGGCTAACCCGGCGCCGCGGTTATCGATCGCGGTTCTACTGCCATAACCTCGAACCGCGCGAAAACTGGCCGCCGTCGGTCGGGCGCGGGCTCGACGTGCAGGTCTTCGGCGTCGGCGGGGTGGCCCGCGAGACGGCCGTAAGCTGGGCCAGGGCTCTGGAGCGGAGCCTCTGCTACGCCTACGGGTGCTGGGAGGTCCTGGAGAAAAACCGACCACGGCCCATCGACCTGATCGTCGGCCGGTCCGCCGGGCTCGGCTCGTCGCTCTTCGCGCCGGTGTACGACCGAGCGGCACCGATCGCTCAGTTCTTCGATTACTTCTACCACGGCCGAGCGCACGACCTCGCCGACGAGGCCGGGCCCGAGACCCCCTCGGCGTACTACCACTGGCGGCGTTCCACCGCGGCGATCGAGTTGCTCGATCTCGAACAGGCGGCGATGGCCTGGACGCCCACCGAGTGGCAGCGCTCGCTGTATCCGGCCGAGTATCGCGACGAAATGGCGGTGCTTCACGACGGCATCGACACCCGACGCTTCGCCCGGTCGGCCTGGCACGCCTCGGGCCGGGGACGTCGATCGATCGCCGGCCGGCCGATCCACGAGTCCACCCGGGTGATCACGTTCGTGGCTCGGTCGGTCGACCGGCTCCGCGGCTTTGACCGGTTCCTCGACGTCGCCGACGCCGTCCTGCTCGCCCGACGCGAGACGATCGCCGTGGTGATCGGCGAGCGAACCGTCCGGCGAGGGCTCGATATTGCCTTCCACAACAAGGATTACATCGCCCACCTGCTCGGCCGGCGTCCGTCCCTCGATCCCGATCGGCTCTGGATCCTGGGCGCGAAGCCTCCCGCCGTGGTCGCCGAGGCCCTCGCCGCGAGCGACCTGCACCTGGCGCCCTCGCGTCCCTATCCGGTCGCTCGGTCGACGCTGGAAGCCATGTCGGCCGGCTGCGTCGTGATCGCCTCGGACCAGGCGCCTCACCGCGAGGTCATCGAGCACGGCCGGACCGGTCTGCTGATGGACCCGGCCGACACCTCGGCGATGGTCGACCGGGCGCTGGCGATTCTGGATAACCCGTCGGAGTATCGGCCGATCGGCGAGGCGGCGGCGGCGAGGATCCTCGAGCGATACAGCCAGGACGTCTGCCTTCCCCGGCTGGCCGAGCGGTTCAACGACCTGGCGCTTTCCGGGAGGCGGACATGAACATCCTGTTCATTCACGACGCCTTCCCCGCGCAGTTCGGTCGACTCGGCCAGGAGCTGGCGACGAAGCACGGCTGGAAGTGCCAGTTCCTGGTGCAAAGTTTGTCGAGCTGCCCGACGCCGACCGAGGAGATGCTCCGTGCGGTCGAACTTTACCAGATGCCAATGACCGCCGAGCACAAAACCGGCGAGGGCATCCCCTGGCCGCAGATCTACGGCCAGTTTCTCGAACAGTGCCGATCGGTTTTCGACGTCCTGAAGGCAAAGCCAGAGATCCGCCCCGACCTGGTCGTCGCTCACGGCGGCCGGGGCGCTCCGACGCTCTTTCTTCGCGACGTCCTCGACGGCCCGATCATCAACTATTGCGAGTATTACTTCGCGACCAGCCACCGCGACATCTCCTACCGGATCGACCTCCCGCCGGCCGAACCGGCGCCGTTCTTCCCGCGCTGCATCAACGCGCCGACGCTCGCGATCCTGGCCGACTGCGACGCCGGCTACTCGGCAACAGCCTGGCAGCGGTCGTCGTTCCCCTCGCGGTTTCACTCGAAGATCGAGGTCCACTTCGACGGGATCGAGACCGAGCTCTACCGACCCGGCCCCGCGCCCCGGAAGATCGGCGACCGGAGCATCCCCGAGGGGACAAAGGTGGTCACGTTCGTCTCGCGGGGGCTGGAGTCGATCCGGGGCTTCGACCTCTTCATGAAGGTGGCCGACCGGATCGCCCGAACGCGGTCCGACGTCCTCTTCGTGGTGGTCGGCGGCGAGGAGATCCATTACGGGTGGGACAAGCTGCACACCGGCGCCCCGAGCTTCAAGCAGTGGGTCCTCGGCCGGGGCGATTACGACCTCTCTCGATTCATCTTCGTCGGCCGGATCCTCCCCGAACAACTGGCGGACATCTTCCGGATCAGCGACCTTCACATCTACCTGACGGCCCCGTTCGTCCTTTCGTGGTCGATGCTCAACGCGATGTCGAGCGGGTGCGTGGTGCTGGGCTCCGACGTCCCACCGGTGCGCGAGGTCATCCGGCCGGGCGAAAACGGGCTGGTCGGCCCGCTGTTCGACGTCGAGGCGCTCACCGAGTCGGCGTTGCGGGTGCTGGATGACCCGGCGACATACGCCCCGCTCGGCCGGGCGGCACGTCGGACCATCGAGGAATCGTACAGCCTGGAAGTCTGCTTCTCGCCGATCAAGGACTTCTTCGAGCGGGTTGCCTCGCGCGGGCGATGAGGCGGCCGGTTGCGTTTCCCTCCCCGATCCCTTACGCTCGCCCGAGAGGGAGCCCGGGAGTACGGAGGGGATCATGACGCACGGATTCGCCGGAGCGATCGCGGTTCTGGTCCTGATCGCGGGCCAGTCCCGGGGCGACGAGCCGCCGGGGCGGCCGATCGAGGGGATCGTCGTCGACGAGTCGGGCCGTCCGGTGGCCGGGGCGCGGGTCCGGATGGGCCGGTACTGGAAGGCGCCCGACGGTGCGGTCTCGGGGGCCGAAGGGCGATTCGTCCTCCGGGATCGCGGCGCGATGATGCTCACCGAGGAGGAACTGATCGCGACCACGCCCGACGGCCGGCTCCAGGCGATGGTGACGCGTCGCGAGTCGGCCGACATGGCGGCACCGATGCCTCCCGTCCGGATCGTCCTGAAGCCGAGCCTGTCGGTGACGGTGGACGTCCGCGACGCGGCCGGCAAGCCGGTTGCGGATGCGGCGGTTGACGTCGTTGCCCAGTATCTCTCTATGGCGAGCGGGCGGACGGATCGAGACGGCCGGATCGAGCTGCGTTATCCCGACGGCCCGAACGTCGAGTGGATCACGGCCCTGAAACCGGGCGTCGGCTTCGATGACTTCGAGAACTATCGCTTGTGGCCGCCGATCTGGGGTGCCAAGGTCCCGGCGAGCGTCTCACTCGTCTTGAACGGCGCGTTGAGACGCAAGGCGAAGGTGGTCGACTCGAAGGGGAAGCCGGTCGAGGGCGTGACGTTCTCGACCTGGCTCGTCAAGAAGCGGTCGAAGATCCACCACGCGAACATCGGAGGGATTCCGAGCGTGGCCGTCCGGAGCGACCGCGACGGCATCCTGACGCTGGACTGGATCCCCGTCGATCTGTCGGAGCCGATCACGCTCCTGATGCTCCCGGAGAGATACCACTCGATCCATCGGCTGGTCCTGGCTCCCGGCGAGAACGAGCCGATGCCGACGTTGAAGGTCGTGCGCAACGCGACCCTCCGAGGGAAGGTCGTCCGGACAGACGGGAGCCCCGCGGCGGGCGTATTGGTCGAGGCCGCGGGGGTCGGCGAGGGCCCCAACGATCAATATCGGAGCTACGGGCTGAGCGGGCACGACGGGCGATACGCGATCGTCGTCCCGCCCCGATTGTCCTACATGATCGGGATCACCGATCGATCGTGGGCGGCGAAGTCGCTCACGGGGATCGTCGTCAAGGATGAGGGAATCGTCCAGGAGGTCCCCGACTTGCAGCTCGTCCGGGGGACGGTCCTCCGCGGCCGGATCACAGCGGGGCCCGATCGGGAGCCGGTCCCCGAGACCTGGATCTCGCTGATCGCGATGGGCGATCCGCTCCCCAATCGCAGAGGCCGGCCGCGCGATCGCGAATCGCGGTCTCTGGGTGTCGGGACCGACACCGACGGGCGGTATGCGTTCCGCGTCGGTCCGGGCGAGTACAACCTAAGCGTCTCGAATTTCGACGAGGGCGGCTCGATCACGGTCGAGGACGAGGCCGATATCGTCCGCGACTTCCACCGCGAAAGCCTCGACGGGATCAAGGAGCATCACCTCCGCGGACTGGTCGTCGATGCGGCCGGCGATCGGAACGCGCCCGTGGCCGGTGCGACCGTCTCGGCGTTCGGGGAGCTCATCGTCCCGAAGCAATACGAGGGCCGGACCGACGAGCGTGGGCGGTTCGATCTCACCGTGCTCGTCAACCCGAGCTTTCTCTACGCCCGAAACGCCGAGGCCAGTCGCGCCGCATGGACGCCGCTCAAGCCCGGCAAGGGGCTGGCGCTGATCCGGCTCGGGCCGGCGGTCAGGCTCGTCGGGCGGGTCGTTGACTCAGCGGGCAAGCCCCGGTCGGGCTGGAAGGTCGGGATCTGGATGCACGTCTCTCCCGAATGGAACGGCCGGAACCGGCTCCAGCTCCAGACCCAGACGGATCAAGACGGCCGCTACGCGTTCGAGGGAATCGTCCCCGGCACAACCTGCGAGGTCATGGCGCCCGCAAACGGGCCGTCGGATGTGTTCGGGCCGGTTTCGAAGGTGGCGGTGAAGGCAGAAGGCCGGGAAGTCCGCCTGAAAGACCACGTCGTCGGCCCTCCGGCCTAACCTCCGGCGGCGGAACAACGCGCCCGATAAAGGACATGCCGCCGCATCGGATGCCCCTCCGGAATCGCCGGGTGGTCGAAGTCGTCATCCGGGGAATGGGTCATGCCGAGCCGCTCCATCACGGCGCGCGACCGGAGGTTTGCCGGGACCGTGAACGAGACGATCTCGTCGAGTTCCAGCTCGTCGAATCCGAAATCGAGCGCGGCGCGGGCGGCTTCGGTGGCGTATCCACGCCCCCAGTGGGCGCGGGCGAGCCGCCAGCCGACCTCGACCGCCGGCGTGAAAGGCGCCTCGAACCGCGAAACGACCGCCAGCCCGACGAACCCGATGAAATCGGCGACGCCCGGAACCTCGACCGCCCACGGCCCAAACCCGTGACGGTCGAAATGCTCCCGGACCCTCGCGACGGCCTGGTCGCTCTCGTCGCGGTCGAGCGGACGCGGGAAGAACTCCATCACCGCGGGATCGGCACACAGCGCGGCGAACGGCCCGAGGTCGGCCTCGCGCCAGGGACGGAGGATCAGGCGGCGGGTCTGGAGGGTCGGCGCGGTCGTCATGATCGGCCATCTTGACGAGACAGGCCGACGTGTCCAAGACTGAGTTGCCAGCTCCGCCGGGATTCCTCCCAACCAGAACACGAGGTCGCCCATGAAGCCGATCGGAGTCGTGATGGGAATGCTTCTGCTCCTGGGCCCCTCGAAGCCCAGTATCGGACAGGAAATCAAGCTCGCCGAGTGCCCGGCGCCGGTCCGGAAGACCATCGAGGCCGAGTCACACGGCGGACATGTTCCGCACGTCCGAAAGGAGAAGAACGACGACGGGACGGTCGAGTTCTGGGCCGAAGCGGTCGTCGGCGGCAAGACGTACGCACTCGCCGTCCATGAGGACGGCACACTCGCCGAGATGATCCTGGCGCTCGACGACTCCGAGGTTCCGTTCGATCGATGCCCGTCGGCCGTGCAGGCCACCTTCCGGCAAGAGGCGTTCGGCCAGACAATCCGGGCCGCCGGCAAGGACATGAAGTACGGGGCCGTCGTCTACGAGGCCGCCGTCTCGCACCGGGGGAAATCCTACGAGATCGTCGTCGCCGAGGACGGCACTCTCGTCGAAAAGGTCCTGATCGTCGAGGACGAAACGATCGAGCTCACCAAATGCCCCCGCGCGGTCCAGTCAACATTCCAGACCCACGCCAGGGGCGGCAAGATCCACGATGTGATCCGATACAGCGGACTGATCCACCCCGTCTACGAGGCCGAGGTCGAGGCCGAGGGGAAGGTCTTCCTCCTCGAGGTCGCCGATAACGGGGTCCTGATCGCGAAGTCGCTCGAAGCCGGCGAGGAATGACGCTCCGACCCGATCTCAACGGATCTTCAGGGCGGTGTTCAACTCCTGGATGGCACTCTGAATGTGCGACGAGGCATTCGCTCCGCCCAGCGTCCCGTAATTCTGGTTCACAAGCTGCATCTCAATCCCCTGCAACTGCCGGAGCGCCTGGGACATCCGGGCGTCGGATTGCGCCTGACTCATCGGCTGACGTTTATTGCCGATGTTGCTCCGTCGCGTCCCCGTCTGGCTCGCCATCCGGAACATCGGGTTCGACATCCCCGATCCATATCGGGCATACGAGTAGCCATTGCTGTAGCCGTGCGAGACCTGCCGGATCGCCTGGGCGATCTGGCGCATCGCCCTAACGCGGTGCCCCTGGTAGTCGTGATCGAGCCGCGCCAGGCTCGTGTGAACCGACCGCAGGCGCGAGACAATCCCTCGGTAGAGCCCCTGCGACCGCCCATAGCCATAGCCGGCGCCATAGTATCGGTTGCGATAGCCACGGCCGTAGCCGTACGCTCGATAGGGCCGACCGCCCGACCCGTATCCATAAAGATATCGGTTGTTCGTCGCGGGCCGGTTGGCGATCGATTGACTCAGATTATTACCCGGGATGATGGCCTGCGAACGGTTCGCCATCGCGTTCCGCCGGGCCGTCGCGACCGGCTGATTGTTCCGATTGTTGGGGTTTGACGCGCGAGTCGCGGTCGGACGTGGTTGTGTCACCCTCGGCCGCGCGAGAGCCTGTCGCGGCATCCGCGGCGGACGGTAGGCATGCTGGGGCGCTGGGGCCCGATGCGGCCTTCCACCACCATGGCCCCCCGAATGCCCCGCGGCGAACGGCGAACTTCCCACCATCGCCATCAGGCCGATCGCCATCACCCAGGCGATCCGTCCTGTTCTCCTGACCAGAATTCTGTGCATGGGATCGTCCTCCCGCGGGCCCGATCGGCGAAGGTCCCCGTTCCTCCACATCCGCCCGCCACTCCATTCAACCCCACGACTCAGCGGAAGTCTCGCACCGATCACCAGAACGGTCCCGCGGGTGGAACTCGCCGCCGCCCGGCGACACAATGGGAAATCCCCCAATGGCGATTCGCACGATCCCGCCTCCCCAAACAGGAGTCGTTTCGATGTTGCTCACAGTGATGATCGCTTCCATGGCGATCGGTTTGGGTCCGACGAACAGCCCGCTGGCCGACATGGGTCCCGCGCCAGGGACGGTGCTGGTGGACGCCTCGGGGAAGTCGTTCGACCTGTCGAGCCTGCGTGGCAAGGCCGTCCTGGTCTCGTTCATCTACACGACCTGCAACGGAACCTGTCCCGGCACCACTCAGGCCATGACCCGCGTGCGGAAGGCCCTCGACGAGGCCGGGCTCTGGGGAAAATCGGCGGCCTTCGTCTCGATCACCATGGACCCGGCACACGACTCCGGCAAGATCCTCCAGCAATACGCCCGGCTCTTCCGG
>DAIDKV010000041.1 GCA_027449865.1 Planctomycetales bacterium
GCTTGAAAGCGTTGCTGAGCCCGGACCAGATCGGCAGGCCGTTGGCGGTGCGGAGTCGTATCCATCGCGATCCTCCCGAATGAGGACCGCCACCGTAGCAAATCCCCCGCGACGATTCAGGCAGGCTTACCGGAAGGACACTCTTCACCTCGGCGGCCGGGCGGAACAGGCGCTGGTCGAGGAACTGCGCGAGGCCTTGCGCGTCGCGGATCGGGTGCTTTTCGATCGCTCACGAGCCAACCCCGCACTCTGGGGGATGGGAACCACGTTGACCATGGCCTTTGGCGTGGAGACCAATCTTTACGTCGTCCATGCTGGGGATTCCCGAGCCTATCTCTTCCGCGAGGGTCGGCTCGAACAGATCACGGCCGACCATACCCTGGTTCAGGCGCTGGTGGATGCCGGATCGATCTCGGCCGAGGAGGCCCGGCGCCATACCCGGCGCCACGTGGTGACGAACGTTCTGGGCGGGCCAAATGAGGGCGTTTTCGCCGAGATCCACAAGGTTGAGGTTCGCGACGGCGACGTCTTCCTCTTCTGCACCGACGGCCTGACCGAGCCGGTGGCCGATCCCGAGATCGCCCGGATCCTCGCCGAGAATCCCGACCCGCAGGCCGCCGTCGACCGGCTCGTGCAGCGCGCGCTTGACGGCGGCGGCCCGGACAACGTCACGGCGGTCGTCGCCCGATACCGGGTGGATACGGTCGCGGGATAAGAGCAACCACGAAAAAACACGGAGGGCACGAAAGAAGACGCTGGGTCGCGGCCAAGGGCCCGGAACTGCCCATCTTCTTTCGTGTGCTTCGTGTTTTTCGTGGTTCCTGGAACTCGGGGGCGGGGTCGTTACATTACTCATGTCGGATCGACGTGAGCGATGGGACGGCGGAGGGCTCCCGCGGTGGGCATCGAGCGGAACGGGGCGGTCCGCAGGAACCTTCGGACCCTCTTCAATCTTGGCGCGGTCCGCGAGCTGACCGACGGCCAGCTCCTGGAGCGGTTTGCCGACGATCCGGGCGAGGTCGGTGAACTGGCGTTCGCCGCGATCGTCGAGCGGCATGGGCCGATGGTCCTCCGGGTCTGCCGGGGCGTACTCGGCGATCGCGACGAGGCGCACGACGCGTTTCAGGCCACGTTTCTCGTCCTGGTCCGCCGAGGGCGCGGACTCTGGGTTCGCGACTCGATCGGTCCCTGGCTCCATCAGGTCGCCTATCGGACCGCCTCTTGCGCCCGGTCTCGGGCCGCTCGCCATCGCCGCCTCGAACGGAAGGCAGCGCGCGAAGAGGCGGTCTCGGAGTCAAATCGTGACCTCGACCTGGAACGAATCCTCCACGAGGAGATCAACCGGCTCCCCGACCGGTTCCGATTGGTCGTGGTCCTCTGCGACCTCGAAGGTCGGAGTTACGAGCAGGCCGCGCACTACCTGGGCTGGCCCGTTGGGACGGTCAAGAGCCGGCTCTCGCGCGGCCGGGAATGCCTCCGCGATCGATTGATCGGCCGCGGTCTTGGTCAGGAGGGCCGGTC
Source organism: Planctomycetales bacterium (assembly GCA_027449865.1). GTDB lineage: Bacteria > Planctomycetota > Planctomycetia > Isosphaerales > Isosphaeraceae > JAKAUH01. Next base: position 1,522 of record DAIDKV010000041.1, read on the forward strand.
GGTGGTCGGGGGCGAGAAATTGCCTGCGGTTCTGGTCCCTGTCTCCCTGCTCGACGCCGCGACGGCCGCCGCGACTCGATACGCGGCGATCGGTTCGGGCCTGGGCGGTGCGTCGGTCACACTTGCCGAAGGAGTCCTGCGAACCATGACGATCTCAAGCTGGTGGAAGTTTGCCGCGGTGGTGGTCGTCGCCGGGGCGACGGCGTCCGGCGCCGGTTGGGCTGGCAGCGGGCCCGGTCCGGGGACGCAGAATCGCCCGGACGACACGAGAAAAGCCCGGAAGGCCGTCGTCGCCGACGATGTGCTGACCGTGCCCGCGAAGAGGTCCAACCTGGAGTTCGTCCGGGGCAGCCGAGGGGTCGTCGAGTCGGGGCCGACCGTCGATCTCCTCTGCAACGTTGTGGGCGGAACGACGATCCTCAAGATCGTGCCGGAAGGCAAGGCCGTCAAGAAAGGCGAGATCCTCGCCGAGCTGGATTCCTCCACCCTGAAGGACCAGCTCGTCAACCAGCGGATCACCACCAAGAGCGCCGAGGCATCTTATGTCAACGCGAAACTCACCCGCGAGCTTGCCGAGGTGGCTGTGCGGGAAGATCACAGTAGACAGGCGTTGGAGATCGCGGACCTGACCGGTTTGATCGACGACGGGAAGGCTGCGATTCGCCGGACCGAGGAGCGGCTGGAACACCACCGCGCCGCGGCCCGTCGCGTCGAGGCGATGCTGCGCGAGAGAGGCGGAGCGAAGACGTCGGCCGATGTCGTCGCTGAGGTCGATCTCCGGGACCGGATCGCCGAGGCCGAACGGGCGCTGGAGCACGAGCGTCGGTCGCTGTCGCGGTCGGAAGGCAAGCTGGAGATCCTCCGCAAGTACACCCATCCCAGGACCATCCAGGAGTTGGGGATCGCGGTCAAAAGGGCGCACATGAACGAACTGGCGAAGCAGGCCGACTGGGAGCTGGAGAAGTCGAAGCAAAGGTGGTCTACGGCAATGACCCGTTGAGAACGAGAGCGGGCAACCCATCGCCGATCGAGGAAGGGGCGACGGTCCGCGAGCGCCAGAGAATCATTCGCATCGTGGACGTCGATGCCCCGATGCAGGTGTACCTCCACATCCCGGAGGCCTGGGTCGATCGGCTGGCGCCACGGATGAGGGTGCGGGTCAAGGTGGACGCCTTCCCCGATCAGGTCCTCGAGGGCGAGATCGTCGAGATTGCCTCGTTACCCGATCCGAATCTCTCCGCCAATCGACCCGTGAAGATCTACCCGACGCTCGTTCGGCTCGATCGGGCCTTCTCGGGCCTCCGTCCGGGCATGACGGCGAACGCGGAGATTGTGATCACCCGGCGCGAGAACATCATCGCGGTGCCCATTGAGGCGTTCTATCTACGCGACGACAAGCCGGAGCTCGCCGTGAAGCGGCCGGATGGCTCGGTGGAGTGGCGGGAAGTCGTCGCAGGCGTCACCGACGACCAGAAGGCGGAGGTCAAAGAGGGACTCCACGAGGGCGACCAGGTCATCCTCGACCCATCCCAGTACGCGGAGGGCAGTGGTCGGAGGCCCGCCGTGCCGCCGTCCCGCAAGAAGGCCGCCCGCCGCAAGGGTGCCTGAAATCGTCTCTCGGCTGATCGATCAGGCTCGGGCCGGGTTGTCCGGCTGAACCGGGGGACGTAAGATGGTGTCGGAGTTCGTGGCGGGCGCGATGATCGCCGTGGCGCCTCGGCCCGAGCCGCAGGATCGCGAGGGAAACCGAACCGATCCGGGGGCTCGCGTCGAGGAAGAGCGCGGAGGAAAGTCCGGACTCCACAGGGCGCGATGGTGGGTAACGCCCACCGCCCGATCCCTCGCGGGGCCGGGTAGGGACAGTGCCACAGAAAACAAACCGCCCCGGTCGGGATGCCTCGGCATCGCGGTCGGGGTAAGGGTGAAACGGTGAGGTAAGAGCTCACCAGCAGGTCGGGCGACCGGCCTGGCTCGGTAAACCCCATCGGGAGCAAGACCAAATAGGGGGGCAGAGCGATCAGTCTGTCGAGGTGTCGCGGTTTGCCGCGGCGTCCGGAATGGACCCGCTCACGGATCGGCCCGATCCGTTACGACTCCCGGGTAGGTCGCTCGAGGCGCCGGGCAACCGGCGTCCCAGATAAATGATCATCCAGGATCGTGAACGGAGGCGCAAGCCTTCGGCCGCGATTCTGACAGAATCCGGCTTACGCCGCCCGCCACATCTCCCCTTCTTCACACCGACCGCCGCTGCTGGCGGTCGCCTTTCTCTTTGCGGTCCTGCTGCGTTGATGTAGGAGCCGGCTCCAGCCGGCGATCCTCGCGGCCGTTTGGCTTTGTCCGGGTTGAATGGATGTAGGAGCCGGCTCCAGCCGGCGATCCT
>DAIDKV010000042.1 GCA_027449865.1 Planctomycetales bacterium
AGGATCGTCTGGATACGCATCCTGGGGCACTCCCGGTCTTGATGAAGTGTGGTAACTCCATCATGTCCCAGGGATGTCCCAGGATGCGATCCTTTCCTTCAAAGGCCGTCCCCGCTTCCACAGATTCTGCGGGAGAGCCAAGAAATTAGCGATTTCAGGATGGACGCGCAAAACCTGGCGGCCTCCTGCTGATTATTTAGTCGTACGGTACCTAGGAAGTCGCGACGTGTCTCGTGAGAGGTGTTCTCGAGCCATCTCTCACCGCCCGCCCGCTCGTTCGTTCGTAGTTACCGTCTCAAGTCACCTCCATTTCAAGAGAGATCCGATCATGCGTAAATCGTTCGTGTTCGATTTTTCGTCATCGCTCGAGGCGTTGGACCTGCGCCTGAGCCCGAGTGCACTGCTGCCCAGCGGCGGGCATACTGTGCTGAGCCACCACGGGCACATGGTCCACCACCACTCTGGTGTTATGATGGCGGAGGATGAGCCCCTGCCTGCCCCTGAGCCTTCGCCGGGTCCAAATCCGGGGACGGCCGCGCCGGTCACTCCCCCGCCGATGCCGGTGGTTGGACCGATCGGTCCAGGAACGTCCTGATCAGCCCGTCGAGGCTGATCCGCTTTCGCCGTCCTTCGGAGCCGTGCCATCATCCGCCGCCACTCGTCCCTAGCGGGTGGCGGCGCTTCGAGAAATCGCAGCCGTCTGGCACGGCCGGTTCACATCCCCCGCGTCAGGTCGGTCCTCTAAATCTTGATCGATCGGGTGGCTTTCGGACGCTTTTTTTTGAGGCAATCATGGCGATCTTCGTGATTCAGGACCATCGGACCGGTCGCGAACGGGCCGTCATCGAAGCTCCCTGCCAGACCCGGGCGCTGGAGTGGGCCGTCCGCCGCGGCGTGAGCCTCCAGGGCGTCGACCTGACCGGCATCGATCTCCAAGGCGCGTTCCTGGCCGGTGCTGACCTTCGCGGGGCGGGACTCCAGGGTGTCGATCTCGCCGGGGGTTACCTCCGGCGGGCCGACCTCCGCGCCGCCGACCTCCGCACTACTCGCCTTGCCCACAGCTTCCTCGGCTCGGCCGACCTTCGCCGCGCCGACCTTCGAGACGCCGACCTCTCCCGCGCCGACCTCAGAGACACGCTCCTCACGGGGGCCGATCTGCGAGGCACCGTACTTACCTGTGCGCGGCTTGAGGGAACGTTCTGCGACTGGCGATGGGCCGCCATTCCAGCCGAATTGCTTCGCCAGGAGCCAGACCCGAAGGGCATCGGATCAGGACTTGTGGTTGCCCTGGCCTTTCACGACGACACCCGACCCTGGAGCTGGCTAAAGCAGCTCGTCGGCCAGGGATCGACCACGGAATGGGCTCTTACAGCCCTGGCCGCCTGGGTTCGTGATGGCGACAACGCACCCGAACTGCTCCGCTCACTGACGGCCGACGCCATCCCCAATCGGGCCGACCTCCGGCCCGATCCTCGCGCGGCAGCCTCTCTGATAAGGCGGCTGTGAAAATCCCGACCACGGAAATTCAGATCGATACTAGTTCCCGCACATCAATTTAATTCTTACATACCAATGCACACGAATAGCACAGTGTCGTCTGATCCGTCGACGAGCATTCGCAACGCCGCGCCAGACATTCCTCGTTCGCCTGGAACTAGATCTCAGCCAATCCATCCCCATTCACCTCGCTCCCTGGCCTTGCTCATGCGGCAGCCCATAACGGCCACGCCCGTCCCCAGGATTCACGTAGGGCTGCGTCGGGCCGATGGATCGATCCCCGTCTGCGATCGGTCGACCGGCCACACCTTTCTCGTCTACACGGCACGGCGTAACTCCGAGTTCCACGCCGGTCATCTCGCTGGGCTCTGGTATGTCCGGACCTCAGGGAATGATGGAGCCTCGCCGACGAGCCCCGGCTTCCCCACCGCAGCCGCCGCCATTGAGACCATTCAGTCACCTCGTATTTCGGCACGAGAGACCTGGGCCCATCGCCCCCGTCATCGCGTTCTCTGGTCATAAGCACATTGGAACGCCCCCGCAAAAGATCGCAGGAGACTCGACCCATGTTCCGGGATGACGCCTTCGATTCGGAAGCCCATGACGACGTGGACGAGACAACGCCGACGACTCGCCATTGTCAATGGGAGCCGCTCCTCTCCGCCGAAGAGGAGTGCGAGTTGGCCACCCGGATCAAGGCTGGTGACCAGACCGCCCGGAGGCAACTCATCCTGGCCAATCTCCGAATTGTGCTCCACATTGCCAGGCGCTATCGGAGCTTTCACGTTCCGATGGACGACTTAATCCAGGATGGCAACCTCGGACTAGTTCGCGCTAGTGCTGACTTCGATCCCGCGACCCACAAATGCCGATTTTTCACGTACGCTGCCGTTTGGATTCGCGCTTACATTCGTAGGGCCCTGGTCGCCCATACCTCGATCATCCGCATTCCGAATCATGCTTACTGGCGTCATCGCACCCAGTTGACCCCGACGGCGACGGAAACGGAGAACACCGTCGTCGAGGATTTCGATCTGCAAACCGAGTCGATAACTTCCCGTCACCTCGCCCCGACATCAAGCGAAAACCCGATCGATCCCTCTTCTCTTCTCGAAACGATCGCCGACCCTCGCCAGCCCGACCAGGAGATCGCCGAACGGGAAAGTCAGATCATGCTCGAACGGGCCCTGCGCCGGTTAAATCCGGTCGAGGCGTGGCTACTCCGCGAGCGATACGGTCTGGCCCAGCGCAGCAGCCAGGAAAAATGGGAAAGTCCGCAGCCGCCATCGAGTCGATCCGCCCGGCAGAAGAACAAGGTCGATGAACGTCCCGCCAATCCTGCCGCATCCGGTCGATGCTACTTCCATCGGACCTACGTCGAACTCCACCGCGACTCTGGCCTCAGCTTCTACCGAATCCGCCAGATTGAGGCGACGGCGCTTGAGAAGCTTCGCGAGGCATTGACCTCCTGAGTCAAGGTTTCCTGGCCTCCGCTGACGAGACGAGGCTTGGACCACGACGGCGGGAGCGGTAACATACCGCTCCCGCCGTCGTTTTTTTGTTTCGAACGAGCCAGAAGGAGCCGACACGTGGCAATCGAGCCCAGGGAGGCCTACAACGCATTGACCCAACTGTCCCGAGAAGTGGCAACCCTGGCCTCGTGCTCAGCGGTCCTCGGCTGGGACGAGCAGACCTACATGCCCGCCGGGGGCGCCGAACACCGCGGTGTACAAATGGCCATTCTCGCCGGACTCCAGCACGAGCGAGCGACGAATCCGAGGATCGGCGAACTACTGACGATTGTCGAGGACTCGTCGCTTGTTCACGACCCAGATTCGTTCGAGGCGGCCGACATCCGCGAGTGGCGACGAGGCTACGACCGGCGCACCCGCCTGCCCCGATCGCTGGTCGAGGACCTGGCGAGAACGACGTCGATGGCCCAGTCGGAATGGGTCGCCGCGCGGGCTTCAAGTGACTTCGCACGCTTCCGCCCCTGGCTCGAGAGGATTGTCCGCCTCAAGCGTGATGAAGCATCTTGCCTGGCCGTTCCGGGTGGTGGCAGCTCGCCCTACGACCCTCTTCTTGACGACTACGAGCCCGGCGCCCGTAGTGACGACCTGGCCGAACTCTTCCGCGCGCTCCGAGAAGAGCTGACGCCTCTGGTCGCCTCGATCACCGAGGTCACCTCACGCCGCGGTTCCGACGAGGCGATCCTGAATCGCTCCTTTCCCCGCGATCGGCAGCGGATCTTCGGCGAGGCGGTCGCCGCAGCCGTCGGTTTCGACTTCCATCGGGGGCGGCTCGATGTCACCGCCCACCCCTTCTGCTCCGGGATCGGACCGGGCGACTGCCGGATCACCACTCGGTTCGACGAACATGAGTTTGGCGATGCGTTTTTCGGCATCCTCCACGAGGTCGGCCATGGGCTCTACGAGCAGGGGCTCGACGCCTCACGATATGGCACCCCGACGGGCGAAGCAGTCTCGCTCGGTGTGCACGAGTCGCAATCACGCCTCTGGGAAAACCTGATCGGCCGTAGCCGGGCGTTCTGGTCGTACTGGCTGCCGATGGCTCAACGGATCTTCCATGAGGCCCTGGCCGGCGTCACGCTCGACCCGTTCCACGCCGCGGTCAATCGTGTCGAGCCCTCGCTGATCCGCGTCCGGGCCGACGAGGCGACGTACAACCTGCACATCATCGTCCGGTTCGAGTTGGAGCGTGCCTTGCTCACTGGAGACCTCGACGCCGCTGACGTCCCCTCGACATGGAACGAGAAGTACCGTGAGTTCCTCGGCATTGAGCCGAAAAACGACGCCGAGGGCTGCCTCCAGGACATCCACTGGAGCGCCGGTCTGATCGGCTATTTCCCAACCTATACCCTCGGAAACGTCTACGCCGCGCAGCTTTTCAACGCCGCCTGCACCCAACTCGGTGACCTCGAGACCGCCTTCGCCCAGGGCGATTTCGCTGGACTGCTCGGCTGGCTTCGTGAAAAGATCCATCGTCAGGGCCAACGCTACCGGGCGGCTGACCTGATCCACCGCGTCACCGGATCGCCACCCGACCATCGCCCCTTGCTCGACAACCTCCGCCGCAAGTACACCGAACTCAACAACCTCTGAAACCCCGCCATGCACAGAACCGACGCAACCTCGACGTCACCGCCGCAGGCTCCGACGGGCCACAACGTCCCCCCTCCGCTCCCGACGTTCCGGGTCGGATCCGTCGATGCCTACCGCGGTCTCGTGATGTTTTTGATGATGGCCGAGGTCCTCCATCTCTGCAGCGTCCGTGAGGCGCTCAAGGGCCAATGGCCCTGGGACTTGCTCTGCTTCCACCAGACCCACGCCGCGTGGACCTCGACCTGGCGAGATTGCTCCCTCCACGACCTGATCCAGCCGTCGTTCTCGTTCCTGGTCGGAGTGGCACTCCCCTTCTCAATCGCCGGACGCCTGGCGCGAGGGCAGTCACCCACCCGGATGACAGCCCACGCCCTCTGGCGCGCCTTCCTGCTCGTCTCGCTGGGCGTCTTTCTCCGGTCGACGCACCACTCGCAGACGTACTTCACCTTCGAGGATACCCTCAGCCAGATCGGCCTCGGGTATCCGTTCCTGTTCATCCTGGGGTTCTTCTCGGCCCGGGTGCAGTGGATCGCGATGGCGGTCATCCTCATCGGAGACTGGTCGGCATTCGCGCTCTATCCCAGGCCCAGCGCGAACTTCGACTTCGCCGCGGTCGGAGTCCCACCGAGCTGGCCGCACCTCTCGGGGTTCTCAGTGAATTGGGACAAGAACTGCAACATCGCCTGGGCCTTCGATCGGTGGTTCCTGAACCTCTTCCCTCGCGAGACACCCTTCACGGCCAACGGCGGCGGCTACGCGACGCTTAACTTCATCCCGACTCTTGCCACGATGATCCTCGGCCTGCTCGCCGGTGGAATCCTCCGGCGCCCTGGATCGCGATGGGGGAAAGTCCTCTGGTTCGTCGTCGCGGGGTTGATCGGTCTGGTGGCCGGCTGGGGCCTCGGTGAACTGGGCATCTGCCCGGTTGTCAAGCGGATCTGGACGCCAAGCTGGGTCCTCTTCAGCGGCGGATGGTGCTTCCTGTTTCTGGCGGGGTTCTACGCGGTGATCGACGTGATCGGCCTTCGGGCCTGGGCCTTCCCGCTCCGGGTCATCGGCCTGAACTCGATCGCCGCCTACTGCATCGCCCACCTCTTCGAGGATTTCATCAGCAAGAACCTCTATACTCACCTGGGCCACGCGCCGTTCCGGGTCCTCGGCGCTCCCTACGAGCCGTTGCTCCACGGCGCGACCGTCCTGCTGATCCTCTGGTTGATTCTCTTCTGGATGGACCGACGTCGGATTTATCTGAGGATCTGATCCCCGTGATCGACTCTCTCCATCGACGAGTTCCCATCGAGGCCCCGACGATGCACGACCCCCTCTCCCGGATCCTGATCCCGCTCTTGCTGGCGACATCGGCTCAGGCCCAATCCCCCATTCGCCTCGACGTGGCCCGCGACACGTGGGTCTCAGAGGTCGGTCGCGAGGCCGACGGCAACAACGGCGGCTCGCCCAGGCTCAAGTTCAAAAGCATCCAGGAGATGACCCTGCTCGACGTCGATGCCTCATCACTTCGAGGCCGGACGATCCGATCCGCGAAGCTCCACATTCGGAAGACCGGCGACGAGCCACTGCTCCGGGTGACCGTCAGCAGCATCAGCGCCGAATGGTCGGAAGGATCGGGGAACAATTACGCAATCGAGCCCGGCGGCGCGACGTTCCGTCGTCGTCGACACCCGGACCTCGCCTGGTCCATCGGCGGCGGCGACCTCGCCCACGTGATCCTCTCCAACGGCGGGTCGACCTGGCAAATGGCCGACGCCTCACCACCCGACCGCGAGGGATGGCAGGTGATTCCCGTTGATCCGAAGGTCGTCGCGGCACGTCTGGCCGGGCTCTCGCACGGCTTCCTCGTCTTCGACGACACCGGCTCGGAGTGGTCCCGCCACGGCGAGTCGTTCACCTTCCGCCTCTTCCCAAACCGGTTCGCCTACAGCCGAGACCAGAACCGCGCCAGCGCCCCATATTTCGAGGTCATCCCCGGCCCCGACGACCACCGCCCACCCCCGGCACCAACCGACCTCCGCGTCGACCCGACAACCTCGCGTCTCCCAGCCGGCGAGGCCATCGTCTCGTGGAAAACACCCACCGACAACGGACCAGCCGGAACGCTGGGCTTCCTCGCCAACCTCGATGGACGCCCCCTGCCCCGCGAACTGATCCCCATGGCTGGCCCCTCCGACAGTCGCGTCGAAATGCACCTTCGCGACCTGGGATTAACGCCGGGATCCAGGGGCCGGCTCTCCATCCGGGCCATCGACGCCGCGGCCAACGTCGGCCCACCCGCAACGCTCGACGTCCTCCTCTCCAACCGGAGTCAAACGAGACTCCATGGCACTCCATGGCATAAATCCAGACCCGGTTCACCCCTCCCACACCTCGGATCCACCGAGATTTCCATCATCGACGAGCTCGACAAGGTCCATCCCGTCTCAGGACAGATGATCCCACCACAATCATCAGATTATTTGACGCTTAATCCTTTATGGAACTCCTCGAATACTCAGATATCTCTCCATGCCGCGCATAATGAGTTCGTCGCCTTTCAGATTTTGCTCCGAGGTGGCGACCCGGCAGCCCGATCGGGCGTCCGACCCGCCCTGACCTTCGAGACCCAATCGCCTCGCGTGGAGTTTGGCCGATATCGCACGGTCGCTTCGAAGAAGGGTCCGCTGCCCGACCCGATCGTCCCGCTGGATGCCCCGGCCGATCCTCCTTCGGGTGCCCAATCCACCAGTCTGCACGTCGAGGTTTATGTCCCGCACAGGATGCCCGCTGGCGAGCACCGCGGAACGTTGACCCTCTCGGGTCAGGGGGGCGAAACTCTACGGCTCCCCGTGGTCCTGAAGGTCTGGGACTTCACGCTCCCCGATCATCTGAGCTTTCTGCCGGAGATGAACAGCTACGGTCTGCCCGAGAACGAACGCGATTACTACCGCCTGGCGCACCGGCACCGGACGGTGGTCAACCGCCTGCCGTACCACCAGGACGGCTCGATCGCCAGGGGCTGCGCACCGGTCTGGAATCCTCAAACCCAATCCTTCGACTGGTCGGACTGGGACCGTCGCTTCGGTCCTCTGCTCGATGGCTCGGCCTTTGACGACCTCCCACGCAAGGGGGTCCCGCTCGACGTCTTCTACCTGCCGCTCCACGAGAACTGGCCAACCCCGATGGAGCCCAGCTACAACGGGAGCTACTGGGCCGACCAGGCCTTCCCCGACTCGTACCGTCGGGCCTTCGTCTCGGCCTCTCGGCAGTACGCCGAACACTTCCGCGCCCAGCGCTGGACGGAGACCTTGTTCCAGTGTCTCTTGAACAACAAGGTGGATTTCAAGCGTAACGGATGGTCCCGCGGGTCGTCTCCCTGGCTGCTCGACGAGCCGGCGAGCTTCCAGGACTTCTGGGCCCTGCGCTACTTCGCGAGCGCCTTTCACGAAGGGATCAACCAGGCCAGCGGCGCGCCGCGGCCCGGCCAGATAGCCCCCGCGAACTGGCCCCGGATGGTCTTCCGCGCCGATATCTCCCGCCCCCAGTGGCGGCGAGATAGCCTCGACGGACTGCTCGATTACCACGTCGTGGGGGGCGCGGGGCGGACGTACCCCAGAATGGTCTCCGACCGGCAGCGACGGTTCGGCGAGATCGCGCTGGAGTACGGCTCGACAAACCCGGTCGAGGGATCGAACGTGCAGCCGGCGGGCTGGTCTCTCGACGTCTGGTCGAGGGGAATGGACGGCGTGATCCCCTGGCAAACGATCGGCAACTCCAGGTCGTGGGATCACGCCGACGAACTGGCGCTGTTCTACCCGCCGCGCGAGGGTCTGGGCGTCACACCCTCGATCCGGCTGAAGGCGTACCGCCGAGGCCAGCAGGACGTCGAGTATCTCACGCTCTGGTCCCGGCTCCGCGATGAGCCGCGATGGGCCGTCGGCCAACAGATTCGCGATCTCTTGAACCTCACCGCCGCCCGACGGGGCACTGGCACCGCCGCGGTCGAGGACGCCGGCCGGATCGACTACGACCGCCTCCGCCCTCAGGATTTGTGGGCGTTGCGCGTCGCGATCGGCGAGTCGCTCTCCGCGGCACACCCCGCGCCCTCGCGGAAGCTGATCGACTTCCGAACGCCGATGCGCGAGGTCGCTGGTCCGTAGGCCGGGTCTGGTCCGGATGACCCGATGGCGGCTCCAGACGTCGGAAACCGGCACCGACCGATCCGCCAGGCACGCGAACGGGCTCCTCGGCGCCGAAGATCGACGTGTCCGTCCGGTAAAGTGCATCTGGTAATCGTCGCACGCTCCGGCGATGCTGCTCCCGTCGGGGCCGACCGCCCCGGACGGGAGCCTGCCCCATGCCGCGCGCCCTCGTCGTCGATCTTCGCTGGAATGCCCGCCTCAACGACTTCCGCCGTGGCGGCCTGACCCAGGCCGAGTTCTGCCGCCTCCGCGACGTCTCGCTTCATTCCTTCCGCAAGCGCCTCTAGCCCGGATTATTCAGCCCGGATCGAATAAGTAGACCTCGTTCGGCGTCTAAGCTCTTGTGCCATGAGAACTTACACGTTCGCGCCGAGGTCTCCCATGAGTTC
>DAIDKV010000043.1 GCA_027449865.1 Planctomycetales bacterium
GCTTGAAAGCGTTGCTGAGCCCGGACCAGATCGGCAGGCCGTTGGCGGTGCGGAGTCGTATCCATCGCGATCCTCCCGAATGAGGACCGCCACCGTAGCAAATCCCCCGCGACGATTCAGGCAGGCTTACCGGAAGGACACCCTATAGGGTAATGAGAACTGAGAACTGAGAACGATCGAGCGATCTTCTCTTCGTTCGATCCTTTCGCGGACTCTCAACGGCCGCCCACACCGATCACGTCGCCGGCCGACCGGGTGATGAACGCACGGAAGACCTCCGGCGAAAGGGTCGTCTTCAGGAAGCGGACCGATCCATCCGCGAAGAGAGCGTTGAAACCCCCGGGATGCGACGAGCCGGCTCCCAGGAGCGACGGGGCCGCCATCAGGTCGAACGGCAGGTCGGAATCAGGACTCGTCCAGGGGACGTCCTCACGCCCCTCGACGACCATGATCGTGTTCGTGGTCCCGTCGGTGATGTTGTCCAGCTTCGAAGGGTTCCCGTCCTGGAAGAACGCTCCGTCGCCTCGGAAGCCGCGATACGGCGTCAGCCCCGGCTGAGAGGGCCGGCTCGGACAGGCGAAGATCCTCGGCATCTGATCAAGCAACGCCTTGTTGTGGGGACTGTCCCACGGCTCATCCCGCTTGAACTTCTCGTAGAGCGATTTTTGCTCGATGTAGGGCAGGATCGCGACCCGCCAGCTCAACAGACGCTGGCCGTCCTTGCTGAGGATCGTGTTCGGGAAATGGCCGTTGGCGTCGTGGTAGCTGTGCATCGCCAGGCCAATCTGCTTCAGATTGTTGACGCACTGCGCCCGACGAGCCGCCTCGCGCGCCGCCTGTACCGCCGGGAGCAGCATCGCGACCAGGACGCCCGTCGTGCCCGGCGACGAGAGGGTCGGGATCGGCTCGCGCGAGACAATCCGGAATCCCTCGCTTTCCGAGGTGATCGCCAGCGAGGCCGGGAACAGCAGCGCCTTCAGTTCGTCGGCCTTTGGGATGTCGGCCGGCTCGACGTGAAACGGACCTGGCTTCGCCGGCTGGCCGTTGGCCTGGCCGGGAGCCTGGCCCTGGAGCCTGGCGTTCAACTGCGGGATCAGGGCCGGCAGGCTCTCGACCAGCGCGGGGAGCGTGTCACGCGGGTCGTTGACCGTGAGAAAGATCATCTCGCGGGGGAGTCGGCGGGCCATCGGCTCAAACTTCTCGGTCGGCTTCCAGAGTTGATCGGCGGGGAGCGTCGCGAGGTTGAACGACCGGTTCGCCGCGGCCGTGCTGGCGCCCAGGACAAGCTGATTCTTGCCCAGCTTCAGCGTCGGCCGGATCAGCATCTTCACCGCCGGAGGAACCGTGCCCGTCGGCAGGTTCAGGACGTACATCGGCTGTGTCGATCCGGCCTGCTTGCGAAACTCGATCGGCGGCGTCGCGGCGTCGGGATCGGCACCAGCCCTGCGCTGGGCGGCCTCCTGCTGCGATCGGATGATGATGTTGATCGCGTCGACGATCGTGTCGAGCTTCGGCGTGAGGGCCTCGTCGCGGGCCTGCATGGCGACGGTCAGACCGGCGACCTGTCCGACCAGGGCCGTCATGAGCGCGCCTGGGGCCGGCGGAGGAGCCTGCGAGTACACCGCGAACTTCGGCCCGATCAGCTTCAACAGGTCGTTGCGCAGGTTGAGCTTGAACCGCTGGCGAAGCGCCTGTTCGAGCCGTGCGAAGCCCTGGCCGTCGTTTGGAGTGGTCTTTCGGACCACGTCGAGGATCCGGCCATAGAACGCATCGAGGTCGATCGAGAGCACGCCGAAGCCGCGGAGGCCGGCCGGCAGCGGTGGGAGCGAGTTGACGGCGAAGGTTGGCTGATCGAGGAGCGTGAGGACCCCTCGCCTTGGGCTCGGGGCGATCACGGAGATCACGCCGAGCATGGCATCGTCCTGGAAGCTCCACTGGAACTCGACGCGCTTGACGCCGTCGAGCCCGACCTGGGCGGCCTGGGGCGGCATGGGCGGCAGGGCGGAGATATCGGCGAACCCGATCGCGAGGGGCACAAGGCCGTCGGCCGGCTTGCGGAGGGTGGTCCGAATCGGGTGATGGCCGGCGTTCGGGGTCTGGCCGTCGATGGTCGCGATGACCTCGGCGGGCCGGGTGCTGATGAGGAAGTCCTGCTTCTCGGCCCACCAGACGGTGTCTTTATCGAGGGAGTGGAGCGTTCGTCCGGCGATCGGCGCCAGGGTCGGAGCGGAGCGTGACGGTTTCAGGCTGTCTTCGATCAGGCGGAGGACATCGGGCGTCGCGAGGCCGCGGAGCGCGACGACATACGCGGGATTTTTCTGGTCGGCGCGGGCGTCCCAGAGTCCGTAAACGAAGCCCTGCCGCAGGATCTTCTCGGCGATCCCGACCCGCTCGGCCGGCTCGACCGGCGGGTTCACGGGCGCGGGCCCCTGACCGTCCTGAAGGGCCTGGATCGCGAGCTTTTCCAGAAGCGGACCGAGCTTCGTCTGGTTGAGGAGCTTGTAGGCGGCCGAGCCCTCCCAGGCGGCGCGGTGGGCTTCGAGCCCGTCGAATTCAAAGTAAAAGGCGATCCGATCGTGGCCCGGCACGTATCGAGCGAGCGAGCCCGCGGGCTCGTCTCCACGCGACGGCATCGTCGCGGCGAGGGACATCGTAAGGGTAAGGGTGAGTGTAAGTGTAAGTGTTCGCGTTCGCATCCCGATCCAGCCGAGGGGGCGCACCCCTCGGGCATTGACTCGCATCCGATCCATGACGGCTCCTTCTCCGATGACTGGCCGGGCGGACGGATGCTCAAGTGCTTCAGGCCGCCCGACTTCCTTCACGATTGGGAAGGTCCACGATAGCCATCGGAGGCCGAAGGATCTACCGGGAACCGAGGTCCATCGGGGGTCCTTCGAGAAAAATGCAACCCAAATGGCC
>DAIDKV010000044.1 GCA_027449865.1 Planctomycetales bacterium
CACCCGAGGGGACTTCCCCTCCCTCGATCCCACCGAGATCCGCCCCACCCGACGATCCGACCAGATCCGTTCCGATCGCGATGACCACCCCATCCGACGTTCCGACGCCCCGCCCGGTCGCCGGTGCTGGAATGGCGAGAGACGTGGTCGTCCCGCTCACCGACTCAATACCGCCTCGTTGGATGCGTGAATGCAATCTGAGCTGCGAGCGGGAGGGAGCCGACGGCGAAGGCGGCGAGTCCGATGGGCGTGGCCGGGGAGCGAGGATCCATCCGGTCGAGGTCAATGATGCGAAGGGCGGTGGTCCGACGTCGACGGGAAGCAGGACTCGGGCGGAGCGATCGCATGGGCGCGTACCTCACGTGGGTCACGGGATCGAGGCGCCGTGTTTGGAAGTGGAGCATCGGGTTGTGAAATCGAACGAGGCCCAGGATCGAGAGAGGTGCGACCCGAGGTCTTTCGATGAGATCGGGACTTTTGGTTTCGTATGGCCTATTGATGCGCGAGCGACATCAGGGATGTCAAGAGATCATCGGCCCATTTTTTTGGCTGGAGTCGCGGACGGCATGTGCCTTCCTGGATCTGGAGACCTGGGGCGAGGCTCGCGCAACCGATTCACCCGGCCGCCGGACGTTGACACGGAGGCCGCATTCGCCATGATCGTTCCCAACGGCGAGAACGGGGGAGTCGACGGGCTTGCAAACCGGGCCCGAATCGTCCACAATAACTGAACGGGCGAACATAATGATGGAGACGAGGGAAAGGACGGGCGGCCGATGCTGACGAAGGTGCGGGGGATCGTCGCGGCGGTCGGCGAGGAGACGGCGACGCTTCGGGTCGAGCCGTTCGAGCTGGAGGTGCTGATCCCGGAGCATACTCGCCGGGCCATTCAGGCGAAGATCGGCGAGCCGATGGAGCTGCACACGCTCTTTTATATCGAGGGCGGGACGATGGGCGCCCGGATGGTTCCTCGGCTGATCGGCTTCCTCACGCCGATCGACCGTGAGTTCTTCGAAATCTTTTGCTCGGTCGATGGCGTCGGCGTGAAGAAGGCGCTTCGGGCGATGGTTCGTCCCGTCCGCGAGCTCGCCCGAATGATTCAGGACCAGGACGTCAAGCTGCTGGCGACGTTCCCGGGGATCGGCGAGGCGACCGCCGAGCGGATTGTCGCCAAGCTCCGGAGGAAGGTCGGCAAATATGCCCTGATTGTCGGGCAGGAGGGCGCGTTGGGATCCGGTCCGGCACCTGGGGCGAACGGGGCGCCCGAGAACGCCGAGGCCGACGTGATCCGAGACACCTTCGCCGCGCTCCTCTCGGTCGGCCACACCGAGGCCCAGGCCCGGCAGGCGATCGATCGGGTCCTTTCTGGCAAGAAGAAGTTCAAGTCTGTCGCCGACATGATCGAAGCCATCTACCAGCAGAGTCGATGAGCCCCGAGGGATCGGACCGGGCCGCGCGTACCGCGATGAGGAGCGACCGATGCGAGAGGCAATCATTCGAGGCAATCCCGACCTAGGCGATGAGGAGCCCCGACGCCGCCCCGTTTCAGCGGCGACCGATCCTGAGGACAAGCCGGTCGACCCCGACGAAAAGCTCCGCCCGCAACGATTGTCGGAGATCGTCGGCCAGCGCAAGGTCGCCGATCGGCTTGCGATCAGCCTGCAAGCCGCCCAGAAGCGCGGAGAGCCCCTGCCGCATATCCTTTTTGACGGCCCGCCGGGACTGGGCAAGACCACATTTGCCACCGTTCTGCACAACGAACTGGGCGTCGAGCTGAACATCACCAGCGGCGCAGCGCTCGACAAGAAGATGGACGTCATGCCCTACCTGACCAACGCCGCCGAGGGGTCCATCCTTTTCATTGACGAGATCCACCGGCTGCCGAGTGCCGTCGAGGAGTTCATTTACCCGGTCATGGAGGACTTCCGGGTCGACGTGGTGCTGGGCGAGGGGATGTCGGCCCGGACGATCAATCTCCCGCTGAAGAAGTTCACGATCATCGGCGCCACGACGCGAAGTGGGATGCTCTCGGCACCCCTTCGCGAGCGGTTTGGCATCCACGAGCACCTGGAATTCTACGAGATCGAGGAACTCGCCCGGATTCTCACCATCAACGCGGCGAAGCTCAAGTCGACGATCGAGGACGCGGCGGCCTGGGAGCTCGCGGCGCGGAGCCGGGGTACGCCCCGAATCGCGAACGCCCGGCTTCGATGGGTTCGCGACTACTCGCTGGCAAGGGCCGACGGACACATCAGCCTCTCCGTCGCCCGCGACGCGCTGGAGATGCAGGAAGTGGACCCCGAGGGACTCGATCGCCAGGATCGCCGCTACCTTGACACCCTGATCCGAGTTTTCAACGGCGGCCCGACCGGAGTCGCCGCGATCTCGGCGACCATGAGCGTCTCGGTCGATACCCTGGAGGACGAGGTCGAGCCGTACCTGCTCCGTCGCGAGTACGTCGTCCGAACCCCGCGCGGCCGGGTGGCGACACCGGCCGCGTACTTTCACCTGGGCCTTCCCGAGCCGCCGCCTCGCGAAGCCGAGTTTCCGCTACTGGACCCCCAGCGCCGGCTCTTCGAATGAGACTCCGTCCGGCGATCGTCTGAGTGAGAGGAGTGCCGACCACCTGGTCTTCATGAAGGAGCCGGCTCCAGCCGGCGATCGGCGCAACACGGTTGGCTTCGAGCGGGTCCATCTTGTGTAGGAGCCGGCTCCAGCCGGCGATCGACGCAACACGGTTGGCTTCGAGCGGGTCGGGAGCTGGAGCTCCCTCCTACATGGGCGGTTGTTCCGGTCCAACGCATAAGGCGGGTTGATCGCGTCAGGTAGGAGCCGGCTCCAGCCGGCGATCGTCACGGCACCTATCAGGGCCGAGGCCGCTCGGCGATCGGACGGGTCGCCCGCAGCAATCGATCCCGGACCGCCAGCCATTCAGGTCGATCGGGCGGCAGGATCACCACGATCCCGGGCGGCTGACGGCCGTCGAGGTCGTGCAGAATATCGTAGAGCCGAAGCGCTGCCTCGTCGGGAGATTCCAGGCGAATTCCCAGGTCGGGCTCGATCGGTCCCGGGCCGATTCGGAGGATGACCCACCCCGCGAGGTCGGGCCGATCGCGCAATTCCTCTTCCGATTCGACGCGATACGCGGGGGTCCGTGGCGCGTAATGGATCGGCAACTGGCCGGGGCTCGAAGGCCGGTCGGTCGTCGAACCGGCCGAGGAGAGGACCAGGGCGCGACCGCCAATCGCCTCGCTCAGTTCCTCCGGCGTGATCGGGCCTGGCCGGAGCAGGCGAGGCGGGTCGGTCGAGAGGTCGAGCACGGTCGACTCCAGCCCGACGGATGTCGGACCGCTGTCGAGGATCAGGTCGATCCGCCCATCAAGGTCGGCGAGGACGTGCTCGGCGCGGGTGGGCGAGAGGCGGTTGGAGCGGTTGGCACTTGGGGCGGCGAGCGGTCGTCCGCATCGGGCGATCAGGTCGCGTGCAACCCGGACGGCCGGGCATCGGACCCCGACCGTTGGCATTCCGGCTGTCACGATGTCGGGGATCACCGCGGAACGAGGCAGGACCATCGTTAGCGGACCGGGCCAGAACTGGGCCGCCAGTTGGTCGGCGAGCGCTGGCCATTCCGAAACGCAGTCGCGGGCTCGATCGACGTCCTCCACGTGGACGATCAGGGGATTGATCGAGGGCCGCCCCTTGGCGGCGAAGATCCGGGCGACGGCCTCGGGGTCGGTCGCGACCGCGCCCAGGCCGTAGACGGTCTCGGTCGCGAACGCGACCAGTCCGCCGCCGAAAAGCACCCGAGCTGCCTCGTCGATCGCGGCGGGATCGGGTGCCTCGGCGTTGACGGAGATCACGCGGGTCAGGCGCGGTTCGGACATGGATCGGCCTCGCCGCCGGTCAGGACGGCTTCTTCCGCTCCGACGGATGCTCGGCGCCCGCGGAGAGCCGCTCCTCGTAGGCCGACCGGAGCGCCTCGTAGTCCCGTTCGCGACTCTTGTAGAGCCGGCGGAGCGGGCGCGGTTCGTGCCGCGCCAGGGCGTAGGCGACCAGCATCGGCAGAGCGATTGTCGAGTCGGTGTAGCAGGTCACCGAGTCGGGAAGCTTCTCGGGATCGACCTTGCCCCAGGTCATCGCCTCGCTTGCCGTCGCACCCGAGAGGCCGCCGGTATCGGGCCTCGCGTCGGTGATCTGGAGGAAGTAGTCGTGCCCGCTCTCGGCCAGGCCAAGAACCTCCTGAATCTGCGGCTCGGTCTGGAGGATGAAGTTCTTGGGGCTTCCTCCGCCGAGGATCAGGACGCCGGACTTGCCGGCGCGCTTGGCGGCGTAGACAATCGCGGCCGTCTCGTTCACGTCGCGAAGGGTATCGATCTGGAGCAAGCCGCCCTGAAGGCTCATCGCCGCGAGGTTCATCCCGATCGAACTGTCGGCCGGGCTCGACGTGAAGATCGGGACATCCGCCTCGAACGCCGCGGCCAGCAGGCTCGAAGAGGTCCGGCCGATCGCCTGGGCGCGGCCGTGGAGGTATCGACCGACCTCATGGTGGAACTCCGCCGTTCCCATGGGCCGAGCGAATGCCTCGTCGCGGATCAGTTCGCGATAGAAGGCGTCGGTGTCGAGCAGGGTCTTGTAGTCGAAAACGATGTCGTAGATTCGGATGACGTCGTGCTGCCTCAGCTCGAAATCATCGAGGTTCGGCCGGCTCTGGTGGAGCGGAAGGTCGAGCGCGTAGTGGGTGTCGTGATAGAGGTTCGCCCCGGTGGAGACGATCCAGTCGACGAAGCCGGCCTGGATCATCGGGATCAGGCAACTGATTCCCAGTCCGGCCGGGGTGAGCGCCCCGGAGAGCGTTAGCCCGACCGTACAATCGGGCTGGAGGAGTTTTTGGGTGAAGACGCGGCAGACCTCGCGGAGCCGGCCGGCGTTGTAGCTGGAGAAGGCGCGGTCGATCAACTCGGCCGCCGTCTCGGTCCCGGAGACCGGCGGCGGCGCGATTCGATGTTGACTGATCGACTGCAAGAAGCCGTCGTTGCTCATAAAAAGATTTTGACCGGGTCGTCGGCCCGGGCTCTCGTCGTCAGGGGATGAGGATGGCGGCGGCGACGACGGTGGTCCAGAGGCCGTCCTTGTGGCCGACGGCGGTCTGGGTGATCTCCTTGGTCTTGTAGAAGACGTCGGCGATCTTCCAGATCTCGCGTTTTTCGTCCCAGGAGCTGTTGGGGTTGAACTCGACGCCGAGGATGGTGGCGAGCATCTCGGCGGCGAGATCCTCGGCATAGTCGGCGGCGGTCTTGGCGGTCTGGCCGTAGGCGTGGTGCTCGGAGAGGTAGCCGAAGAGGCTCCGATCGCGCGGAATCGCGACGCCGACGCTCGCGGCCACGAGCCGGTTGGGCTCGGCGGTGGCGCTCTCGCTCATCACCACGTGGACGATCTGGCCGGGCTGGAGTTGCTTGAGCCCCTCGTCGACCGAGATTTCCTTGCAATTCGGCGGGAAAATACTCGAGACGCGGACGAGGTTATAGCAGGCAATTCGGGCGTCTCGGAGGGCAAGCTCGAAGCTGGTGAGCTTCTCGCGGTGTGTTCCGACGCCCTTGGTGAAGAACAGTTTTGTGGGTACGTACATCTTGTGGCTGACACCTCCGTGGCCGGCCGACGTCGCAGGTCGGTCCGGGCTGGTTCCCGCCGGGTCTGGCATGCATCGCCCCGGCGCGCGGCCCGGGTGCAGACAAAATTATTATGGGATCACCCCGCGGCTTCAAGTCCAGCCGGGGATGAAGTTTCGAGGCCGACGCGGCGGTGGGTCTTTCAGGCGACCAGGATGGTCAGGCAGGGGACCTCGACGTTCCCGGATTGTGGGTTCGGGCGAGGCTCGGGCTGGGCAAAATCATTCAGGTCGACGGTCCGGACCCGGACCTCGTAGGCGCCTGGCTTCAATCCCTCGATCCGGAGCGTCCAGGGGACCCAGCTATATGGCAGCGGCCAGACCTTCGGCCGGCCGGTGGCGGGATCGACGTCGACGACGCCCTCGGGAAGCCGGCCCCCGGCGAGGTTGGCGGTCCAGTCGTCGGGCGGGCCGGGGGGAAGTGGGAGCTCCTTCCAGTTGGCGGTGGCCCAGGCCGGATCATCGGGGTCGAGCTGTCCGTGAGTTCCCTGGTCGGGCCGCACCCAGTATTCCACCCGCTTCAAACCCGAGAGCCCGACGATCGCCACGCCCCGGATCTCGACCGCCTCGCCGCGCCGGTAGGCCGAGGGCGAATAGACGTCGAACCGGGCCGCGGTCTTCATCAATGTCTGAGGGTCGTTGTTCTGGAGGAGGGCATAGGTGTCGTTGGCCCGGAAGTCGTTCGTGAGAACGATCCGGTTGAGCCATTTGATCGACTTGTATCCGTAGGTCCAGGGAACCAGCATTCGGACCGGTCCCCCGCGCTCGATTGGGAGCGGCTCGCCGTTGAGCCGGAAGGCGAGGAACGCGGGGACCTGACCGGGCGGCGTTTCCATCGCCTCGCTCATCGAGAGCGAGCTGACGAATCGACCGACCGGGTTACTGTAGTATCCCGTGTAGTACAGCCGACGTGCATTCCGGATTCGGCCGAGCCTCGTGAGGACGTCGCGGAGGGCCACGCCTTCCCAGAGGCCGTTGCTACAAAGGCCGCTCCGGGGCGCGTTCATCAGGCAGACCATCGCCCTGACGCACCGCACCGGCCGGTCTCGGAAGATGGCTTCGAGATCGTGGAGCGTCAGCGCGGTGCCGTCGTCCTTGCGGAGAGAGCGTTCGAGGGTCGGCCGGAACGGCGACTCCTCCGGAAGAACCTCCAGCCGCCAGGAGCTGGGCGTGACGCCGGCCTTCTCGCGGGCCTCGGGCCCGAGTTGATAGGGACGGCTTCGGGCCAGCTCAAAGAATGAGCCGGCCGGCGTGAAGAAATGGTCCATGTATCCGGCCCTGGCCCTCGCCATCCTTCGTTCCTCCTTTCGTCTCGTCTGTTGAAGGTCGCACCCGAGTGCGGACGCCTTGCGAGACCATCGGATGTCCGCGTGCCGACGACTTTCCTGGTCCTTCTCGCACCCCTCGTACCGGCGATCCGACGTGCCATCCATGCGGCCGTCCCCGATGCGGTCTGGTGTCATGAGGGCGGCACCGGACTTGCAACAATCTGGTTTATCAGCATTCTCCAACGAGATGCGGCCCGGGGGCAACCCCCTGGAGTGGGCTTCAGGGTGACCTCGGAGTTCGCGAGATATCGAGTCGGGGTCGATCGCCGGCCCTGTTAGAGATGGGTTTCGCCATGAGAACCAATCACCCGAGATCGCGGGGAATGGTCGCGCTCGGTCTCTGCGCGGCCTTTGCCCTGATGACCGTCGCTGTCGTTCCAAACGCCGAGCAGGCGCCGACGCGCCTCCCGGTCGCTGACTCGTATTTCATGGTCATCTATTCCGCCGAGAAGGCAAACACGCCGACGCGGTCGCATTGTTTCGCGACCTTCGCCCGGGTAAGCCAGCCTGACGGATCGTCGGATCCACCGAAGATCGAGCTCCACCACATCAACTGGTTCAGTGTTCGAGGCCACCGATGCGGGGCGACGTTCGGGCTGGTCGAGGGGAACGGCCGTCCGACGAGGGCCGAGCCAGGGGCCAACCTCACCACCCGCGACGCGCTGGAACTGGTTCTCGACGGTAATCATCGGGTCAGCCGATGGGGGCCGTATGAGATCGAGCGGGGCCTTTACGAGCAGGCTCTCCGTCAGATCGACCTGCTTGATGGGCGAGTGCCGGGGCGGAAGATTCTCTACAAGGCGATTGATCTCGGATATCGCGAGGGGGCTGAGATCCAGGCGCTGAACTGCATTCACGCGGTTAGCGATATTGTCCGCAAACCCTCGCCGCTCCGGACCTGGACGGCCTACGGCGACGAGGCGGCGCGTCGGGTGGTCCGCCACTTGCGGCCCTGGATCAAGGCTCCGGTCCGGGATCGAGCGGACGTCTGGCCGGCGATCTGGTCGGCCATCTGGGATGGAGCGCCAACGCGAGATGACCGGGCGATCGCCCGGGCCGAGCTCGAGCCGGGGCCCCACCCTGGCGCACCGCTCCCGGGAACGCGGATGGCGGACGTCGATCCCGAGGCGGGCGCCAGCGGCGTCGCGGCGGCGGCCAGCGGTGGTTGAACGGCGATGATCCTCTCCTATCATCAGTGCTATTATAAATCAAAATTGGAGCGAAAACATCATGTGCGGAATTGCGGGTGCGTTTGATCTGGTTGGAGAGCGAACCTTTCCCGCGGGGCGGCTTCGGGCAATGACCGGGGCGATCGCACATCGAGGGCCGGATGACGAGCAGATCCACATCGAGCCTGGTGTGGCGATGGGAGTTCGCCGACTCTCGATTGTGGACCTTGAAGGGGGGCGCCAGCCGATTTCCAACGAGGATGGAACCATCTGGGTCGCCTACAACGGCGAGCTCTTCAACTATCATGATCTGCGTCCCGACCTGCTCGCCCGCGGCCACCATCTGGCGACCCGATGCGACACCGAGGCCTGGGTTCACCTCTATGAGGACCACGGTGAAGACCTTTTCGAGCGGGTGAACGGCCAGTTCGCTCTTTCGCTCTGGGACCGTCGGAACCGCATCCTCCTCCTCCCGCGCGACCGGATGGGCGTCTGTCCCCTGTATTACGCCGAGGCCGACGGCTGGCTGCTCTGGGCCTCGGAGGTGAAGTCGCTGTTTGCCTCGGGAATGGTGGCGTCTCGGCCGGATCCGAAGGGGGTCGATTACTTCTTCCACTTCATCTCCGCCGGGACGAGCCGGACGTTCTTCGAGGGAATTCGGTCGCTCCCGCCAGGGCATTTCCTTCGGGTCACGCCGGGGCAGGTTGACCTTCGAAAATACTGGGATCTAGACTTCCCCGACGCCGGCCAGGAGCGGCGGATGGAAGATCCCGCGCCGCTCATCGACGAGCTTCAGGAACGGCTCACGCGGGCGGTTGAGCGTCGATTGATGGCCGATGTTCCGGTGGTGAGCTACATCAGCGGCGGGCTCGATTCGACGACGGTCCTTGGGCTCACGAAGGCTGTTCGGGGCGAGGCGGTGCCGTCGTTCACGATCGGTCTGGATCGCGCCGGTCCTGATGAGCGTTCGAAGTCTGTCGAGTCGGCCCGGGTGCTTGGTTCGAAATTGACGACCGTGACCATGACCCGGGCCGACATCGCGCGGGCCTATCCCGAGTTGATTGTCGCGGCCGAGGGGCCGGTGCTGGATACCTCGTGCGCCTGTCTGCTCCGGCTCGCGCAGGCGGTCCGCGCGAGCGGGTACAGGGTCGCGCTGACCGGCGAGGGCTCCGACGAGGGTCTTGCCGGTTACCTCTGGTTCAAGACGCAGAAGGTCCGGAACGCGCTCTTCGGTCGATCGCCGAGGGCGGCCGAGGTCGCGCGTCGGGTCCTGCGGTCGATCTCCGGAAGCCGGGCGGCGACCGGGCGCGTTCTCCCCGAAATCCCGCGCAGGGCCGTCGGCGGGGTCCGACCGGCCCAGCAAGACATGTTCGAGCTGACCGCGCAAACCCGGCCGATGTTCTATTCCGAGGCGATGTGGGACCGCCTCGACGGTCACGACGCCTTTTCCGACCTCGACATCACGAACGATCGAATCGGGCGCTGGGACCCGCTCAATCAGTCGATTTATGTGGCGTTCCGGGTGATGTTCGCCGGGCTCCTGATGATCGGCAAGGGTGACCGCGTGGCGCGGGCCGCCTCGATCGAGACCCGCTATCCCTTCCTCGATCACGACGTGATCACGTTCTGTTCGCAGATTGCCCCCGAGTACAAGTTACATGGGATGACCGACAAGTGGATTCTTCGCCAGGTGGCCGCGCGCACTCTCCCGCCCCGGATTGCCGGCCGACGCAAGACGATGTTCCGCGCCAACATGTCGGGAACGTTCCTCGGCTCCGACCGGCCCGCCTGGGTTGACCAGCTTCTGAGTCCTGAGTCGATTCGGGCGTCGGGCTACTTCGACCCGGCCGCCGTGGAATCCGAGCGTCGGGCGATGGAGCGTTCGTTCCGGTTCTCACCTCGCCGGTTCCTGGTCGACGTCGGGCTGATGAGCGTGATTTCCACCCAGCTCTGGCACCACACCTACTGCGGCGGCGGTCTTTGCGATCTGCCGACCTGGTCGCCTCCCCGAAGCCCCGCAACGCGTGAGGCCGAACCGGCGGGCGTGCTGGTGTGATGGGAAAGCAGGAGGATTGTCATCGTAGATGACAGAGAGCAATCCCAAATAATTCCATGGACGTAAGGGAAACATGAATCTTCAATTTTGAATCTGGAATTTATCATCTTCAATCCTGCCTCCCCCCACGTCTCCACGAATGGGGCAAGTCAAGGGCCGGTCGGCCCGTCGAGGCATTCCGGAGAGTGAGAAGGACGACCATGAGCCTGGATCTTAGCGGTGGATTTCTGCTCCATGATCCCACGAACGGCTTTGGCCGGAATACCAGCCTGCCGGCGATGGGACCATCTCGCACGGGGCCGGTGTCGGGCTCGAACCACCGCCCACCCTTCACGATTGTGAGCAAGCTGACGAACTGGGACGCGAAGGCGTCGGTGCGAGTCAAGCCGAGGCGGATTTTGATGGATGAGGAGTCCGCGGGCAAGGTCTTCTTCACCCCCGAGCTGGTCCCGGTCGCAAATCACCCGATGGTCCGTCGGCTTGGTCCCGAGGCGGTCCGGCAGCAGCAGGTCCTGCATCTGTATCGGTACCTGGATTTTACGGCGAGGCTCGAACTGGAAGCGATCAATGTGGTTGCGAGCCGGATCGCGCTCGGCAAGACAGGGCCGGGTCTGCCCGAGGTGATGCGGGCCGACGCATTCAAGCTGGTCACCGACGAGGCACACCATGCCACTTTCTCCGACGACATGCGGCGGCAGGTCGCGGAGGCGACGGGGATCGATGCGGTCGACTCGGGGATCCCCCGCTTCCTCCGACGACTCCGGGCGATCCGCCGAGACCTTCCGCCTGACCAGAGGCGGCTCGCCATGAGCCTCTTCGCGGTCGTCTCCGAAACACTGATTTCAGGGATACTGGCGCAGGTGCCGAAGGACGATCGGGTCGTGACCTCGGTCCGCGAGATGATTGCCGACCACGCCGAGGACGAGGGACGTCATAGCGCCTTCTTCTCGCAGTATTTCGCCTACCTTTGGCCCAGGCTCGGGGACAAGCTGCGATCGGAGTTGGGCCCTCTTTTGCCGGAGTTCATTCGGGCGTTTCTGGAACCAGACCTCAGGGCGATCCGCCGATCGCTGGCCGGCCTGCCGCTCGGCCCGGACGAGGTCGAGACCATCATGGCCGACTGCTACCCGGCCGAGGTGGTTTCCGCCGCCTCGCGAGAAGCGGCGACCGTCACGTTGCACCTCTTCCAGCACAACGGCGTGATGGACGACTCCCGGATCGCCGATGCCTTCCGCGCTCACGGCCTGCACGATTGAGGCGATGGGCAATCAGTCCAGCCCCTGTGCGGTCTCTTCGATGAGAAGGTCGACGACGTCCTCCATCCGCCCCGATCGGGCGAGAGCGGCGCGCTGGCGCATGGCTCCGTTGCCGCGCTCGATGGTCCGATGGACGAGCCGGGAGACCTGGTCCCACTCGCCTACCGATTCGAGGGCGGGGCGAAGAAAATCGAGCATCGCGAGGATCATCCGGGCGGCCGGGATCGATCGCCTCGCCCGGACGTCGATCAGCTCGCCTTCGAGCCCGAACCGAGAGGCCCGGAACTTGGCGGCTCGGAGCAACTCGGGCCGGATCGGGACGATCGGCTCGTCCTGGAGATGCTGCTGGTGAGAGGTCTGAGCCAGGGCCCGGCAAAGACCGGCGATCATCACGGCCTCGTCGAGTGTGGCGCAGACGTCGGCGACCCGAAATTCCAGGGTCTCGAAGTGCGACGAGGGACGGACGTCCCAGTAGATCTTTGAACCGTCGTCGATCACGCCGACATCGGTGAGTGCCTGTACGACATCGTCATACTCCGCGCGGGAGTCGAAGGCATGGGGCGTTCCGGTCATTGGGAACCGTGCGAAGAGCTCGGTCCGGTAGCTGGCGAAGCCGGTGTCGAGGCCGAGCCAGAACGGCGAGTTGGCCGAGAGGGCGAGGATCGCGGGGAGCCAGGGGCGCGATCGGTTCATCACGCCGATGGCGGCATCGCGGTCGGCGATACCGACGTGGACGTGGCAGCCGAAGATGATTTGCTCGCGGGCAAGCTGGCCGAAGTCGTCGGCGATCCCGAAATAGCGGGCTTTCGGCGTGATCGCCTGCTGGTCCCAGTGCGAGAACGGGTGAGTTCCGGCCGCGGCGATCCGGCTGTTATCGCGTCCGGCCGCGGCGATCACCGCCTTCCGCAGCCGGACCAGCTCGGCCCGGACGTCGTCGAGCGTCCGACAGACCGGCGTCCCGACCTCGATTTGCGAAAGATAGAGCTCGTTGGTAACGTCGTCCCCAACCTGGCGACGGGCCTCGGGCAGGATGCGCTGGGCGCGCTGCCGGAGTTCGCGAGTCTCGGGATGGAGGATCTGATACTCCTCCTCGACGCCGATCGTGAAATCCTCGACGGGTGGCAAGCGAGCGGCCCTTCGGACGGAAGTGGGTCGGAGAAAAGGCACGCCGGGACCCAAATCCCTGAGGCATTTCGCATGCCGGCTCCGAGCGGCGATAAGCGAACGCTGTGGTAGCGTCGGATCGCCTCCTCGATACTCCTCATGTCTTCAGGAGGGGCATGGCCGATCGTCTCCATGATGTCCATGGCATCGAAGGCAACGAACCAGCAGCAGACGGCGGCATTCGGCCTGTCCAGACCCGTCCGCACACGTCCCTGGGCGTGCCAGGGGAGCGGTACATCATAACCAGTGGGAGGGTCGGGCGTTCCGGTGATCGCGACACCGACGAGGGACGTCCCTTTGACCATCTCTTCGTTCGGGGTGACGATAACGACCGGTCGATTTTTTCTCCTTCTCGCGCCGGGTTACGCGGATGCGCACAATCTGGCCGTAAAAGTGGCCTGCGGACATGGCACGGTGTCCTCCTGCGCCACGATCAGTCGTCCAGCCACGAATTAGGCGGCGGAGAGGTTCGTGCTAGTTCGAGTAAGGTGGACTGATTCGTAGCGGATCGGGAGAGTCGTGCCAACTCGGAGCGTTCCAGAGCCGCTTCTTCCTCGAGGTGCGCCAGCAGTTCGCGCAGTTGATCGCCTAGCTCGCGCAAGGAGCCGGCCTCGATAGGATCTCCCGGCGTCTCGGCCAGGAAGCGATCGTCTGGTGTTGCGGTGATGGTGATGGAGAGGATCACGCAGTGACTCCAGAGGAAGATGCTGGAGCGTTCTCGATCTTTGGATGGGATTTCAGGTCGCCGAGACAATCAGGCGTCTCAGGCATCCGACCGTGTCGGACGGAGTGGTGAGAGTGGTAATCAGCGAGGATGACGGGGCTCGAACCCGCAACCTCCGGCGTGACAGGCCGGTGCTCTAACCAATTGAGCTACATCCCCATTCGGATGATGCCATCCGTCGTGAGGTAGATCCATTATGCCAGGTCCGTGCCGCAAGTCAAGGGTCGGGGTTGCCGGTTCGCTTCGGCGGGCGTTACGATGCGAGGCCGGCGCTCAAACTGCGCGCGGAGTCCGGATCTGCCCCGCGCCGGCGGGAAATCAGTTTTCGCATCGAGAAGGGGAACTCACTCGTGCAGGTGACCAGGGCGGTGATCACGGCGGCGGGCCGAGGGGCGAGGCAGTATCCGGTCGCCGATACCGTGCAGAAGGCGATGCTCCCGCTCGTCGACCGCGATGGGCTGACCAAGCCTGTCCTTCAGATCATCGCCGAGGAGGCCATCGAGAGCGGGATCGAGGAAATCTGCGTCGTCTGTGCTCCGGGTGATGAGGCCGTCTATCGACAGCAGTTCCGCAACCACGCGGCGATGCTTCAAACCTCGAAGCAGTTCGAGTGGGCCGAGGAGCAGGCGCGTCGGTTTGTTGACCTCGAACAGCGGCTCCACTTTGCTGTCCAGGAGGAGCCGGAAGGTTACGGCCACGCCGTCTGGTGTGCCCGATCGTTTGCCGGCGATCAGCCCTGCCTGCTTTTGCTCAGCGATCACGTTTATGTTTCGACCGAGGCCCGTCGGTGCGCCCGGCAATTGATCGAACTGGCCGCCGCCGAGGGGTGCGCCGTCTCCGCCGTGCAGGCGACCCGCGAGCACCTGATCCACCAGTATGGGACCGTCGCCGGCCGCCGGATGCCCGAGCATCCCGAGGTTTACGTCATTGACGAGATCATCGAGAAGCCAAACCCGACGCTCGCCGAGTTGCGGCTACAGGTTCCCGGCCTTCGCGCAGGCCATTTCCTCTGCTTCTTCGGGATGCACCTGCTCACTCCCGCCGTGTTTGAGTTGCTCGACGAGCTGGTTCGCGACGATGTCCGCGAGCTCGGCTCGATCCAGTTGACCACGGCACTCAATCGGCTGGCGGGCCGCGAGCGTTACCTGGCGCTCGAGACCCGAGGCTCGCGGTTCAACCTCGGCGTGAAATTTGGGATGGTCGAGGCGCAGATCGCCCTGGCCCTCGCCGGCTCCGACCGTGACCGCATTCTCGCGCTGCTGCTCGACTCGGTCGTCCGCGTCGAGCAGGGACGGCCTCGTCCGGCCTGACCAATCGCGCCGCACCAACACCCGGAACCCTGGACACGCTCGACGATCCCCGAACCGAGAAGGCCGACCGGACCATGTCGACCGCCGGACCGATCCTGATCGAGACCATTACCCATCCTGAGGCCGCTCTCCGCGACCGATCGGCCCGCGAGCTCATCGCGGGCTTCGGCCTCGCCGAGAAGCTCCAGGCCGCCGAGGAGCTGGAGCGATTCCGACGGACCCGCTCGAACCTTTACGAGCGCGTTCGCGCCTCCCTGTTTCTCCACGCGCTCCATCGCTTCGAGATCCAGGAGGCACCCGAGATCCCCGAGACCGGATGGGTCCCCTTCGACGGATTCACGGATCTCATGGAACGCCGATACGAGCAGGCGATTGCCTCGTTCCTCGAAGCGATGCGAAGGGATGGCCCCAACGGGACCATCTGTAGCGCCCTGGCGACCGCCTATCAGCACGTCGCGTTTCAGGACCTGGCCGACCAGGTCAGGCGGTCGGTTCGGAGCTGCCGGGGGAATCGCTGGATGTTCCGGGTTGGCGGCGTCGACGAGCATCCGCTCCGGATCCATCCGAAGCTCCTCGCCCGAGACTCCGACGACGCGCTCTTCCCCATCCTGGTCGAGCGGACGCCCGTCCGGCTCGATCTTTCTCACAGCGGATGGTCCGACATCTTCTTCCTCGGGATGGACTACCCCGAAGGTGCGCGCGTCCTGAACATCTCGGTCGACCTGGGTGTTCACAATCGCGATGCTACGCCCGTGCCGCCGATCGAGTGTCGGTTGAGGGTCATCCCCGAGCCGATTTTGCGGCTCACAAGCATCGATTTGAAGGCGTGCAAGGACGTCGACTCGCTCGAAGAGCTGTTCAACTTTGGGAACGATTACCTCGGGCTGGTGAAGGCGGGGATTGTGGCGTCGGGGCTGATCCCGCCCTCGCTGGAGGGGACGGGCGTCCGCCTGGCCGACCTGCTCGCGCGGATCATCCGGCCGGGGCACGGGCTGGAGGTCGTCAGCAAGGTCAACGACATTCCCAAGGGCTCCCGGCTGGCCGTCTCGACAAACCTGCTCGCCTCGCTGATCGGGATGTTGATGCGTGCCACCGGCCAGGCGCGGAACCTCACGGGTCCGCTCGACCTTGAAGAGGCGAAGGTGGTTGTCGCCCGGGCGATCCTCGGCGAATGGCTCGGAGGCTCGGGCGGCGGCTGGCAGGACTCAGGCGGGATCTTCCCCGGGATCAAGCGGATTCAGGGCGTCGCGGCGACCGGGACCGATCCCGAGTGGGGCATCAGCCGGGGCCGACTCCTCCCCGAACACACGCTCATCAACCGCGGCGAGCCGACCGGCGACCCGGCCTCCTTCCCCGAGGCCCTGGCGCGAAGCCTGGTCCTTGTTCACGGTGGGATGGCTCAAAATGTCGGCCCAATCCTGAACATGGTTACCGAGAAGTACCTGCTCCGCGGCAAGGCCGAGTGGGAGGCCCGCCAGCAGGCATTGGGGATCTTCAACGAGATCGTCGGCTGCGTCGAGCGGTCCGACGTCCGCGGACTCGGACAGGCGACGACCCGGAACTGGAACGGCCCGCTCAAGCGAATCATCCCCTGGGTCACCAACGAGTTCACCGAGACGATCATCCGCGAGGCCCGCGCTGCGATGGGCGAGGATTTCTGGGGCTTCCTGATGCTCGGCGGGATGTCCGGCGGCGGGATGGCCTTCTTCGTCGCACCGCACCGGCACGACGAGTTCCAGGACCGGATCGCCGCCATCATGCGGCACGCCAAGGCCGAACTCGACGACGCTCTCCCCTTCGCGATGGAACCGGTCGTCTACGACTTCCGGATCAACCCCGCCGGCACCGTCGCCACTCTGAAATCCGGCCCCGACGCCATGATGCCCCCCTCGTATTACGCGATCCAGGTTCCCCGAATGATCGGGGCGCCGGCCGGCTCGCTCTCGGTCCATCGGCGGGCTGACGTCGACCACTTCGCCACTCACTTCCCTGATCAGACCGAGCAGTTAAAACTCTTCCGGACGATGGTCAACCACCTCTTCCCGGTCACCCGATCCGCGGCCGATACGACCGCCGCCGACTGGGATGCCGAGGCCGACCGCATCCAGCGAGAGAACGGTTTCGACCCGGTCCAGCACGAGCAGCTTCGCGAGGACCTCCAGCGCGGGCGGATCGGGCTCGCGCGCAACCGCCTCTCGGTCGACCTCGACGTCCGCGACGTGGACGACTCGGAGCTGATCGCGGCGGCCGGCTCGTGGTCGCCGTCGGTGGTCCGCAAGGGCGAGGCGGCAATCGGCAACGGCGAGGTCGCGGTGGTCACGCTCGCGGCGGGAGTCGGCAGTCGATGGACGACCGGCGCGGGGGTCGTGAAGGCGGTCAACCCGTTCGTGCAGATGGCCGGCGCGCACCGGAGCTTCCTCGAAATCCACCTGGCGAAGACACGGAAGATGCAGGAGGCGCTCGGTGTCCGGATCCCGCACGTCGTGACGACCAGTTATCTCACCCACGCGGCGATCGACCACCACCTTCGGGCGACGGGAAACTACGGCCACGATGGGCCGCTGTATCTCTCGCGAGGTCAATCCATCGGCCACCGGTTGATCCCGATGACCCGTGACCTGACCTTCCTCTGGGAAGAGACCAGCCACGAGACGCTCGACGAGAACAAGCAGAAGGTTCGCGAGGCCGGCCGCAGGGCGATCCTCGAATGGGCAAGAAGCCAGCGCGAGGGAGCCGACTATACCGATAACGTCCCGATCCAGCGGTTCAACCCGCCGGGCCACTTCTACGAGGTGCCGAACCTGCTCCGCAATGGCGTCCTCGCCCAAATCCTCGACGACTTCCCAGGGCTCTCCTGGCTGATGGTCCACAACATCGACACCCTGGGCGCCACGATCGAGCCGGGAATCCTGGGAACGGCCATCGAATCCGTGGCCCCACTCAGCTTCGAGGTGATTCCCAGGCGGATCGAGGACCGGGGTGGCGGCCTGGCGAAGGTCGGCGGCCGGCTCCGACTGCTGGAGGGCCTGGCCCAGCCTCGCGAGGATACCGAGTTCAAGCTCCGCTATTACAACACCCTGACAACCTGGGTCCACGTCGACGGCCTTCTGCACGCCTTCGGCCTCGTTCGCGAAGACCTCAGACGCGATCCGGAGAAGGTCGCCGCGGCGGTTCGCAAGATGGCCGCGCGGGTGCCGACCTACGTCACCATCAAGGACGTCAAGCGACGGTGGGGCCACGGGCAGGAGGACGTTTACACGGTCGCACAATTCGAAAAACTTTGGGGCGACCTCAGTTCGCTTCCCGACCTGAACTCGGCGTTCCTCGCCGTCGACCGGCGCCGGGGCCAGCAGCTCAAGGACGCCGCGCAGCTCGACGGCTGGGCCAACGACGGCAGCATGGAATACGTGGAGTCACTCTGCCGGTTCTCTCGGGATTAACGACCACGCAACCCTTGACGTGCTCTGTCGGGGCGCGCAAGATTGCTTCGGTGGACGACGATTCGGTCCGACGAA
The DNA here is from genome assembly GCA_027449865.1 of Planctomycetales bacterium. Taxonomy (GTDB): domain Bacteria; phylum Planctomycetota; class Planctomycetia; order Isosphaerales; family Isosphaeraceae; genus JAKAUH01. The sequence goes on from DAIDKV010000044.1 coordinate 18,188, forward strand.
GGGCCGAGGAGAAGCATCGGCGCCCGCGGGACGAAGAGGCCCGCACGGGCGTGGAGTGTACGCGATTCATCGGCTTACCGACGGAGCAAGGTTAGCCATGCGCATGTATTTCTTTGACGTGACGGTGAAGGTCGCGTTCCGGGGCATTGCCGAGAAGGTGGTCCTTTACAAGGGAGCGCGCGGTTACAACGAACTGGGGGCGCGTCGGGTGCTTCTGAACCAGCTCATGGCGGCTGGGTTTCAGGTGGTCCGTATCGACCGGGTGCCGGAGCGGTGTCTGCTGCCAGGCGAAAGTCCGAACTGAGCCGATTTCGATCACAACGTCGAGGGGCAGAGCCCGGCGAGGTCCCGAATCGCCGCGTTAGCGATCGGCGCCGGGCATGACCAGACGAGGAAGAATAGTGCCTGGCGGGTCCATCGCTGGGCTGGCTCGGAGCGGAGGAATCCGGTTCCCTTTCGGGCGGTCAGATAGGCCTGGGTGGCCCGCAGGACGATCGCGTTGGCCTGCGTCCGGATCGCGGCCGGCTGGGGCGCGTTGGGCTCGCCCCTCGCCTGGGCCATCAGAGAGGCCCACGTCGCCCGCCACGTTTCGCAGAGCGCTTCGAGCGGCTCGCCGAGGTCGTCGCGCGAGGGAGAAAGCTCGACCAGCGCCGAGAGCGCCGCGCGAGCCTGTCCGAGCGCCAGGGCGGAGGTTTCGAGTCCGCCCGTACCGACCGCTCCCGGATGCGCCAGTACATCGTGGCCAGGTCCGGCCAGGATCTCGGCCTCGGTCACCTCCACCCCATCGAGAGCGATTTCGGAGGTACACGACGCCTGTAGCGCCGCGAGTGGGAACGGCGGCTGGACGGTGATCCCCGGGGCGTTTGTCGGCAGGGCGATGAGGGCCTGGCGGCCGTCGTCGAGCGATCCGCCAGTGACGACCAGATCCGCCCGGGGCGCCGCCGTGACCCACGGCATCCGACCATCGAGCCGATACCGTCCGCCGGCGACCTGGCTGATCCGGATCGCCTGTGCGCCGAGGCGTTTCGAGGTCGTCAGGTGCGAGATGCCGACGGTCGCGACGGCCTGATCCTGGGCGACCGCCTGGAGCCAGTGAGCGGCGATCGGTCGATCGACGGCCGCCATCAACCGACGGAGTCCAGCCTCGTGCTGCGAGAGGATGAAGGCGGCGGTGAGGCTCCCGGCGGCGAGCCGGGCATGTCGCTGGACCAACACGGGCCGAGGGTCATTCCGGCCGCCGAGGACGACGGGCAACGTCCACCGTGGCGCCCCGATCCGATCGACGATCGCCCAGAGGCGGGCGGGCCACTCGTCGCGGTCGGCCTCGTCGCCGTCGATAGCGGCGAGCTCGGCGACGGCGGCCTCGATCGCTGGTTCGTCGGGATCGGGCTCGGTCCAGGCCAGTTTCGCCGCAAGTTCATCATTCATCTTCGGGATTCCGTGTTCGGCGATCCCGATCGTGCCGCCGAAGCTCCGAGAATTTGTAGGAGGGAGCTCCAGCTCCCGATCGGGATGGCGATCGCTCGTGGTAGGAACGAATCGCTGGCTCCCGATCGGGATGGCGATCGCTCCTGGTACGATCGAATCGCCGGCTTCCGATCGGGATGGCGGTCGCTCAGGGAGCCGCGAGGATCGCCGGCTGGAGCCGGCTCCTACATAGAGGACAGGCCGGTCCGGCCGGCGATCGGATGGCCGAGGCCCGGGAATTCTCGAACTCACGACGCCAGGTCGGCCTCGCAAAGAATCTCGAAGCCCATGTTGTGCAGCACGACGCTGGACTGCTCCATGTTATCCACGTGGATCGCGACCGCCGCTCGGTTGTGCGGGTGGACCAGCAGCGGATAGGCGTAGTGGATGTTGATCTCGGCTCGCAACAGCGCCACGCACATGTCGGAGAGCGAATGCGGGCCGGTCGGCAGCTCGACGACCAGCAGCTCGTTCTCGGCGAAGGCGTGCTTGTTGTTCGAGAGGATCTCGCGCCCCTGCTCCGAGTGGCTCAACAGGAGTCGCAGGATCGAGCAATCGGCTGAATCCGAGATGGTCAGCCCGACGATCCGGACCTTCGATCCCTGGAAGGCACGGAACACATCGTGCAACTGTCCGACGCGGTTCTCGAGGAAGACCGAGAACTGGGTGACCGACGGCCAGCTTCGGCCGTGCATCGTTTCCAGCTCGACCTCGGCGCCGCCGTCATCCTCCTCGCCGTAGCTCATGAATACCCTCGTCGTCCGTCGGGGTTTCCAGGCGTCTGCAATCCCGTCCCTCAAAAGTCTAATTCTCGGGGTGGACGCCGGTCAATGGGCCGGGCAGGGGCGGACCGTCATCGGAGCCGGAGGACGTGGCGATCTCCCTCGGCGATCGCCTCCAACCGGGTCTCGAGCACGGCCGGATTGAGCAGCGCCGGGACGACCCGCCCGTTTAGCTCGGCGGGGCGCTGGGCGATCAGCCAGGCGATCATCCCGGCGGCGAACGTCGGGTCGACCTCTTTCCCCTCGGCGAATGCCTCGTTGAACCTGGGGAGCCATCGGCGGCCTTCTCGGGTGTCGATCAGTCCGCGGACGATGCCCGTCGGCACCAGTCCCGGGTTGATTGCGTAGATGGGAACGCCCTGGGCCTTGAGTTCCTGGCCCAGCGATTCGACCAGCCGGACGAGCGCCGCCTGGGCGCACCCGTATCCGCTGGCGAAGGGCAGGGGGCCCTCGTGACCGGGTCCGACCAGCACCGCGATCGACGCCTGGTCCGACTCTCGGAGCCTCGGCAGACTCGATCGAATCGCCTGATGGACGCCCTTCAGCGCGGTCTCGACGTCGTCCCACCAGTCTCCTGGCTCGCGCACCGCCATCGGCCCGATCCCCCGAAGCTGTCCAGCGGCGCAGACGATCGCGTCGATCCCGCCGAGCCGCTCGGCGAGGCGTTCGACGGCCGATTCGAGGGCGGCTCCGTCGCGGACGTCGGCCGAGGCGGCGAAGGCGGTCCCGCCGGCGTCGAGGATGGCGTCGGTCGCCTCGCGAAGGGTCTCGGCGTCGCGGGCGACGAGCCCGACCGAGGCCCCTTCGGCCGCAAGGTGCTCGGCGATCGCCCGGCCAAGGCCGCGGCTCCCTCCGGTGATCAGAACGCGCGTCGATCGTTCGGCCATCGATCGGACCTCCTCGGGCGTCGGGTTGAGGGGTGTGACCGACGATGGACAAATCCACCGCCCAGATCGCGGAACGCCGCGGAAGAGCGAGCCTCGACCGCGACCACGACCACAGATCCGTTGGAAGTCACACCTGAGCGTAGGGAGTGTGCCGGAAGCGGCTCCCCCTCTCATTTTAGACGTCCCGCCGTCTCGGCAAGTCGGGACGTGCTCCCGCTTCGCTCGAACATGGTCCAGGTCAGGCGCCTGGTACGGGTGCCCGGGCCGGACTCGCCTGGTCTTTTGTAGGAGCCGGCTCCAGCCGGCGATCTTTGGCGTCACGATAGGCTTCGGGCGGGTCGGGAGCTGGAGCTCCCTCCTACAAGGGTAATTGGTCTAGTCCTAAGCCATGGGCGGCTTGAGCGCGTCTTGTAGAAACCGGCACCATCCGGCGATCTTCGCATCACGATAGGCGTCAGGCCGATCCGCTTGAGATCGATATCGGTCGCATCAACGATTTTCCTTGCAAGCGGACCGGCCTGGGCGAATGGTGCCCTCGATGATCAGTAGGAGTCGGCGCTCAGCACCTCATTACCGCCGATGCTGCTCAGCGCCCACCAGGTGTTCGGACTGACCGAGTTCTTGATGAAGTGGACCGATCCGTCACAGAACGCCGAATTGACGCCCCCGGGATGTCGGCTGCTGGCGGTGATGGCGTCGTCGTCGCTGTCGCCGTTATCGCTGCCGAAGGCGCAGTTCCAGGTGTTCGGCGGCATCACGTGGTTGTATCGGGTCTGTCCGGAGCGGCCCCACCACCACGAGGCGCCGATCGGCCAATCTCCGCAGGTGGCGCAGATGACGTTGGCCGGCGTGATTCCGCCGGTGCTCAGGCAGTTCGTGTAATCCACTTGCGCGCTCGCGGTCTTGCCGCCGGCGCCCGACGCATTGGCCCTGGAATTGGCGAAGGACGACGACGGTTTCATCCCGTCGAAGCCGCCGGCGTAAGCCCCCGTGCCCCGGACCACCTCGCTGAAGGCGATGGTGTTCGACGTGCCGTCGGTGATCGACGAAATCTTCACGCAGATCGAATACGACGGAAAGGCCCCGCTGAACGCGTTGAGCGACCCGGTGAGGCCCGTGCTGGCCGTCCCGGTGAGGAAGGCGTAGGCATCAGCCCCGGCGTTCCCCTGGTAGTTGGTGTTACCGGGATTCACCGTGGCGCCGCGCGGCGTCATGTCGATCCGATCGACGTCGGACGGACAAAGAAACGCGTTGACCTTGCTCGACTGGACCGTCGAGTTCACCCGATTGAGCGGGAGATAATTCCAGCCGCCAGGTCCGGCGGCTCCTCCTCCGCTGCCGAAGTTGTAGGCGTTGTAAAGGTTCTGCTGTTCCATCTGGCCGATGATCAGCAGCAGGCAGGAGGGCACGTTGAGCAGGGCCTTCGTGTTGTGGGGGACCTCGCCCCACGGGAACGAGCCGACGGCCGACTCGTAATTGAGCAGAGCCAGGCCGAGCTGCTTGAGATTATTGACGCACTGGGTGCGCCGGGCGGCCTCGCGCGCCGCCTGCACCGCGGGAAGAAGCAAGGCGATCAGCACCGCGATGATCGCGATCACGACCAGCAACTCGATCAGTGTAAAGCCTCGACGACGCACGACAGTACCTCTCCGGAATCCCGGACTTTTCCACGGGTGTGGACTCGAATCGAAGGGATAATGCAGACAGACGCCGATCGACAACCGGGCAAAATGGGCCCGATCGCGATCTGGGTTCCGGCCTCAAACGACCGACGCCCCCACGAAGGGTTTCAGAAGTGAACGCTCGGACAGGAAGCGACGACGGTTTTGAGGCGACCGGCTGAATTTTAAGTTTCTAGGAATCTCGATCGCAACGCCGGTCCTGCTACTTTGGCAGGAAATCCCAGAACATTTACAAAAGAGCCGGAAGGATTGGCAGGACGGACATCGGAGACGGCAAAGAGGGGACTGGATGCGACGAGTTGAGACTCAAGAGAGGTTACTGGCACTTTTTGCCGGATCTGGGAGACCTCGACCGGGAAAGCGACCCGACCCGACCGTCGCGCCCGACGCTCGCGACATCCACCGGCCGCGACATCGAACCCCACCCCGACCGCCCCGATCGGGCCCGTCCGTCCGGAATCGCCCCGGGCGGCCTCGCGGGCCGGAGCCGGGCGGTTCGGTCCGGGTGGCCTCGGGAATGACCGGAACGAAGCGATGCCCACGTCGGGATGATGGTAGAGAGCTCGGGCTCGCGGGCGGCTTGCGGGAGGGCTTCGTCCAGGGTGATGTGGGGATCGGCCATACTCGAATAAAACCAGAAATCCGGTCGGGCGCGGACTCCTCGCGACCCCAAAGATCCACGCGTCTCCCTTTCGTTCCCCCCCCACTGACACCTTCCCCCCGTCCGTCATGAAATGCGAACCATGGGAATTGGTCCAGCCCCTGTATTGTGGTATCTTGCCTTGAGCTACGGATGCGTTCAGGCGAGGAGACGTTCGTACGACGGGAGCTTCAGGTCTGGGGACTCACTTCTCAATCGCTTTCGGGAGAGCTATAGTAAAGTGGGTAATATTACGAAAAACGAACTAGAGGCGATTCGGATATCTAATCGATATTCGACAATATGGTGGATAGGCGCATTTGCTTCGTTTAGTTTTTGTTTTTGGTGTGCATGTGATGCATACGTAAAGCTGAATAACGATCCGCCTTGGGTGAAGCTAGTTGTGAATATTGTCGCTCTGTTGGGCTATCTCGCGGGCCCCAGCGTACTCATATTTTGGATGGAGCGGCGGCACAAGCGATTCATAAAAGACTACGCGGCTCGGCTTAGCCGCCTTGAAGCCGCGATCGATCCGGGCCGCACCACGAGCGGGTTGCTGGAGGATGGGACAGATCCTGAGCCTGGTACGGACTCCCAGCCAACCTCTACGAACATGCAGCCAGGAGCCTCACCATGAAACCCGAGTTTGCGTTCATCTTGGCATGTATCGGTCTATCACTCACCCTGACGTACATCTGGTGGATGAGGTTGCGCGTCTGGATGTTCCGCGAGGAGCTATTCGCCATCAGAAACGAGCTATGGGACGCCATGCTCGCAAAGAACGACCTTGAGAATCCCGCGCATCGAGAATTTCGAGCGGGCGCGAATGCATTGATTCGCCTCGCGCCGATGCTCTCGATTTTCACGGTGCTACGCCTTGTCCTTAACGAAGACGATACGCGGAACCTCCTACCCAGGCAGCAGGCCGTGGTAATCGAAGAGATCGAGAAGAGTCGGCACAAGCTTGTTCTCCGAGTTGTGCGATTCATCCTTTTTGAATCTCTGTCGGGGCTGTTGATCGTCTTGGCTCTGGCGGTCTTTGGTCTCGCCTTTGCCTTCAAGAGGACCCTGGAGAAAAGAATTCAAGCACTCCTGGATTCCCATTCCTTCCAGGATCTGGACGAGCATTGGGCGGTCGTCGAAAGCCGGTCGGTCACGTCAGTCTGAAATGGGTGGGTCGGGATAAGCTGCCAGGGCCCGGGGGGCGAGATAAGAGGTCGGGCGAGACAAGGGGTCAAGAACCGTTATTAATCTTCTGGAGGGAAAGACGGGCTCTCGACCCCTTTTTCCTAACTCTCACCCCGTCTGCGTGGCCCCCACGTTCAATCCCACCTGGATCAGCGGGCCGAACGGGCCGACCTCGATCCGATGGCTGCTCGTCATAGCTCCGCACCGCCGACCGAGTCGTACGGCTGCTTCGCCCTGATTCGATGCACCAGCGCTGCCTCGGGCCAGTAGTGGTCCAGCGCGTATTGCAAGGCCGACTCGCGATCAGGGAGGATCTCGCACTCACGACCCTTGATGATCACGTATTCCCCCTCGTGCTCCACCAGCTCGGGCAGGCGGTCTCGGTAGGTCGTCAGCTCCTCCGCCAGCGAGGGTAGATCGTCGCTCTTGACCATCGCCGGGTCGAATCGCCGCCAGTCGAACAGGCGGGACGCCGGCTTCCGACTCGGATTCTTCTTCCGTCGATGATCCATGTCCGATCCTCCCGGGCCGCCGATGGGCCTCCAACCATCCTACGCGATCCCTCGCAGCACCGGGAGGCCATCCATCACACCGGGAACGGCTCCGACGATCCGGACCGTTCCGATCGTTCAATCCCCCGCCCGACGACTCCGAAGGGGACCGAAAGGACGTCCATCGGGGCGAGAGAAGGCACGGAGCAAGATGGCGAGAACGGTCGTAGGCGTGGACCTCACTCGAACAGATCGGCATGCGACCCGCTCCGGGCCAGTTCTAGCTTTCCCGCTTCTTCCCGGTAGATCAGCAGCCAGTCCGGTTCGATGTGACAGTACCGCCAACCCTCCCATTCGCCGCTCAGGGCGTGATCCCGGTGCTTTGGCTCCAGCCGCTCGCGGGCGCACAACGACTGGATGACGGCGCGAAGCTTCTCCATATCCTTGCCGCGCTTCTTCAGACGCTCGCGGTCCTTCCGGAACTTCGCTCCCGGCCGGGGCGTCAACGGTGGCGGTGGAAGGGGCGGCGGCTCCGGCACCCTGGGCCTGGGCTTTCGCCTGGCCACGTCAGAGCCCCAGATCCTCGAACATCTCGTCCACGTTCGCGTAGTCGGTCATCCCCCGGCCCGCCTCGGCGTCGCGGAGGGCCTTGCGGGTGGTCGCATTGGGGATGCGGGCCTCGAACGGCAGGCCCTCACGCAGGGTCACCTGCTTGTAGAACATCCGGATGGCCTCGCTGGGATTCAGGCCGATCTCGGCGAGGATGGCCTCGGCGTGGGCCTTCAATTCGGGACAGATCCGGGCGCGGATCATCCCCGTCCGGGGCGCCCTGGATGGGCGTCCGTCCTTTGGGACGGCCGTTGACTTCGCGGTCGCGACTTTCCTGGGCATCGTTCGATCTCCCGAAGGACCGGAAGTATTGTATCCCGTCCGTGCTACAGCGGCAATCCGCCCGAGGACGGTCCGCGCCCCGACGGCGTCCCCCGTTATCGCCGCTCGCGAAGGCTCACTCAGAAATGGGTATGAGAAAAGCTCACCAACGGTCAGACGCCCCTCCGACCGGCCCGATCCGACGGGCTGAGCCCAGACCGTCGGACAGGCCCCCGAAGTCCCCGGGACGGAACCGCACGCCCGGCCGGCCCGGCCCGGGAGCCGCGGTCATTCCGATCGCCCGCCGGTGACATCGGCAGCCCACGGCAACGGGAATGCATCCCTCAATTGTGCTCGTGCGCTTTCTCCAGGATGTGCGCGGCCGTGGGGCGAGGCTCGGTCCGAGCCGCGTTCTCCGGCTCAACGTGAGATCGGCCCTCCCCGCGCGATCAGACGCCATCCCCGAACCACCGAATCCAGCACGCGTCCACTCCAATCCCGATTAGCCCCTTGACGGCGATACCTCGATCGTCTATGTATCAGGGAGGGAGATACATCGGAGGTCGAGGTATGGAGTCGCCATTCGTCGGCAGTGCGGTGGAGATGATGATCCTGGAGGTCATCGCCCGGGGGCCGAGCTACGGCTACGAGATCACGCAGACGGTCGCCGAGCGATCGGGGGGATACTTCGATCTGAAGGAAGGCTCGCTGTATCCGGCGCTGCATCGGCTGGAGCGTCGGAAGCTCCTGCGAGCCTTCTGGCGGGAGGCCGACGGGCGGCGTCGGAAGTATTACGAGCTGACCGACGCGGGCCGGGCCGAACTCGCCGCGCGGAAGACGTCGTGGCTCGACTTCGCGGCGGGGGTGAATGGGGTCCTCGGGATCGGCCGGGCGCATCTGGCCGGTTCGTGACGCGGAGGCGCGATCGATGGACTTCCGCGAGGCAATCTCGGGAGAGCTGCCCTCACCCCGGGACGACGAGCCCGCCGGGCTCCGCCAGGACATCCTCGACGAGCTGGCCGATCACCTGGCCTGCTCCTTCAACCGCGAGCTTCTCCGAGGTGCCCAACCCGAGGAAGCCCGAAGGCGTGCGATCGAACGGTTCGGGAGCCCGGCGGCCGTCGCGCGCCGGCTCTGGCTCGATGCGATGAAGGGGAAGATCATGGCCCAGCGCTTCTGGATCGCGACCAGCCTGATTGTCACGGCGGCCTGCGTCGGATTGACGGGGCTCGCCTGGAGCCAGTCGAAGCGAATCGCCGCCGAACAGGCCGAGGCCAACCGTCGACTCGCCGAGGCGCTCGACCAGTCCCGAACCACCAACGAGGCGATCCTCCGGCGGCTCGAGGCCGTCGCGAAGGCCTCGTCAAAATCGTCGGAATGGGTCCCGATCAGGCTCCGGCTGACGCTGGAAAAGCCCGACGGTCCGCCCGCCGTCGGATACGAGGTGCATCTCGGTCGCGGGATAGGCGGAGCGTTAGGCCCCTCGCAGATGAAACGGATCACCGACGACTCGGGCCTCGCCGATTTCGGCGTCGTCCAGCCAGGAGATTGGGAATTCCATGTCCAGGCCTACCCCTGGACCCTCACGCAGAGCGTGAACGTCCTTCCCGACACACCCATCAATCGGACGATCGCGTGTCCGATGAAGGGGCAAGCACCGGTGAAGGTGCGCGTCGATTGGCCGAAGTCGCTGGTGGAAAAGGATCTCGTCGCTGTCGCCGAGTTCCGACATCAGGGGGTCAAGGTCGGACCTTTTGCCTGGGATTCGACCTTTCCGGGCCCCACCCAAATCCTTTGCCGCTCGCGGGACGCGGCGGTGGTCCTTGGGGGCCTGGATCTGATGCCGTACGAAATCTCCCTGCCCCTGCCGAAATCGGCGGACCTCATCGCGGAGGGACGCGTGTTTGGTTTCGTTGCCTCCGGCCTATCGAAGCCAGGCAACGAGCCTCTGGACTTCGCGGCCGGCCATTATGAGATGGATCGCTTGATGTTGTTACGACCGATCAATATCCCCGGGCAGGAGAATTCTCCTTATGCAGGAAGGAATTCTAGCTTTGGAGAGAATGATGTCCTGGCATTGTTGCGTCTCATGGACCGGTCTGGATCGGAGCAGTTTTTGATGAACTCCCTGAGCATTAGCTTCGGATTTCCTCAGGGAAGAGGTCCCTTCGCCATCCGGGCCGACCGCTTCCCGCCGGATTACGTCGGCAAGATCGATCGGTTCGATGTCCGCCCCGGTCAGCCCACCGAGTGGGTCATCCCGATCCCGGACGAGATGGCCCGGTCCGCGGGCGAGCGGTCCGAGAAGTTCGTCCGGCTGCTCGAGGAGCGGATGCGCTCCCAGTCCCCGTCGGTCCCGGCCCCGACCTTGCCAGGGACGAGGTAGCACCCGCGATCTCGTCAGGCACCGACCAGACGGCGGACCTACTCGTCGATTTCCCGGGACGAATCGGGATCGGCGCCCTCGACCTGAACGACCCTGGCACCGACGCCCGCGCTCCGGACGTCGCGGATCGCTCCGAGGATGGCATCCTTGAGGGTGGGGGCCGTGCGATCGAAATCCATCGCGATCCGGCCGGCTTGCCGCGAGATCGTCGCTTCGTTGCAACCGGTCTCGTGAAGGGCGTCGACGTCCCCCCGCGTCAGCTCGGGAATCCCGTCGAGGATGAGCGTGAATTCCTGTTCCGCCGGCATCTTCCTCTACGACGATTTCGCGTGCTGGACGGCTTTTTCGTTGTGCTTCTTCGAGTGATCCGTGGTCCGAGGGATGCCAGTCAACCGAGAGGGCGAGGCACCTGCCGAGCCGCGGGTAGCGCGATGGCTCGCTGGGAGGCTCGCCTTCCCCAGTACACCGTAGCGCGGCTCGGGCGGAGTCTCGCTCTCCCGAAGAACCGGACAGCCGTCGCGGGCCTGTGTATCAGTCCTGACCCTGCGAGAACTGAACCCAGAGCGGGCTTCCCCAGGCGAGCTGGCCGTCGTCTTGCTGGGCTCGGACGTAGTACCAGCTCAGGCCCGGCCCTCGCTTCTCGTCGTCCGTCCACTCGAACGAGACATCCGCCTTGTTCGGCTCCGTGGTGAAGGCGTAGCGGAAGTCCTTGATGATGTCCACCTTGGCGATCGGTCGCGTCCCGATCACGTGGACCTTGAGGCGGACCGGTCCGTTCGCCCGGAACTCGTCGCCCATGATGTGCTCGCCCGATCGGACGTCCAGCACGATGTTGTCGGTCGCGGCGTAGCAATGCCGGCGCCGGAAGGCATCGAGGACCGATTCTCGGGTCGGCTCCTCGGCCAGCGCGATCGCGTAGCTGATGTGTGTCGAGATGTGGTCGCTCGACGCCTGGAACCCAAACCGATACTGCAACGCCAGCGCGTTCCAGACCATCCCCAGCGGCTTCCATCCGCCGATCGCCTCGCCCGGCCGGCGCGCCACCCTCGGGGCGCCCAGGTGCTCATACGAGTTCCGGTGTCCCTGGTAGATCTCGACGAACGGCTCATAGGTTGCGTTCACATCGCGCCAGTCGGTCCCCATCCCGGTCGCCGAGGTGTGCGAGGCGGTGATCCCGCCGTGCTCCTTGAGGTAGTCGTAGAGCATCAGCGTGTCGGCATCGGTGACCGCCGGCAATTCGCTCTTCTCGACCAGTCGAGGAAGGGTCCGCACGCCTCGCCTGGCGAACATCACGTTGCGGTGGCCGTGCGGGTAGGGATTGCTCCGCTCGTAGCTGAAGAGAGTGACCAGCTTCGGCGGGTTGTGGTACAGGTCGGTCGTTTTCTGGACGAGCCACCAGGTGTATTCCTTGCCGCCGCCGTTGTCGTGGTCGGCGTCGCCCATCCAGTCAAAGGCCACGGCGTCGATCGCGTAGCGCCACATGTCTTCAAGGGCACCATCGGAGCCGCCGTCCTGGGAGATCTCGGAGTGTCGGTGGAAGTCGCCTCGGACGAACCGATACGACTTGCCGCCCGCCTCGACGCGATACTCTCGCATCCGGCGCACGTCGGCCGCCTCGTCGGGATGGACGGCCTTCTCATAATCCTCGGAGCCGCGACGCGCCAGCTCGCCGATGACCGGATCAACCGGGCCGGTCGCGGCCGGCGCCACGAGCGCGGCGGCCTCGATGTCCCAGTTGAACGAGCCGCCTACGTTCCCCGGAGTTCCGGCCTGGGCCCAGTATCGCCGGCGTAGTTCGGGCGTGAACTCAATCTCGCGGCGGCGTCGGCCGTCGGTTGAATAGAAGACCAGCGGCGGGCCCTCGCCCGGGACGACGATCGACGGGCGGTTGTCGAGCAGGCCGTCGCTCCGGGTCAGCTCCTGTGGCGGCGTCCACGTCTTGCCCGAAAGCGAGGTGACCTTCTCGGTCCAGTATCCCCCCATCACCATCACGACGTTGTTGCCCCAGACGGCCTCATCACGGTGCCGGAACGTCAGCCAGACCCGCCCCGACCGATCGACGGCCAGGCGAGGGAAGCTGTTCCGCTGGTGAAGGTCCGTCGGCATCGCCTCGATCGGGTCGGCGGGTGCCAGCACCCGGCCGCCGTCGATGCAACGGACCCGGACAGCCGCCGATCGATAGAGGCTCGATCCCTTGCCGTCCACCAGGTTCTCCGCGTCTTTACCCCAGCTCGCGTCGCGCTCCTCGTAGGCGACCCAGGCCCGCCCGCGCGGGTCGACCGCGACGACCGGACGGGCCTCGTACCTCGGCGAGTCGGCGACGACGATTTCCCGTCCTTCCGCCGGCTCGCGACCGAGTCGGACCTCTTGCAAGACCACGTCGTAATTCCCGGCCCGGTAGGTGTCGAAGGCGACCATCGCCTGGCCCTCGGCCCCGATCGCGAGCGAGGGCGACCACTCATTGGCCGGCGTATTGCTGACGCGGAAGGGCGTGGATTTCTCCTCGACCGCGGCGAGGTAGATGTCGGCCTGGCCGTCGTGCCAGCCCTGCCAGGCCATCCAGACCCGGCCGTCCGGCGCGGTCGCGAGGGCGACGTCGGCGTCGGTGCCCGGCTCGCTGGTCATCCGTCGGATTTCTTGCCACTGACGTTTGCCCAGATCATAGGTACGCGCGTAGATGTCGAAATTGCCGTCCTTCTGCTCCGACCAGGCGACGACCACTCCTCCGTGTCCGTCGACCGCGACCGAGGGCCGCCAGACGTCGAGCCCTGGGCCGGTGACGTCCATCGGCTGGCCCGGCCGACCGTCGCGGAACTCGACCAGTTTGACCTGATCGCCGCCCCCCTTCGGCGCGAAGGCAGAGAGGTCCTTCGGGCGCTCGGTGAACGATTCCAGGACCTCGGGCCCGAGCGGTTCGTGGACGACGTAGGCCACCCACGTCGTTGCTTCATCGTGGCCGGCCGTGGCGGCGGGGAAATCCTCGACGCTCGGCCCCTCGGCAAGACCGACCCTCGGCGGGACCCGCTGCGCCTCAACCTGGCGATCGAGGTAGCGATGGGGGGCGCCGTCGGCCAGATCGGCGAGCGGGATCTTGAAGTCGCCGCGATCGGTCTCAACCGAGAGGGTGGCGTCGGCCGGAGCCTTCAAATCCACGATGAGCCCATTCGGAACGATTGGCCGTCCCACCGTGCCTGGTCCCCTGGTGAGCGCCTTCGGCAGGGCCTTCGAGAACGCCTTCTTCTTGGCAATGGCGCCATTGCGGATCAGGTGGCTTCGGGCCTTCCAGGCGGATCGGCCGTCGAGTCCGTCGCCCTCGCGGAAGCGGTAGCCGTCGATGGCCACGACCTCGCCCCGATCGACCGAGACCTTCCCATCCCACTTCTGAGCCTTGCTGTCTCCGACCCCGAGCAAAAGACGGACGGAGATCGTCCGCGGGTCGAGCGACGGCGGTTGAGCCGGCTCGACCCGGGCCATCACCATGGAGAATCCCACAACTCCAGCGACCGTGAACGCCGTCGCCGCGACCCTTCGCATTCGCATGACAGTGGCTCCTCTCGTCTCGATCGGATCAGGGACCTGGATTCTCCGACTCGTCGGGTGGCTCCACCCCCTCGACCGGCACGCCTTCGGGCTCGCGAAACGAGGCCGGGGCGCCGAAGCGGGCGGCAGGCACCCGTCCGCGGATGGTGTCGACCTCGACAATCCGCCAGCCGTCCGGCCCGCGCTCCAGGCGGTAGACCTGCCGCTCGTTCCGGTCGGGATAGACCGACTCGACCGCGATTCGGACCGCGTCGGGCCCATCCGGCTCCGGGGCGTGGATGGCGTGCCCCTTTCTTGCCGACGAGGCCGCGCGCAGCCTCTCCGCAAAGGTAGCCGGCCCCGCCTCGCCAGCCTCTCGCGCCAGCCGATCTCGTAATGGTCCAGTAAAAGAATTAAGATATGAGTTGATTTTCCCGTTTGTGGCGTTGGCAATCAACTGGCTGACGACCGCCTCGGGGGGCTCGCCGGTGCGTGAGGAAGTGCCACTGGGCGCCGGGGAATGCCGCCGGGCGTTGGTGGCGACGATCAGGCCAAGGAGAGCGACGGTGAGGAAACCGGCGAGGATCCGACGGTTCATGGCCGGGCCTCCCGCGGTTCCCGGCGTCCGGGCTCATCGCCGAAGAGGGTCAGGTCGACCGGCTCGCCGGGCTCGACGACGACCTTCCGGGCGAAGCGAGGCATCAGCTCGGCGAGGGCTTCCAGGTAAAGCCGGCGACGGGTTGCGTCGGGGTCGCGAATGGCCTGGGCGAGGACCCGGGTGAAGCGGTCAGCCTCGCCGCGCGCCGACTGGACCAGGCGATCGCGATGGGCCTCGGCGCGATCGGCGACCTCGACCACGCGGCCCTCGGCGTCGGCCCGGGCTCGATCGCGATACTCCTCGGCGCCGACGACGGCGCGTCGGCGATCGCTCCGGGCGCGGTCGGCGTCGGCGAACGCGGGGGCGACGGCGTCCGGGGGCGCGACCCGTCCGAGCCGAACCGCCCGGATCGAGACACCGAGCCCCAGGTGATCGGCCGACTCCTGCAAGGCCCGGCCGACTCGATCGGCGACCTCGGCCCGGCCGGAGGTGAGTACGTTGTCGATCCCTCGCCCGGCGAGCTCACGCACCAGCGCCGATCCGGCCGCCGAGGAAAGGCTCTCCTCGACCGACCGCGAGCCGAAGAGGAATCGAACTGGGTCGGCCACGCGATACTGGACGATCGCCTCGACGGTCGCCAGGTTGAGGTCACCGGTCAGGAAGTCGTCGCCGGCCGGGTCGGGGCGGGTCGACATCGGCGCCGATGTCTCGCCTCGGGCACCAACGGCGAGCGTCCGCGTCTGGCCTGTTTTCACTCGGTCGACCTGATCGATACCCCAGGGCATTCCCAGATGCAAACCCGGTCCCCAGGGCTCGGCCATCACGGCGCCAAATCGACGGACGACTCCTGCCTCGTCCTGCGAGACAGCGACCAGTCCCGTCGCCAGATAGCCGAGCAGGGCGATCGCGCCCGCGGCCACCACCTTCGCGCGGCGGCTCATGGCGACCCTCCCCCAGCCGGAGAGGCCGGGCGGGAACCTGTCTTTTCGAGGCTACGAACGACGGCCGGCGACTTTGGCGACGAGGTCGGCGATTCAGGGACACCGCGGGTCAGGAGCTTCAAGAACGGGCTCTCGGAGGAGAGGACGAGCATCGTCTTGGCGTCGAGGGCCGTGCGATAGGTCTCGATCGTCTTGAGGAACCGGTAGAAGGCCGGATCGACGGCGTGGGCCTCGTTGGCGATCCGGGTGGCCTCGGCCTCGCCCTCGCCGACGATTCGGGCGGCCTCGGCCTCGGCCTCGGCGATCGCGCGGGAGCGATCGCGATCGGCGGCGCTTCGTATCCTGCGGGCCTGGCTCTCGCCCTCGGCACGCGTCGCCGCGGCGACTCGACGACGCTCGCTCCGGATCTGCTCAAAGACGGCCGAGCGCACCTCCTCGGGATAGTTGAGCCGGCGGAGTCGGACATCGACCACTTCAATCCCGTACTCGCGACGGGCCTGCTCGCCGATCCGCTGGGCGGCTCGGTCGAGCATCGCGCCGATCTCCGTCCCCTTGTCGACCCGGACCAGATCGCCGAGGTCGCGCCCGCCCAGCTCCGCGGCCAGAACCGACGCCGCCATGTCCTCCAGTCGAGCCGAGGCGTCGGCAATCGTTCGGACCGAGCGGAGGAAGCGGTCGACGTCGTCGAGCTTCCAGGCGACGTACCACGCGACCTCAAGGTTCTTCTTGTCGCGGGTGAGCATCTCGCGAGGCGGAGGGGCGTCGAGCTGCAGTCGTCGGTCGAACCCCCGACGGCTCTGATGCGGCCACTTCCAGTGGAGCCCGGGCGCCTCGATCAATCGGACCGGTCGGCCGAACTCGGTGATGTAGACGACCTCGGCCTGGTCGACGATCACCACCGATCGCACCAGCGCGACAAGGGCCACGATCCCGACGGCCATCACCAAAATCAAGAGCCGCCGGCCCTTCATGACATCGTCCCTTCGTCTGTGGTCCGAATCATTCTCACGGCGATCCAACGGCGTCGATCCGGGAGGGACCGCGGGCCCTGGACCCGTCTCGAATCATCTGAATCTGTATCCGAGAAGCCGACCTGGTGCCAGTCCCTATCGACCCACGCCCGCCTCGTCCAGGCTCCTCTCGCACCAGCCCGCGCGGGTAACCGGGACGGAACGCTGATACTCTTGATCGCTCAATCGTCCGGCTCTCCTTCACGCTCTGGTGGGGCGATTGCTGGGGCGGCGAACTGCCCGGGATCGGCCATCCAGAGGTGCCGACGTCCCCCAGCGCGGGGATCGAGGATCAGCTTCGGCCGGCCCGCGAAGGCCGACGCGAACGACTCCCAGAGCAGGCGAAACTCGGTCAATTCGGGTGCTCCAGCGTGCGCGGCTGACCGTGCCCGGAAGGCCAGGCTCGCCCCGTTCGCCCGGCTCGCGACCTCGTGCGATCGCGTGCGTGCCGACTGCCGGATCGCGTCGGCCTCGGCCTGAGAAGCCCATCGCCGGTCATCGGCGTACGCCTCGGCGTCGTTCCGATAGCGCTCGACGTCGGAGACGGCTGCCGAGGTGTCGCGATAGGCCGGGACCACCTCGCGCGGCGGATGGGCATCGACGACCCGCGCCCGGTCCACTTCCACCGGCAACCCGATCGAGGCGAGTCGCGACCGGAGCGACGTTTCGATCTGTTCCTCGAACCCCCGACGGTCCGCGACCAGGATCGATTCGAGCGGTGTCCGTCCGACTGCCTCGCGGAAGACCCCCTCGGCCGCCGACTGGACCATGGGCTCGACCGCCGAAGCCCCGAACAGCAGCGTCGGCGCACCCGCTTCGGTCAGGCGATACTCGACCACCGCCGCCAGCTCCACCAGCCCCTCATCGCCAGTGAGAAACAGTGCGTCGTCGGCACGTCGGGCGCCGTGGGTCGCGTTCCAGGCGATCGGACGCGTGGCCTCGGTGCCTGATGCGGGCGCCGACAAACCGACCCTCGCCACGCGGACCACGTCCGGCTCCACGAGCGTCACGGTCTCGCACGGCCAGGGCCATCGGACGTGCAGGCCCGGGTGGAGCAGGGGGGGCGTGTGGCGTCCCCATCGCTGCAAAATGCCGACCTCGCCAGGCTGGATCACCACGACGCCGGAGGTCAGGTAAGACACAAGAAGGATCGCCGCTGAGCCGGCTGCGATGGTTCGCGGATGCCGCGACGCCCAGCCAACGGCCGCCGAGGGCCGGCATCGTCGGCAGGCCGCCAGGGCTGACCCCGCCACCCGAGCGCCCGGCAGCTCGCCCCACCGCTCGAAGCCGAGCAGTCGCATCGCGTTGAGCAGGACCAGAAGCGAGCCGATCTGATGAAAGATCGCCGCGGCGACCGGTCCCAGGATTCGGAGTCCCGCCAGCAGCACCGCCAGGCCGTTCAACCCAAACGCGAAGATCAGGATGTTCTGGCGGATGATCGTTACCGTCTGACGGGCCAGTCGGATCGCGCCGGGCAACGGTTCGAGCGGATCGCCCATCAGGACGATTGAGCCGGCCTCCGCCGCGATGTCCGACCCGACTCCACCGAGCGCCAGGCCGACGTCCGCGCCGGCGAGCGCCGGCGCGTCGTTGATCCCGTCGCCGATCATCGCGACGACCTTCCCCTCGTCGCGCCGACGACGAACCCACTCGGCCTTGTCGGCGGGCGTGAGTTCGGCCTCGACCGCCTTGATGTGGACCTTCTTCGCCACTCGCCGCGCCGCCGCGGGACGGTCGCCGGTGAGGATCGTCAGGTCCTTGAGGCCGAGGTGTTTCAGGTCGTGGACCACATCGTGCGCCTCGGGACGAACCCTGTCCCTCGCGCCGATGGCGCCGATGATCCGCCCGTCGACCGCGACGAGAAGGACGGTCTGGCCGTCGTCGTCGAGCGAGGTGAGCGCTGAATCGACTGCGCCGGCCACCTCGATCCCGCGTTCCCGGATCAGCCGAAGGTTGCCGACGAGCAGGGTCCGCCCGTCGTCGCGGAGCGTCGCCGAGACCCCGACGCCCGGATGGGCGCGGAAGTCAACTACCTCGGGCAACCCGATCCCGCGCCGATTGGCCTCGGCGACGACGAGCCGGGCGAGCGGATGCTCGCTCCCTCGCTCGGCGGCGGCGGCCAGGCGGAGGACCTCCGACTGATCGCCCTCAAAGGCGACGATCTCGCCCGGCTCGGGGCAGCCCTCGGTGAGGGTGCCGGTCTTGTCGAACGCGAAGGCATCGGCGCGGGCCAGTCGCTCGATCGCGGCACCTCCCTTTACCAGCACACCTCGACGCGCCAGGCGGGCGGTCGCGGCGAGGACCGCGGCCGGTGTCGCCAGGACCAGCGCGCACGGGCAGGCGACCACCAGCACCGCCAGCGCCGGCATCACATCGATCGAAGGAGCCGGTTCGCCCCGCATCCGCTGCCAGAGGCCCGACGCGTTCGTCAGCACGAAGACAATCGTCGTCGCGGTGAGGACAGCCGGGAGGAAGAGCCGGGCGTATCGGTCGGCCGCCCGCTCCAGCGGCGACCGCTTTGATTGAGCCTCGGCCAGTAGCTTGATCACGCGGCCGAGGGTCGTCTCCATCCCGATTCGATCGGCCCGGACCGTCAGCCGGCCGAACTGGTTGAACGTCCCGGTATAAACCGGGTCGCCCGGTCCCTTATCGATCGGCATGCTCTCGCCGGTCAGGATGGACTGGTCGACGGCCGACCGTCCCTCGATCACTGGGCCATCGGCCGCGATCCGGTCGCCGGGGCGGACGACCAGCACATCGCCGACCACGACCGACGCTGCGTCAACCTCGACCTCCTGCCCGTCGCGGAGGAGACGCGCAGTTCTCGGGCGGAGGTCCAGCAGCTTTTGAATGGCTCGCTGGGCGCGATCGAAGGTGAGAGCTTCGAGGCACTCGCCGACCATCGCGATGAAGACGACCTCGGCGGCGACGAACCATTCCCCCAGGATCGCGGCGGCAACGCAGGCGATCGCCAGCGCGATATCGGCGCCGATCCGCCCTTCGAGGATCGCGGCGATCGCCAGGTAAACGACCCGACCGCCGCCGATCAGCGCGGCCACCTTCGCCGGCGCAATGCCGAACGGCAGTCCGATCGTCGTCCCCGTGGCTGACTGGAAGAGATCCAGGCCGAGGAAGAAGCCGACCACAGCCGTCGTCGCGACCAGGACCCTGCGCTCGGCTTCGGGGTCATGATCGTGATGGTGGTGGTCGTGATGGTCGTGATGATGGCCGATCGCCATCTGCGTCGGGTCGTACTCGCGATGCAACGCCGGGTGCCTCCTCGAAAGTTCCGAGGTCGTGCCTGGTTGCCTCGAACATGAACGAGCCGGCAGTCGACGTCAAGGGTCTGGGACGGCTGGGCTTGTCGATCCGGGGCGAATCGAGTATTCCTTCCGGCCGGAGTTCGGGGAAGGGATTGCGCTCGGGGAGGAGCCGCATGCGACGGCCGGTGCCGGCGGTGGGGCTGGCCCTCATCGCCCTGATCTTATCCGGCTGGTTCGTCGGCTGCGCCCGGGTAAAGGTGGTGGAGATCCGCCCCGAGACGGCGGCGCGGGCCGTCCGCCACGTTCTGGGCGAGCACCCACTGGGCCATCCCCGCGACCTCGGCCCGACCTGGATCTCGGGCGACGATCCACATACCCTCCGCGCGGGAATCGATCTGGAAGAGGCACGTCATCGCGAGGTCTTCTCTCGCGACGAGGCGATCCGGCTCTACGCCCAGTCGATGGCGATGGCCTGGCGGTCGATCGAAGATCCAGTCTCGTCCGATCGAGGCCGGGCGGTCGCCATTTACAACCGCGCCCTCGACCGATTCCTCCGGCTCGCTGGGGGCCATCGCTTTGGCTTTGGACCGGCCTGGTTCCACTGGCTGGAAGAGCGGGGTGTCCGCGTCGCGATCCGCCGCGACGCCTCGGTCTGGGACCCGGCCCGGTTCGACGAGCTCCGTTTCCCTGGCGACTTTGTGTCGTGCGGGATGGGGGATTTCTACGGTGCCAACGGGCTCGGCGTTCCGCTGATCGCCGTCCGGAACACGCCCGAGGACCAGCTCCCGCGCCGACGTGGCCCCGATCGCTTCGCGCCGTATTTCGAGGTCTACCCGGTCACCGCGATCCTTCGGTTCAGCGGCCCCGGGGCCTCGCCGACAGTTCCCCTGCTCGAACTGCACGATCCGCTTCGATTCAGCCAGGTCGAGACCGCCGGCGGCCCCTTGACGATGGCGGCCGACCTCACCACGCCGACGGCCTATCACTTCGCCCGAGGCCGGCTCACGCTCTACGAGCGTCTCTCGCTCTTCACCCCGCAGCGGGTGGGCCGCGAGACGGGCCTGCACATGCTCCACCCCTACGAGCCGGGGAAGATCCCCGTCGTCCTGATCCACGGCCTGGGATCCAGCCCGCTTGCCTGGGGGCGGGTGGTCAACCAGCTTCGGGGCGATCCCGAGCTGAGGGCGCGCTATCAGTTCTGGATCTACATGTACCCGACGGGTATCCCGTTCCTCCTCTCGGCGGCCGACCTCCGGCGCGATCTGGTCGAGGCTCGCGCCACGGTCGACCCCTCGGGCGCGGATCCGGCCTTCGATCGAATGGTGCTGGTCGGCCACAGTATGGGGGGCCTGCTCTCGAAGCTCCTGATCACCGAGAGTGGCCAGGATCTCTGGTCGCTCAACAGCCGAGAGCCTTTCGAGCGGATGTCGGCCAGCCCCGAACACCGCGACCTGCTCGCCCGCGTCTTCTTCTTCCAGCCATTGGGATTTGTCCGCAGGGTGGTCTTCATCGCCACGCCGCATCGAGGGAGCCGGCTGGGGAGCGAGCTGATCGGCCGACTCGGCGACCGCCTGATCCGCATCCCTGGCCCGCTCGCCGAGGCTCATGCCGCGCTGATCGCCAGCAATCCGCCCGCGTTCTTTACCAGGGAGTTCCTCCAGGGTGTTCCGTCCAGCATCGACGAACTGACGTTCGAAAATCCATATCTACTGGCGATTGATCGACTGTCAAGGGCGCCCTGGGTGGTGGCGCACTCGATCATCGGCCGGGTTGGCCGCCGTCCGCTGGAAGAAAGCTCCGACGGCGTCGTCCCGTACAACAGCTCGCACGTCGACTGGGCCGCCTCCGAAACGATCATCGACCGGATGCACTTCCTTCAGGACGATCCTCTGACGATCGAGGAGTTGCGGCGAATCCTCCGGCTGCATTTGTTGGAGGCTGGCGGATAATCGCGGCCGGGCCGACTCGCTGTTCCGATAAAATCGGGATCAGACGGTCGAGCAGGGGTTAGCGCCTGGTGAGTCAACTCCAACGACCTCCTCGCCACCGTCCAGCAGCCCGACCCCACCACCGGCGCACCAAGCTCCTCGCCCACCAACCAGCAGTCCTACACCTACAACCAGCTCGGCGACGTCCTCACCGCCACCGACCCCAACGGCACCACCCATACCTACGCCTACGACGTCCTCGGCCGCCAGGTCAGCGACGCCATCACCACCCTCGGCGCCGGCGTCGACGGCTCCGTCCTCCGCCACACCACCGCCTACAACGCCCTCGGACTCCCCTATCTCTTCACCAGCGACAACGCCGCATCCGGCGGCTCGATCGTCAACCAGGTCGAGGACCTCTACAACGGACTCGGCCAGCTCACCGGCGAGTACCAGGAGCAGAACGGAGCCGTCAACACCTCCACCTCGCCCGAGGTCCGCTACGTCTACACCG
>DAIDKV010000045.1 GCA_027449865.1 Planctomycetales bacterium
CGAGGGATTCGGAGCGGGCGCCTCGGTCGCGCCGAGCGCGACCCTGGGAGCCTCGGCTCCCGCGGCCGGCGCGGGCGACGGCATCGGAGCGCGCGAGCCGCTGAGATCGCTGGGGAGCGGGGGCAGGTCGTCCGACCCGGCCGCCGGCGCGGCCGGATCGGCGGGCGTCTCGGAGGCAGCGCCGGCCGGCTTCGACTCGGGCGTTGCCATCGGAGGCAGCGGAAGGGCGTCGGCCAGCGGCGCGGCCGGTTCCTGACCAGGCGCGGGAGCCGGAGCCGTTTCAGCGGCGGGAGCCGGAGCCGCTTCAGCGGCGGGAGCCGGAGCCGTCTCGGGCATCGGCGCGGGCGGCGTTGCGGGCGCGGCCGGCTCGGTCAACCCGGTGGTGACAAGTCCTCCGGTAGCCGGGGCCGGCTTCTCGGTCGTCGGCACGACCTCGGAGGCTGGCGGCGCGGGCGCCGGCTGAGCCTCGGGCGAGGCCGGCGGCAACGGCGGAAGATCCATCGCGGGGCTCGGTGACTCGACCGGTCCTGGCGGGGTCAGCGGAGCCGGCATCGATTCGGCGCCAGGTGCCGAAGCCGGAGCGGGTGCCGAAGCCGGCGTGCTTGCCTCGGGCGCGGAAGCCGGCGCCGAGTTGGGAGCGGGATCCGAGGCAGGCACGGGCGCAAGCTCGGCCACGGGTGCCGGGCTCGGGCTCGGAGTCGGAGCCGTGGCACTCGCCTCGGCCGTGGGAGCTGGAGCCGGGGAATCGGGCGTTTCGAGCAGGATCGGCGCGGGCGCGTCTGCCGGAGCGGCGGTTGGCGCGGGCGAGCCGGGGGCCGGCTTCGGTGCCTCGGCGGCGGGGAGTTCGACCGCCGCGGGTGCCGGTGCGTCGACCGCCGCGGGTGGCGCCGGATCCTGGGCATCGGTCGCCTTCGCGGCCATGGCCGAAGGGTCGGCCGCCGGTGGGGATGCCGCGGGAACGGCGTCGAACCGGGGAAGCCCCGGAGGGTTCAGGACCGGGATCTCGCCCCGGGACGCGAGCGGGTCGATGGCCGGTCCGGCGGGTCGCTCGGCCTCAGAGGCGGGCGACGGGGTCGGAGCCGAAGCCGAAGCTGAGTCCGAAGTCTTCACCGGAGCGGTGCTGCTCGTCTCGGCGCTGGCGAGGCGGATCGGCTCGCCCGGTCCTTCCTCGGGGCGATAGCGGCGAGGCTCGCGAGCATCGACGGCCCCGAAGACATCATCCGGCCGCGCCGCGGCACGCGAGCGCCGGCGGGTGTTGGAGGCAACCGGCTCGGCCCATTCAGTCCTCGGCGCGAAGGGACGACGCGAGGTGGTGCTCGGCGTCGCGCGGGAGGCCAGCTCGGTCCGATCCTCGGGACGAGCCGGCGCGAAACCGTTGCGGTGCCGGGACCGGTCGCTGATCGCATACGGCTGCGACGAGCCGGCCGCGGCACGCTGACCCGCCTGGGCCGCCTCGATCCCCTTTTGAAGCTCCTTCAGCTCGCTGGCGCTCAGCTCCTGCTTCTTCGCCTCGGCGTCGCGGAGAAACCGGAGCGCCCGGTCGAACTGCTGGTATTGCAGATAATCGAGCCCGTTGCGCAGCAGATAACGGGCCCCTCGCGCGCCGGCCGCCCCATACAGCGACGGCGGCTCCGACGACGCCGCGCCCGGGGCCCCGGACGCCCCGCCGACACCCTGCGACCCCGCGCCGGGTATCTGCTGGGCCAGGACCACCGAGGCCGTCAACCCGGCCCCCAGCGCCCCCGCGATCCATGCCGATTTCTTGCGACGCACGCCTCGCCTCCTTGCTTGGTCATCCATCATGAGTCACTGGCCGTGGATAAGCGGCGAGATCCGCTCTTCCACCAACCCATAACCCACGACCACCGCAATCGACCAGGCCCCCCGACCATCCGGGCGCGGGCCGACAACTTCCACCGGCCTTCCCTGGCCGCTGACGATGGACCACTCATTCCACAATGTCAACTTATACTCAATTCAACCATCACCGATGACAGAAAACTAGACCGATCCTCGACCGTGTTCATTATCACTGGTGAAGCTGGAATAATTCGGAGCTTCCTGGGTGATGACGATGTCGTGGGGATGGCTCTCCTGAACGGAGGCACCGGTGACCTGGATGAACCGGGCGCGGGTTCGGAGTTCCTCGATGGTTTTGGTTCCGCAGTATCCCATTCCGGCCCGGATGCCGCCGACGAGCTGAAAGACGAAGTCGGCCAGCGGCCCCTTGTAGGGAACGCGGCCCTCGACGCCCTCGGGGACGAGCTTGTGAATGGGGGCTCCGTCGGGGCCGTTGGCCTTGGCTGAACCGAGATCCTGACGATAGCGCTCGTGCGAGCCGCGAGCCATGGCGCCGAGGGATCCCATCCCGCGATAGGTCTTGAAGCTCCGGCCGCGATAGATAATGGTCTCGCCCGGACTCTCGGCCAGCCCGGCGAAGAGCCCGCCGATCATCACCGAGTGGGCCCCGGCGGCGAGGGCCTTGGTGATGTCGCCCGAGTACCGGATACCGCCGTCGGCGATGATCGGAACCCGGCCGGCCGCGGCCTTCGCCGCCTGATGAATCGCGGTGACCTGGGGCACGCCCACGCCCGAAACAACCCGGGTCGTGCAGATCGAGCCCGGTCCAATCCCGATCTTCACCGCGTCGGCCCCGGCGTCAATCAGGGCTCGCGTGCCGTCACCGGTCGCGACGTTGCCGGCAACCACCTGAATATCGAAATCTTTCTTGATCCGTCGGACGGTCTCGATCACGTTCTTGCTGTAGCCGTGGGCCGAATCCACCACCAGCACATCGACGCCCGCCTCGAGCAATGAGGAGATCCGCTCGTAATCGTGAACCCCCACCGCCGCTCCCACGCGCAGCCGGCCCCGATCGTCCTTGCAGGCGTGCGGATATCGGTAAAGCTTGTCGATGTCCTTGATGGTAATAAGGCCCTTCAGTCGATACTCATCGTCCACCAGGAGAAGTTTCTCCACCTTATTCCGGGTGAGAATCCGGTCGGCCTCTTCCAGGCTGGTGTTCGCCGGCGCCGTGACCAGGTTGTCCTTGGTCATGACGTCCTCGATCCGGATGTCGTTGGATTCGAGGAACCGCAGGTCGCGCCGGGTGAGGATCCCTCGGAGTAACCCGTTGACCGTGATCGGAACACCCGAAATGTTGTGCCCTCGCATGATCTTCCGCGCCTCGCCGACGGTGGCGTCCGGCGGGAGCGTGATCGGGTCGACGATGATCCCGTTTTCAGACCGCTTGACCTTGTCGACCTCGCGGGTCTGCTCCTCGATCGAGAGGTTCTTGTGGATCACGCCCAGGCCGCCCTCCTGCGCCAGGGCGATCGCCAGCTCGGCCTCGGTGACCGTGTCCATCGGCGAGGAGAGAATCGGGATATTCAGGTGAATTCGTGCGGTCAGATGCGACCGCGTATCGGCCTCGTGCGGGAGGATCTCGGAGTATCCCGGCTCGAGAAGGACGTCGTCAAAGGTGATACCTTGATAGGCGATGCGCTCGTGCATCGGGAAAAGCTCCGCTCGGGACCCCGATCGGGCCGGCGATATCCGACGGGACGGTACATACGATCGATCGATCTGACCAGGCCAACGGCAGATGGGATCGAAAGGTCCGCGGGGGCCGGTCGATGGAGGCAGGTTCAGGGGCCTTTCCTGGCTCATTAAACCCACCCGTGGCCCGACTGGCAAGGGCAACTGCCGCCCAACCTTCGATGAACGGGCGTCACGATGGAATTCCGGCGCCCGGCGTTGTCGCCTCCGGGGGGGGAAGTTACCATGAGATCCATGGAAACCAGCGCGACGATGACACCGATCCCCGCGCAGGGGACGGCCGAAACGCCGATGGCCTTCGGACACATTGAGGTCCGGCCGGGCCATTGCGGAGGCCAGCCGCATGTTGTCGGGCATCGGATCAAGGTGAAACATATTGCGACCTGGTACGAGCGGATGGGGATGAGCCCGGATGAGATCGTCTCGAGCCACCCCGGGTTGACTCTCGGCCAGGTCCACACCGCACTGGCCTACTATTACGACCATCGCGAGCAGATCGATCAGAGCATCCGCGAGGGCGAGGAGTTCGCCGACCGGATCCGGGCTGGAGCCCCCTCGATCTTCGATAAGGTGCGCCGGCGGAATGCCCAGGACGATCCGCTTCCACCGGGATGAGCATGGCCCGACGGCCCCCGCCGAAGGGCTTCGACGCCGGGGCATCGACGTCACCACCACGCCCGAGGTGGGGCTCCAGGGCGCCCGGGATTCCGAGCATCTCCCGTTCGCGTTCGCCGAGGGACGCGTCCTTTTCACCCAGGACGAGGACTTCCTCGCGATCCACGCCCAGGGCTTCTCGCATCCGGGCATCGCTTACTGCCACCAGGATACCCGCTCGCTCGGCGAGATCATCCGAGGGCTCGTCCTGATCTGGGAGGTCTACGATCCCGACGAGATGGCCGGTCGGATCGACTTCCTCTAATAGGAAGCGATCGCCGGCATCCCCTTGATCCCCCGATCGCGCCCCGACATCCTGAAGGCGGTCCCGATCCCGACCCAAACCCGGGGAGGCCGATCCGTGTGCCCCTTCAACCTGCGGAAGTGCCTGGCCGTCGCGATCCTCCTGGCTTCGCCCTCGCTCCGAGCCGATGATGTCCCCAGAACCCCCGGGCCTCCCATGCCGCCCGACCTGCCGCGTCGGGTGATGGAGATCACCGAGGCCATTCTGACGAACCACGTCGAGCCGCCCGTCCGGCAGCAGATGATCGTCGAGGGGCTTCGGGCGATGCGTCGGGCGGCGCACCAGCCGATCCCGCCTGAGCTGGGGCGTCGGGCGTCGGAGGTCGTCACGCCCGATCAGGTCGCCGCGCTCCTGGCCGAACTCTGGCCGAGGGAGACCGTCGGGAAGGTCGCCGCTGATACGATCGCCGAGGCGATGCTCGACGGCCTGCTGCGGGCCGTACCCGGCGGGGCCGAGCGGATCTCGGCGAAGGAGGCGCGGGTCGAGGAGCAAATAGCCGGCAACCGTTACGTCGGCATCCACGTCGCGTTGAACTGGCTCGACGAACAGGTGCTCCCCAGCTTCAGAGAAGTCTTCCCCGGCGGACCGGCCGATCGCGCGGGCATCCGGAAGGAGGAACTCTTGCTGGAGGTCGACGGCGTCGCGACGAAGGGGACCAGCCTTCGCGCGGTCGTCGATCGGCTTCGCGGCGACGAGGGAACGAGCGTCACGGTGAAGGTCCGCGGGCCGAAGGACGAGAAGGCCCGAACGTTGACCATGGTCCGGGGCCAGCTCCCCCGAGAGACGATCACGGGACTGCGCAAGCAGCCGTCGGGTGATTGGGAGTTCCGGCGCGATGGCCCCGGCGCGATCGGGTATCTGAAGGTCAAGGAGATCGCCGCCAGCACCCCCCACGAGCTGCGGAAGCTCGCCCGGAAGATGGAGGAACAGGGGCTCCGGGCACTGGTGCTCGACCTGCGATCGTCGTCGACGCAGGCCGACGTCCGATCGGCCGCGATGCTGGCCGACTGCCTCCTCGAATCGGGGACGATCGGACGAATCCGGACGGCCCATGGCGAGACAATCGACCGGGCCGACCCCGACGCCCTCTTCCGGGGCTGGCCGATCGCAGTGCTGGTCGACCCGACCACATCCGTAACGTTCGAGTGGGTCGCGGCCGCGCTCCAGGATAACCACCGTGCCCCGATCGTCGGCGCCGCAAACCGAGGTGGTGACGACGAGGTCCGCTCGACGGTCCCGATCGGCGACGGCCAGTGGATGCTCTCGCTGACGACCGGCCGCCTCGAACGCGGCGACGGCCGGCCGATGGTCGACGTCGACCGATCGGCGCGAGGACCTCGCCGGGCCGGCGGGCTCGTCCCCGATCATCCGGTCGAGAGGAAGGCGAACCGCCAGGCGCCTGACGGCCCGCTCCCGATCCTCAGGCGCGAAGCCCCGACCGACACCGCGCCCACCGCGCCCGACCCAGCGCTCGATGCGGCCGTGAAGATCCTCCGCCAGGCGATGGAGGCGCATTGAGCGATGAAGACGATCCTCCTCGCGATGGCGGCCCTCGCGGCCGGGCCGATCGAGACCGAGAACGACCCGAGCCCTCCCCTGCCCCGATGGTCGCGCCGGCCGGTGGCGCTCGCGATTGTCGATGAGGGCCGGACTCTCCTCGTCGCGAACTCGCGAAGTGGAAGTCTCTCGGTGATTGACCTTCCGACCCGTCGTGTGATCGACGAAGCTCGGATCGGCCGCGGCCTGGCGCACCTCGCCCCGCTCGCCGATGGCCGACACCTGCTCGCCGTCGATCGGGCCGGGGATGAAGTGGTGCTGATCGACGTGCGCAAGCGATCGCCGGAAGTCCTCGGACGGA
Source organism: Planctomycetales bacterium (assembly GCA_027449865.1). Classification (GTDB taxonomy): domain Bacteria; phylum Planctomycetota; class Planctomycetia; order Isosphaerales; family Isosphaeraceae; genus JAKAUH01. The sequence continues at coordinate 6,375 of DAIDKV010000045.1, forward strand.
TCAGCGTCGCGCCCGACCCGGTCCGCGCGATCGCGATCGAGGGCGGGGCCGTCGTCGCCTCGACCGGGTCGCGGCGGTTGACCTTTCTCGACCTCGCTCTGGAAGGCACTTCGCCGACCATGAACGTCGCGGGGCGGATGGAACTCCCCTTCGCGCCGAGGGAGATGGCGGCGTTGCCCGACGGACGGCACCTGGTCGCGGCCGACGCCTTTGGCGGGCGGCTCGCGATCGTCGATCATCGCCGGCGATCGGTCGAGGCGATCCGGGCGATCCCCGCGCACAACATCCGGGGGATGGTCGTCTCGCCCGACGACCGAACGCTGGTCCTCGCTCACCAGTACCTGGATCGTCTGGCCCGGACGACCTTCGACGACGTTCACTGGGGCCTTCTGATCCGTAACCACCTCCGCATGCTTTCGATCGAGGACGTCCTCTCGGCGAGGGACGATCCGGGCCTGCTGGTTGGCGGCCGGCTGATCGATCTGGGCGATGTCGGCCATGCCGCGGGCGACCCCGGCGCGATCGGTTTCGACGGCCTGGGCGGCCTGCTGGTCGCCCTCGCCGGGATGGACGAGCTGGCGATGGCCTCGGCGATCGGCGAGGGCCCCCGTCGGGCCGTCGTCGGCCGAGAGCCGGCCGCGGTGCTGGTCGACCCGGCGGGCCGATTCGCCTACGTCGCCGATCGGCTCGACGAGACGGTCTCGGTGGTTGAGGTCGCCACCGGAGAGAGGCCGTCGACGATCGCGCTGGGGCCGACCCCGGAGCTCTCGCCGGCCGATCGAGGCGAGCGGCTCTTCACCTCCGCCCGACTCTCGCACGACGGCTGGATGAGCTGCCAGAGCTGCCATTCCGACGGTCAGACGAGCGGCCTCGCCTGCGATACCCTCGGCGACCAATCGTACGGGGCCCCCAAGTTGATCCCCTCGCTGCTCGGCGTTGCGCGAACCAAACCGTGGACCTGGATCGGGGCCGTCGATCGCCTGGAGGAACAGGTCAAAAAGTCGATCGCCACCACGATGCACGGGACCAAACGGACCGACGCCGAGGTCGCCGACCTGACCGCCTACCTGGCCTCGCTGGAGCCTCCCCCGCCGACGACCGACGACCCCGCCGCGATCGACCGGGGCCGGGCCGTCTTCGAGTCGCGGCAGTGCGCCCAATGCCACGAGCCCCCGACGTACACGACGCCGAAGGTGGTCGATGTTGGACTGATCGACGAGGTCGGCCATCGCTCGTTCAACCCCCCGGGACTGAGGGGCGTCGGCCGTCGTGATGCCTTCCTCCACGACGGCCGCGCCCGATCGCTCCGAGACGTCTTCGCCCGCGAACACCACCCCCGCGGCCTGATCCTCACGCCCGAGGCCATCGACGATCTGATGGCCTTTTTGCGGTCACTCTAATATCCAAACATGGGAATTGATCAGGCGAGGATCGCCTTGACCGGATGATGCTCCTCGACCCCGGTGAGGCGGACGTCGAGCCCCTGGAACCTGAAGGTCAACCGGCGGTGGTCGATCCCCAGGCAGTGGAGGATCGTGGCGTTCAGGTCGTGGATGTGGACCGGGTCTCTCACGACGTTGTAGCTGAAATCGTCGGTCTCGCCGTGGACGACGCCCGGCTTGATCCCGCCGCCAGCCATCCAGACCGGGAAACACTTCGGATGGTGGTCTCGCCCGTAGTTCTCCCGGGTGAGACCCCCCTGGCAGTAGATCGTTCGGCCAAACTCGCCCCCCCAGATCACCAGCGTGTCGTCGAGCAGCCCGCGCTGCTTCAGGTCGGTCACCAGCGCGGAGCAGGCCTGATCGACGTCGTGACACTGCTTCGGCAGGTCACCGGTGAGGTTCCCGTGCTGGTCCCATCCACGGTGGAAGATCTGAACAAATCGAACATCGCGCTCGATCAGCCGGCGGGCCAGCAGCGCGCACCGGCTAAAGGTGCCGGGCGTGTGGACGTCGGGGCCGTACATGTCGAGAACGTGCTTCGGCTCCGCGGAGATGTCGGCCAGTTCAGGAACCGAGGTCTGCATTCGGAAGGCCATCTCATACTGCGCGATTCGGGCCTGGGTCTCGGGGTCGGCGTAGCGCCGGTATTCTTCCTGGTTGAGCCGGGACATGGCATCGAGAGCCCGACGGCGGGTGCTGGCGTCGACGCCGTCGGGGTTCGAGATGTACAGCACCGGGTCGCCGATCGACCGGAGCGCGACGCCCTGGTGGCGGCTCGGAAGATAGCCCGAGCCCCAGAGGCGATTGTAAATCGCCTGGGCCTCCTTGCGGCCACTCCACGAGGCCGTCATCACGACGAACGTGGGGAGATCCTGGTTCATCGAGCCGAGGCCGTAGCTCAGCCACGAACCCAGACTCGGCCGGCCCGGAAGCTGGTGACCCGTGCAAATGTAAGTGACCGCCGGATCGTGATTGATCGCCTCGGTCCAGACGGTTTTGATCAGCGCGATCTCGTCGACGATCTTGCTCGTCCACGGCAGTAGCTCGCTGACCCACGTCCCGGCCTGCCCGTGTCGCTGGAATTTGTATCGCGAGGGAGCGATCGGGAACCGGCTCTGGCCCGAGGTCATCGTGGTGAGCCGCTGGCCCATCCGGATCGAGTCGGGAAGATCCTTGTCGAAGAGCGCCTCCATGCGCGGCTTGTAGTCGAAAAGGTCCATCTGAGATGGACCACCGTTCATAAACAGGTAAATCGCTCGCTTCGCCTTTGGCGCGAAGTGAGGGAGTCCTGGCAGGCCGTCGGCCCGGGCGGGCGAGCCCTCGGAGCCGATCAGGCTCGCCAGCGCGGCGGAGCCGAGCCCGAGCCCGGCACGCCCGAAGAAGTGCCGCCGCGTCATCACGTCGATCTGCTCGCGAATCGGGTCCATCGGCGGGCCTCCCATTCTATCGTCCAGGAAGTAGGAGCAACCACGAATCAGAAGACATCAGGAGGAACCACGAAATAACACGGAAGGCACGAAAAATACCAGGAGCGAGGCGACATGCCATGATCTTGATAGGAACGAGGATTCCATGAAATCCACTGGTAATCTCCTGGAATTTTGCCTTTTTTCGTGTCCTCCGTGTTTTTCGTGGTTCCTCCTGATGTCTTGTGGTTCTTCCTGATATCTTGTGATTTCTCGTGATGTCTTGTGATTCGTGGTTGCTTTTGATGTTTTGTTATTTGCTCACGACTTCGTCGAGGTTCAGAACGATGTTGCCCATCATGGTCCAGGCGGCGAGTTCGGCGGCGTCGAGGACGGGATCGGGCTTCGTCTCGCCGGTCTGGATCAGCTTGCGGGCGTCTTCGAGGCGGCTGTGGTAGTGGGCGCGGAAGTCGGCGAGGGCCGATCGCAGCTCGGTTCGCTCGCGGTCGTCCGGGAACCGGCAGGTCGCCAGGCGGAACATTCGGTCGAGGCGGTCGGCCTCGGTTCGGGCCTCGTGCAGAACGCGCTCGGCCAGCCCTCGCGACGCCTCGATCATCTGCGTCTCGTTCATCAGCAGGAGGGCCTGCAACGGTGTGTTCGTCCGCTCGCGGCGAACGGTGCAGGCCTCGCGAGAGGGGGCGTCGAAGGTCGTCATCTGCGGGGGCGCCGAGGTGCGCTTCCAGAAGATGTAGAGGCTTCGGCGGTGGACCTTTTCGTGGCCGTGGTCGGCGGCGAACCTCGCGGTGTTGCTCCCGGTGTAGCCAACGGCCTCCCAGAGCCCCGACGGTTGCGGCGGCTTGACGCTCGGCCCGCCGAGCCGTTCGGAGAGCAGACCGGCGACAGAGAGGGCCTGGTCCCGGATCGTTTCGGCATCCAGGCGATACCTCGGCCCGCGTGCCAGAAGGCGGTTCTCGGGGTCCTTCGCCAGCTTCTCGGGCGCGACCCTCGACGATTGCTGATAGGTTGCCGACATCACCAGCCGTTTCATCATCCGCTTGACGTCCCAGCCGTCCTCGCGGAACTGCACGGCGAGCCAGTCGAGCAGCTCGGGGTGGGACGGCGGCTCGCCCTGCGAGCCGAAGTCCTCGGCCGTCTTGACGATCCCGATGCCGAACACCTGGAGCCAGAGTCGATTCACCGCGACCCGGGCTGTGAGCGGGTGGTTGGGCGCGACCATCCAGCGAGCCAGCCCGAGCCGGTTGGCCGGCTCGCCGGGCGGCATCGGCGGCAGGAACGCCGGGAGCGATCGCCCGACCTTCTCGCCCCGCTGGTCGTATTCGCCTCGCTTCAAAAGATACGCGGGCTTTGGTGCTCCGGCTCGCTCGCGGAAGACCAGGGTTGTCGGCGCCTGGGCCTCGATCGCCTTGCGCTCGTTCTCAACCGCCGCCCGCTTTTCCTTCAGCGGGGCGATGGCCCGGGCGGTCGAGGCGTCGGCGTGTTCGGCGAAATAGGCGGCCAGGGCGTGAACCTGCTCCCTGGACCACTTCTCGCGGGGGCTCGCCAGGATCGCCTTCAGTTTCTCGGGCAGGCCCGATGCCACGCCCGCCTCTCGATGGGCGGCGGCCCAGGCGGTGAACGAGTCGAAGAGGCGGCCGTCCTGCGGCCCCTTCGTGACGATTCCGGCGGCGTCCCAGTGGACGATCCCGTCCTGCTGGGTGAACGCCCAGCCGTCGATCACGGTTCCGGGCTTCATCTCCAGCTTCGCGACCGGAACCTCAAGCCGGACCCATTTCCCCCGCTCGGGGAGCGGGCCCATCGCCCTGCGCTCGGGGGAGTTGTCCTTGCCCCAGTCGATCGCGTTGGCCCCCCAGTAGGCCCGGTGCCTCCACTCGCCGCCGACCACGTGCCACTGAAGCATGATCTCCTTCGGCGGCTTCTTCGGATCAATGTACGCATGCGCAAAAAGCACATCTTCCTTGCCGACGATGAGCTTTGCCGAGGCGCCTTCGAAGACGAACTGCCGCATTCCCCTGGCCTGGCCGGTCAGGGCGAGCTTGCCGGTGTGGACCGGACGATCGGCCGAGGCGGGAGTGAAGTTCCAGGGCAGCGTGCCGGTCGCCTTGGCTCCGGCCGGGAGTGCCTCGTCGATCCAGAGGAAGTCGACGCGGGGGGTCTCGCAGGGGGCGTCGGCGATTGAGGCGTGGGCGATCTGCTCCTCGGCCGAGGCCACCGACTTCGCCGCCGCCCTGGCGATCTCCTTGTGAATCTCGGCGATTCGGGCGTCCACCGCCTGGATCTTCGCGCGCTGTTCGTCGGTCGGTACGCGAAGCACGGGCGCCCACTGGGCCGAGTTGCCGTCGAGGGCTGGTCCGTCGATGTTGTTGAAGAAGGAGAAGAGCTGATAGTAGTCCTTCATCCGGATCGGATCATACTTGTGATCGTGGCATCGAGAGCATCCGATCGTCATGCCGAGGAAGACGGTGCCGTTGGTGTCGACCTGATCGACGATGTTGCGGACGTAGACCTCTTCCTCGATGGAGCCGCCCTCGCTGGTGGAAACATGGCAGCGGTTGAAGCCGGTGGCGATGAGCTGGTCGAGGGTCGGGTTGGGCAGAAGGTCGCCGGCAAGCTGCTCGATGACGAAGCGGTCGAAGGGCATGTTGTCGTTGAAGGCGCGGATGACCCAGTCGCGATAGGGCCAGATTTCCCGGTAATTGTCGAGGTGCAGGCCGTGGGTGTCGCCGTATCGAGCGGCGTCGAGCCAGAATCGGGCCATGTGCTCGCCATACCGGGGCGAGTCGAGCAGGCGGTCAACGACCCGTTCGTAGGCGCGATCCGACTTATCGGCGAGGAAGGCGTCGACCTGCTCGGGCGTGGGTGGGAGGCCGGTCAGGTCGAGCGAGACGCGGCGGATCTGCTCGATCCTGTCCGCCGGAAGCTCGGGCTTCAGCCCCTCCTCGTTGAGCCGATCGAGGATGAAGCGGTCGACCTCGTTGATCGGCCACGAGGTCTCCTTGAGGACCGGGAGCGCTGGCTTGACGGGCGCCCTGTAGGCCCAGTGCTGGGTCCAGGGAGCCCCCTGCTCGATCCATCGCCGAAGCACCGCGACCTGCTCGGGGGCGAGCGGCTTGTGCAGGCTCCTCGGCGGCATCACCTGATCGGGATCCTTGCTCTCGACCCGGGCGATCAGCTCGCTCTCGGCCGGCTTGCCCGGCACAACCGCGTGGACACCGCTTTCCGTCTCGCCGAAGGCCCCCTCCTGGGTATCCAGCCGAAGGTCGGCCTTCCGGGCCTTGTCGTCGGGTCCGTGGCAGGTGAAGCAGTGGTCGGAGAGGATCGGCCGGACCTCCCGGGCAAAACCGACCGCCTTCGGCTTCGCGACCGGTCCCGGCTTCGGATTCGGCTTCGGTTCGGCGGCCTGGCTCCAGAGCGCGGCTCCGCCCCAGACGCCTCCCAGAATCATCCCCGCCAGCACCGCGATTCGTCGTCGACGTGGTGTCATCGCTGCCATCTCCCTCGCGAGGCCGGAGGGCCCGGCCATCGCCTCGGATCGACCGCCCGGCCGCCGCGACGGCCCAGGGATCGGGCAAAGCCTCGCCTGGATGAGTGGTCGGGAAGGTTCCGCCGGTCAGGTGGGAAGGCCACCCCCTCGGATGGCCCCAAACATTTCTTCAGTGGATGCAGCCAACGGTCCTGTCTACCTTCATCATACCGCCCCCCTTCGCCCATTGAAAGGGACTGTTAAACAACCAGTGAAGACCTTTCATGGATGCGGTCATTCGATCGGTCGATCTGGCCGAGACAGGGCCCGTCTTTCCAGTGCCGCGCACCATCGTGCTTCTCGGCAAAATCGCTCCACCCTTCCCAATCGTGGCTTCGTTCGCGCGATTTCGAGGGTCGCGGACCGCCGAGTTGGCTTCGTTCGCGCGATCTGACTTTCGCGACCCAACCTTTGACGAATGTCGATCGGCGCCGAAGGCGCGCACGTTTCGGCGCCGAAAACCCTGGACTGGGCCATTTTAAACGCAAGCAAGCACGTCGTCACGGGAGCCTTCATCAAGAAGAAGGTTTCTCTGGGTTGGAGAGGCGCGGCAAGGTCCCCACGTTTATAGTCGGCGGTGGGGCTCGAATTTTTGCGCGGGCGGCGCGAGATCTTCATTCCGCGCGATTGGCGACGCCGGGCGAGCAGAGAGCGCCGCATTCCTGGGCCTGGGCGTCGGCCATCCGGAATCCCTCGCGAGCGGTGGCGGCCGAGACCCCGGCGTTCACCGCCGCGACGACGCCCACGAGTGCATTGAGCACATCGTCGTCGATCCCGACGGCGCGGGCCTTCGCGATCCGGTTTCGGGTGCAGACCTGGCAGCCCCGGGTGATCGTCACCGCGAGGCCGACGAGGTGCTTCTCGCGATCGGTCAGCGCGGTCGTATCGTGAGCCTGATGCAGGTAGCTAACCACGTGGGTATCGTCGTAGGACATTGGGAATTCCTCCGTCTCCCGAAGTCAGGTCGCATCCGAACAGGCCATCGGGGCCATTCTCATTTTAACCGGACGCCCGCCCCGGCGGCGCGTTGGATTGCGGACTCGATCGACGACCGAGCCTCACGACGAGGCCCTGTATCGCGCGTGCCAGGACCAGGCCCATCCAGGCGAGGAGCAGGAAGAAAAGCGGCCACTCCGCGTCCTCGAACCAGACGACATCGTAATAGGTCCGGTGAAACGAGAGCAATTCCCAGCGTCCACCGGACGGATCGGCCGCGATTCCGGGATACGATGTCGGGATCCCGGACAGTACCTCCTGACGAAAGCCAGAACGACCCGCGATCGGGGGACGACGAGCATGGGCGGACGGCCGGCGGGATCACTGACGCGGCACCTCGGGGCGCTCTTCGACGGCGGGACGTCGGCCGGATTGTCCGACCGGCAGCTCCTGGAGCGGTTCGCGACCCGTCGCGATGCGGTCGGCGAGGCGGCCTTCGCGGCGATCGTGGCGCGTCATGGTCCGATGGTGATGTCCGTCTGCCGACGCCACCTCCCCGACGCCCACCTCGCCGAGGACGCCTTTCAGGCGGTGTTTCTGGTCCTGGCCCGGCGCGTCCGGGAGGTCCGCAACCCCGAGGCGCTGGAGGGCTGGCTCCACGGCGTGGCGCTCCGGACCTCCCGATGCGCCCGAAATCGACTCGCCCGACGCCGGACCGAACCGATCGACGACCCGGCCCGACTCCGCGACCCCTCCCCGACCGCCGACGAGTCGGCCTCGCGCCGCGAACAGGCCGAGGCGCTCCACACGGCGATCGACGGCCTCCCGCCAACGTTCCGGATGCCGGTCGTCCTTTGCTACCTCGAAGGGCTGACGATCCACGAGGCGGCGGCCCGGCTGGAATGCTCGGACGGGACGATCCGGAGCCGGATCGCCCGCGCCCGCGAGAAGCTGCGTCGGATGCTTACCGATCGTATCCCGTCGATATTCGCCGCGCCCCAGGTGGTGGCGATCCCGCCCGCGCTCGTCCACACCACGGCCAGGGCCGCGCTCCGGTTCGCATCCGATCCAACAACCGCCGCCTCCGCCGCCACCATCGCCCGGGAGATCCTCCGCATGCTGATCTTTCAAAAGTTACGATCCGTCTTTTTGACCGTCCTGATGCTGGGCGGCCTCGCGGTTGGACTCGGTCCAAGGGTGCTCGAAGCGCTCGCCGATTCGCCGGCCCAATCCTCCCGACCGATCCCCCGACGACCGGACGAACCGCCTCGCCCGGCGCCTGGGCGGATGTTTGTGGTTGGGAGGGTGGTCGATCCAGACGGCAAGCCGGTCGCGCACGCCCGGGTGATGGCCTACACCGCGGTCAGGCCATCCGGCAACATCAGCCCGATCGATGCGACGGCCCTCTCGTCGATCGGCCGGGCGATCGCCGACGCCTCGGGCCGGTTCCGGATCGAGGCCGATCGGCTGACGTCGGCCCGGCATCATCGGTTCGGGGCCGTGGCGACGGCGCCCGGCTTCGGCGCGGGGTGGGTCGACCTCGATCCAGACGTCGATCAACCCGAGGCCGAGATCCGGCTGAGGACCGAGCAGATCGTCCAGGGTCGGGTGACCGACCAGTCCGGGCGACCGGTCGCCGGGGTCCGGGTCGAGGTCCATGTGATGGGCAAACCCATCTCTGTTGTCCTGGGCGGCGTCATCAGGAAATCGACCGAGGGACCGTATTTCTCGTGGTCGCACGGGCGCGAGCGGCCGGGATGGCCTGGGCCAGCGATCGCCGATGACGAGGGCCGGTTCACCCTCCGCGGGATCGGCCGGGGCGTCCGGATCTCGCTCGGCGTCGACGATCCGCGGTTCGCCCGGTCCCTGACCCCGGTCGAGACCGACGACGCCCCGGGCCCGAAATCGGCGACGATCGCCCTGGACTCGCCCCGGATCCTCGTCGGGCGCGTCACGGATGCCGAGACCGGCGAGCCAATCCCCCGGGCCCGGATCCTCATCGGATCCCGTCGGGGGAGCGTGCTGGCCATGAACGAGTTCGCGGCCGACGACCAGGGCCGATTCCGGGCGAATCCCCGGTCGGCCGACCGCTTCACGATCACCGCCTACCCGCCGCCGGGCCGGGCCTTCCTGGCGAGCCAGGCCGGCGAGATCACCTGGACCGCCGGGGCGACCGAGCACCGGGTCGACCTGGCCCTGCACCGCGGGACGGTGCTCCGGGGCCGGGTGGTCGAGGAGGGTTCCAGCAGGCCGGTCGCCGGGGCGGTGATCAACTTCGCCGGGCGGCCGATCCCGGTCGGTCAGGACTCCGAGACCGGCGCCGAGTCGGGGCCGGACGGCTCGTTCGGGATCGCGGTACGGGCCCGACCGGGGGCGCTGGTCGTCCTCGTACCGAGCGAGGATTTCGTGTACCGGGAAGTCGACGGGAATTCTCTCCGACAGGGGCAGCCGGGCGGCCGACGCTACTATGTCCATGCCGTCTTCCCCTGCGATCCAGCGCCCGGCGCCGAGATCCCGCCGATCACAATCTGCGTTCGTCGCGGGAGGACAGTCCGGGGCCTCGCGGTCGGCCCGGACGGCCGGCCGATCGCCTCGGCGATGATGATCGGCCGGACCATCCTGCCACCCTCGCCCTCCGCCTGGCTCGCCTGGCGCTCCAACTACGCCGGCCGGGTCCGCGAGGGCCGGTTCGAGCTCCACGGGCTCGACCCAAGCGCCGAGGTCCCCGTCCACTTCTTCGACCCAAAGGCCGGCCTCGGCGCCACGGCGATGCTCTCGGGGAAGCTGGCGGCGAACGGCCCGATCACGGTCCGGTTGCAGCCCTGCGGCTCGGCCCGCGCCCGGCTGATCAACCGCGAAGGCAAGCCGATCGCCGGCCATCCCGGCCGCCGGCTGATCTCGATCATCATCACCCCCGGCGCGATCCAGACCGGTCCCCAACCGCCCCGCGAGTTGCTCGCCGACGAGGCCGACTTCGCCACGATCGACCCGGCCCGATACGAGGGCCTCGTCTCCGACGCCGACGGCCGGATCGTCTTTCCCGACCTCATCCCCGGCGCCTCGTACAGTGTCCGCACCTACACCGACGATCGCCTCCTCATCGACCGACGGGACTTCACCGCCCGGCCGGGCGAGACGATCGACCTGGGCGATATCCACATCGCAGGGCCCGCGCCACTTCCCGCACCCAAGCCAGGCCGCGACCGATGAAGCCGGCTCCGATCCCTGCCCGCCATCGTGGTCCTGGGAAATCGCGAAAACACGAAAGGGCGAAAACGCGAAAGCGAGCCATCTCCGTCTGTTTCGTGCTTTCGTCCTTTCGCGCTTTCGTGCGCTGAATTCGTCCCGCTGGACCATCGCCGCCTCGCAACGTCCGATCGAAAAATCTCGTCCGCCGGGCGGGACACACTCCGCCGCTTCGGGGCAGTACAATCGCGAGGGGCCGCAAGGATCGGACCCATCGCTCGCGGTCTCGTACCTGGGGGGTCGGTACGGAATATGGCTGGATTGGGATCCCAATCGGTGGCGCGGCAGCTCGGAGCGCTCTTCGAGGGGGGCTCGGCGGTTGGACTCGGCGATCGGGCGCTGCTCGATCGGTTCGCGACCAACCGCGACGAGGCCGCGTTCGCCGCGCTGGTGGCTCGGCACGGGCCGATGGTGATGGGCGTCTGCCGACGCACCCTCCCCGACGCCCATCTCGCCGAGGACGCGTTTCAGGCCGTCTTTCTGGTCCTTGCCCGTCGGGCCGCGACGATCCGCGACCCGGACCGCCTGGCCGGCTGGCTCCGGGGGGTCGCCGTGCGGACGTCGAGGAAGGCACGTGGGCGTCTGGCCCGACTCCGAGGCGCCGAGGAACAGGCCGCCGGCAAACGTCCCGAGGCCCGCGACGACGACCCGGCCGACCGCGCCCTGGAGCGCGAGCGGGCCGAGGCCCTGCATCGCGAGCTCGATCGGTTGCCGGCCCCATTCCGCGCGGCGGTCCGGCTCTGCTCCTTCGAGGGTCTCTCGCCCGACGAGGCCGCGGCGCAGCTCCGATGGCCCGGCGGGACCCTTCGGAGCCGGCTGGTCCGCGCCCGGGCCCGGCTCCGCGACGGCCTGGTCCGCCGCGGGATCCACACCGTCGGTGTCGCGATCGCCGACCGCCCGATCCCACCCGTGCTGGTCCACACCACCGCGAGAGCCGCGCTCCGGTTCGCATCTGATCCTTTCCAAAAGGCTCCCGCCGCCGCCATCGCCCGGGAGATCCTCCGCGTGCTGATGGTCCAAAAACTCCGGTCCGCCTGTTTGACCGTCCTGATGCTCGGCGGCGTCGCGGTCGGACTCGGCCCAATGGCGCTCGACACCTTCGCTGACCCGCCGAAACTCGTCGAAGTACCTCACTCCGATGACTCGACGAGCCCGCTGCCCGGGCGGATGCTCGTGACCGGGAGAGTCCTCGATCCCGACGGAAAACCAGTCGCGCATGCCCGGGTGATGGCCTATGCCGCGACCTACCGGGCGGGGCTAATCGTCGACTTCGGGAAGATCCTGCCCGCGCCGATTGGCCGAGCGATCGCCGACGCCTCGGGCCGGTTCCGGATCGAGGCCGATCGGCTGACGTCGGCCCGACATCACGGGTTCGGCGTCCTTGCGACGGCGCCCGGCCTCGGCGCCGAGTGGGCCGCGATGGACCTCGACGACGATCGGCCCGAGGTCGAGATCCGGCTCCGTCCCGAACGCTTGATCCGGGGCCGGATCACCGACCCGGCCGGGAAGCCGTGCGCCGGGGTTCGGGTCGAGGTTTTGAAACTGGGGCATATCCCGGAGTCGGCGACGGGCCCGTCGGGCGACCTCCTGATGTTCGGGTGGTCGCACGGGCGAGAGCGGCCAGGCTGGCCCGGACCCGAGATCACCGACGACGAGGGGCGGTTCACGCTCCCCGGGATCGGCCGTGGCTTCGAGGTCTGGCTCGGCCTCATCGACCCGCGATTCGCCCGGCAGGAATCGCGGATTCAGACCGGCAACGCTCCGCAACCGATGGAATGCACGTTCGTTCTCACGCCACCCCGGATCCTCGACATCCAGGTCGCCGACGCCCGGACCGGCGAGCCGATCCCTCACGCCCCCGTCTTCATCGAGTCCCGTCCGAGGCTCGGCCTCATCTCTCTCATCGATCTTCAGACCGACGATCGAGGGCGGCTCCGCGCCAATCCCGTCCCGGGCGACATCTACAACGTTCAAGCGACCGGGCCTCCAGATCGGCCTCACCTCCAGAATTCGACGGGGTGGTTCGCCTGGCGTCTCGGGACGACCGAGCGCCGGGTCGACCTGGCGCTCGATCCCGGTTTTCTGATCCGCGGCCGGATCGTCGAGGAGGGTTCCGATCGGCCGGTCGTCGGGGCGCGGATCGCCCTCATCCGGACGAGGAACGCGGCCAATCGGGACGCGAGCGACGCCGGCGCCGATTCGAGCCCAGATGGCTCGTTCTTGATGGCGACGCAGCCGAGGCCGGGTACGCTGGTCGTCCTTGGGCCGAGCGACGATTACCTCTATCAAGAGATCGACAGTTATCGACTCCGGTGGGGGCAGCCGGGCCGAGAACGCTCCTACACGCACGCGGTCGTCCCCTTTGAACCAGAGCCTGGCGCTGGTGTCCCGCCGATCACCATCCGCCTCCGACGGGGCGAGACGGTCCGGGGCCTTGCCGTCGGCCCAGACGACCAGCCGATCGCCTCGGCGATCCTGATCGGCCGGACCCTTCGGTCGTCCTCGGTCGATCCCTGGCGATCGTGGAATGTACACGGCCATACGGGCCGGGTCCGCAACGGCCGGTTCGAGCTCCACGGGCTCGATCCCGACGCCGAGGTCCCGATCCACTTCGTCGACCCGACGAACCGCCTCGGCGCCACGATGAAGCTTTCGGGGAAGATGGCGGCGAACGGCCCGATCACGGTCCGGTTGCAGCCGTGCGCGACGGCTCGCGCCCGAGTGATCCACGGGGACGGACGACCGGTCTCGAAGTATCCTGTCCGTCGGCTGATCTCGATCGTGGTGACGCCGGGCCGCTCGCCCGCGCACGACGGGCCGCCCGGCACCCTCGACGCCGAACAGGTCCGCTATACTCGATTCCTGCCGGCGCTCTACGGCGCCGCTGTCTCCGACACCGAGGGCCGGATCGAGTTCCCCGCCCTGATTCCCGGCGCCTCGTATTGCCTCACCGCCATGCCGCTTGGCAGGGCGAAGGGCCTCGCGTTCCACCGCGACCTGGTCCCCCGCGCGGGCGAGACGATCGACCTGGGCGAGATCCGGATGGATTGACCACCGGGGCCGTTCCGTCGGTCGCAAAGCCCCAGGTGGTCGAGGCCGGCGGCCGAAGGATGTCACCCTCGGAGGCCGTGGGCGAACGGACGTGACGCACGATCGATCACCGCTCACCCGTCGGCTACGTCCCATGCCCGCCATCGTGGTCCCGGGAGATCGCGATAACGCGAAAGGGCGAAAACGTGAAAGGGACCGATCCCAACTCGCCCTCTCACCCTCCTGCCCTTTCCGCCTGGCCCACCGCAACGAACTTAAAATCAACGCGACGTCCTGGGGCGAGAGTCCGGCCGCGCCGCCGGCCGTCGCCGAGCCGGTCGAAGTCGATCCAGCCGAGATGTGGGCGTGGATGTGGACGGTCCTGATGATGATCGCCATCACGCAGGCACCCGGCGAAATTCTCGGGCCGAGGCATTGCGTCTATTGCGTTTGAAGCGAATAATTCTTCTGAGAAGACCCGGACGGCGGGCCTTCCCCAAGTCTCGTGGGTCTCGCTCAGGAGGCAATTCCATGGGGGCCGCCCTGAAAGGCTCCGCTCGGTTGTTGAATCCGCCTCCGACCGAAGCGGAGGCGGAACTCGCTCGAGAATCGAGCCGACAACTCGGTCCAACGCTTGCCGATCTCTTTGTTCCGAATGAGAGCGACGACACACAGCGCGGCGTGGAGATCCGTGTGCATGTCCCGGGAAAGTCAGCGAGCGAAACGCTGATGATCCCCGCGTCCGCATTGCGTCTCCTGGGAACCATCCTTACGGAGATGGCCCAGGGCCACATGATCACTCTGACCCCGATCCACGCCGAACTGACGACAAAGCAGGCCGCGGATCTGCTGAACGTCTCACGGCCGTTCATCTGCAAATTGCTCGACAGCGGGGCGATCCCGCATCGCAAGGTCGGACGCCACCGACGCGTCAAATATGTAGAGTTGATGGAATATAAGAAAAAGACAGACGATGCGCGCTCCCGAGATCTCGACGAGTTGGTAGAGCAGGCCCAGCAGCTCGACATGGGGTACTAGGCGAAAAGCCTATCCCTGGAGGTGGGGCGCACTCGGAGAGATGGGTTAGCCCTTAACCAAGCGTGATATATAGTCCACGGGCAAGATTCTCGAGGAAAAGCTCGAAGACCCCCGAGGTTTCTGGAATAATAGAGGTACGAACACATCCTCATCATTCCAGGACAAAGGGGGCCTTCGAGTGAGCGCTACT
>DAIDKV010000046.1 GCA_027449865.1 Planctomycetales bacterium
AGCCCACTAGGACCTGAACCTAGCGCGTCTGCCAATTCCGCCACTTCGGCGTCACACTATTAAAGAGCGAAGAAGGCCCGCCGTCAAGAGCATCGAACACTTGTGCGATCGGGAGCAGGCCAACTCACTCCCACAACCAGATTCTAGTGCGATAGCTCGAGAAATTCCAGTCGAGTTGGCAACTCGGCCGTGTGATACACGCGCTGGGTCGCTTTGCGGTAATCGGAGACTTGCGCCCGGTAGATATCCACGAACGTCTGAGGGTTGCGATCGATCAGCGGGAACCAGCTACTCTGAACCTGCACCATCATCCGATGCCCCGCTCGAAACGTGTGCGCCACGTCCTGGAGCCGGAAGTGCACCGACGTCGGCCGGCCCGGGACGAACGGCTCAGGCTTCGTGAGGCTCTCGCGAAACCTCCCGCGGAGGACGTCGCCGCGAACGAGCTGCTGGTATCCGCCCATCTTCGACGAGGCCCCTTCGACATCTGGATAATCGTCCGGATAGACGTCGATCAGCTTCACGATCCAGTCAGAATCCGTCCCGCTCGTCGAGACGAATAGCCGGACCTCGATCGGGCCGACCATGGTTAGATCTTCCGTCAGTCCGTCGGAAAGATACGAGACCACGTCGGGACGTCGCCAGGCGAACCGCTGGTCTCGGACCATGTAATCGTTCGCCATTCCTTCCTCGATCTCGTCCGTGTACTCGACCGGATGCGCCGGGTCGCTCACGTACTCGTCGAACTTCGTCTCCTCGCCTGGTTCGGCCCTCGAGCCGGGCGGCTCGAAGGTCAGTCGGCCGCCGGGAAGGACGTACAGCGAGCGCCGACGAGTCCCGCGGGGCGGCCAGGCATCAAAATTCCGCCAACGGTTCGTGCCCGTCTCGAAGATCCATGCCTCGGTCCTGTCGCGTGGTTTTCCTTCATTCAGATGCTGCTCGAAGAACGGAAATTCGATCTCGTCGCGGAAGAATTCGCTCGTCTTCGTGTGAAACGCAATCGGCCCGAGCTTCGAGCCGTCGTCGCGTGCCCAGCCGCCGTGACGCCAGGGACCCATCACCAGCCGATTCTCGATGCCGGGGCTGCTGGCCTCTACTTTCTTGTACGTCTCCAGGGCTCCGAAAAGGTTCTCGGCGTCGTACCAACCGCCGACTGTGAGTACGGCGGGCTTGATTCCATTGAGATGACGCCGGATGTCGCGCGTCTGCCAGAATTCGTCGTACGTCCCGTGCCGCATCATCTCATCCCAGAACGCGACCTGCCCCTTGAAGTAGAGCCGATCGACGTTCGACAGCGGGCCGAGGCCAAGATAAAAAGCATAGCCGTCGGACTTCGTGACGTCGAACCTCGGCGCAGGCTGGTGAGTTGGCTCCGGTCTCGAACGACCGAAAGATCCCAAAAATCCGAAGGCGTGGGGCAGGAAAAACGCCCCATTGTGGTGCCAATCATCGCCAGCAAACCAATCCGTTACCGGCGCCTGTGGTGAGACGGCCTTCAGCGCAGGATGGGCATCGATCATCCCGGCCGCGACGTAGAAACCCGGGTAAGAAATCCCCCACATCCCAACTCGTCCGTTGTTCCCGGGAACCTTCTTCACCAGCCAGTCGATCGTGTCGTAGGTATCTGTACTTTCATCAATGTCCTGCGAACCTCGCTTTTGGTCCAGATGAGGTCGCATATTCTCAAAAACGCCCTCCGACATCCAGCGGCCTCGCACATCCTGATAGGCCACGATGTAGCCTTCACGGCCGAACTTTGGCGAGGGACCGATCTCCGATTTGTAAGCTTCCACTCCATAAGGCTGCACGCCGTAGGGCGTCCGCATCAGCAAAATCGGCGCCTTCCTCTCTGGTACCGCCGGAACCTTGGGCACTTCGCTCCGTCTCTTGGGGATGTAGACCGCTGTATAGAGCCGGACCCCATCGCGCATCGGAATCCGGTATTCGTACTTCAAATAATGCTCGCGAAGGAACTCTACCCCCTGCGCCGCGGCTTTTCCGGGCAATGCAGAGATCAGCGCGAGCATCGCCAGAGGGGCAAGAAAGGATCTGCAATCGCGAAGAGTCATCATTCGCTGAACTCCTGGAATCGTTCATCGGATCGACTCGACGCTAGGAGTCGATCCGATGAACGATTCCAGGATACCCGACTCGCACAGAGGAATCAGCGCCCGAGACCGAGTCGCTCCCGATGATAGGCCAGTCGTTCAGAGGCCGACATCCGGGCGAAGTCGGGGCGGCCGTTCGAGGGGAGTTGACCGTTGGCCGATGCGAGCCGATGGCGAGCGACCGAGTACGATTCGGTGACGAGCGGCCGTTGGGTCTTTTGCGAGCACTGGCACGAATCCGGCTCGGAATGTGCGTGGGCCTCAGCGCCGTTCTTGCAAGGGCACGAAGTTTTTGATGATGCCGTCTGGACGACCGGAAGCGCGCCGTCTCCAGGCGCCTTCTTCGAAGGGGGCGACGCGTCACGAATGCCGTCAACTCGGGCGCCGGACGTCCCGGCATAGCTCATGGACTGTTCGGTAAGCTTCAGGTCATCGTCGAGGTTTCGAGTGGGTTGAGTGCCGAGCCGCTGGAGGACGCCGTGATAGGCCCGGACCGCCTCGACTGGCCCCACGTGCCCCTCGACGATCAACCGGAGGAAGTGGACGAACGCGAGCTGGTTCTCGGCATTGTTGATCTTCCGGCCATAGAGCGCGACCTTCGCGCCGTACTTCCGCGCGTCGTGCAGAAGCTGAAACGCATCGCGAGTCGTACCGGCGGATCCGCCAAGAATGCCGACGATCAGGTGCGGGTCGAACCGGACCAGCTCTTCCATGGCCTTCGGTCCGTGATAGACAATCTTCAGAAAATCGGGGCGTCCGGTCGGGCCAACTCCTGCCAACATACGTGTGATCATATCGTTGAGGAAATGCGGCAGGATCTCAGGCGAGATGGCGTTCGGGACGTTCGGATCGAAGACCTCGAGGAAGTATCGGAATCCCTTGCGCTCGGCCTCTTCGCGGAACTCGTGGAACCGAACAAGGGTCTCCATGTCGCGTTCGAGGTCGTTGTTGAATGTGACGCTGTAGAGCCCGAGGTTGGCCCCTAGCGATCTCTCCTCGGGCGAGCAATCGAGGTGGCCGCACTGAGCGTGGTCGATGCTTGCTGTACGGAACGGACGCGCCGCGGACTTCGCGTACGAGGAACCGCGTGCGAGGTGAATATCGGTCGTATCGTTGGCCCGAATGGCGGGGGTGACGGGCGAGTGGTCGAAAAATCGCTCGTCGAAGGTCAGGGCGTGATTGGAGCTGGCGGACATCAGCATGATGTCCACTTGCCCCGATCGGGCGATCAGTCGCATCTGGTCGCGATACTGCTGGAGGGTCTTGAACCGAACCTCGCCGGCGTGCATCTCGGGCGATTGACCAGGCGCGCCGAGACCAAGCGCCATGTCGGCGTCCTTGGCGTCGGCGAGGATGAACTCTCGGCAGTTGGGGTCGGCGTGGATCGCGGCGAGTTTGCGGTCGAGCGACTTCTGCATGACGATCACCCCTGCCCCGAGATCGTGACCCGAGGCCGGCCGGTCGACCCGTTGCTTCCGCCGCCAGATCCCATCGTCACCCGTACCGAGCGGGAACCGCCGCTGGTGGGGGTTGTGGTTGTCGAGGTCCGAGATCCGCCCGAAGCCGAGCCGGCGGCCGTCGCGGCAGCCTTTGGATTGGCCTTGAGAACGGCGTCGATCGTCTCGCGAAGGACTTGACCCGAGTGCTGCAATGCCGAGACCTCCTTCGGCCAGAGCTCAATCTCGAGCAGGCTTTCAACGCCCCGGCGGCCGACGACGGTGGGCACCGAGAGACAGACATCCCGGACGCCGTAGGTCCCGTTCACCAGCGACGAGACCGGCAGGATTCGCTTCTGGTCGAGGGCGATCGAGTGGATCACGTCTCGGATCGAGAGACCGACGGCGAAGCCCGCGCCCCCCTTCAGCTTGATCACCTCGGCGCCGCTGCCTCGAGTGCGCTTGAGGAGGGCCTCGGCCGTCGACGAATTCCAGCCGGGATAGCGATCCAGGGGCAGGCCAGCGGCCTGCGCCGTTGACCAGACGGGAACCATGCTGTCGCCGTGCTCGCCCAGAATCAGAGCGGTGACCTGAGTCGGTGGCAGGTTCAATCCCTCGGCGATGAGGCTGCGGAACCGGGCGGTGTCGAGAACGGTCCCCAGCCCGATGACCTGGCTCGAAGGGAGCCCCAGTTGCCTCGCGGCGAGATAGGTCAGCACATCAACCGGATTGGAAACGACGAGGACGATGGCGTCCTTCTTCATCCCGGCCGCGGAGACCTGGCCGAGGATGTTGAGAAAGAGCTCGACGTTCCGGTTGATGAGATCGAGCCGGCTTTCGTCGGGCTTCCGGCGGAGTCCGGCCGTGATCACAATCGCGTCGCTCTCGGGAATCGCCTCGTAGCCGGTCGCCCGGATCCGCTGATCAGCGACCAGCGAGGCGCCGTGAAGCAGGTCGAGGGCCTGTCCCTTGACCTGGTCGGCATTCAGGTCAATCAGATCAATCTGGCTGACGATTCCGCCGCATTGAAGGGCGAAGCCCGTCGAGGATCCCACCAGCCCGCCGCCACCAATAATGCTGACTTTCATGAGAAAGTGACTCCTCTCTGGTTCGCGGGGGCTTAGCGGGCCGACCCGTTCAGGGCCTGCATGACCTGGTTGGTAATCGCCCGGACGAGCGCCTCGGCGTCCGTACTCGTCTCCGTGGCGTGACCGTTGCTCGACGGGGTGGAAGCCCGGGGCGCTGGAGCCGGAGTAGAGCCGCCAGATTGGTTCGGGAGCGACGGCCGTGGTGTGAGCAACGCCTCGATCGGCGACGGATGCGGAACGCTCTCGGCGATCTTCGGATGGATGAAGACGCGAGGCTCGGGCTGGTTCTCGTGGTAGCCCTCGCGAAACAGGCTGTTGCCGCAGAGGTCGCAGTTCTCCAGCCCGCGCTCAAGGCGGGGATCGGCGATCCCCAGGTTCGGCTTCAGCTTGATCAGCTCGGCGGCCTTCGTATCATCGTAGAAATGAACACGACCGAGTTGCTTCACCAGAATTAGAATCCGGCAATAGGCGTCGATGATCTCGGTCTTGAAGTAGGCGTCTTCGAGATCGCTCCCGTAGGTGAGTGTCCCGTGGTTCGCCAGCAGGATCGTATCGGTATCCTTCACGTAGGGCAGCACGGTGTTGGCAAACGGCTGACCACCAGGCGTCTCATACGGGGCAATCGCGACCTCGCCGAGGAAGACCTCAAACTCAGGCATGAGGCATTTCGGCACCGGCTCGCGGGCGATGGCGAAGGCGGTCGCGTGAGGCGGATGACAATGCACAACCGACCGGACATCGGCGCGGGCCTTCATGACCGCGAGGTGCAGCAGGATCTCGCTCGAACGCTTCCTCTTGCCCGAGACCTGCTTGCCGTCGAGGTCCACGATACACAGGTCATCCGGCTTCATGAAGCCCTTCGAGACTCGCGTCGGCGTGCAGAGGACGCGGTCCTCACTGAGCCGATAGCTGATGTTGCCGTCGTTCGCCGCCGCGAAGCCCTTGTTGTAGACCCGCCGGCCGATCTCGCACATCTGCTCGCGGAGCTTCCACTCGTTCATCACCGCGCCGTTGCTGTTCATGAGTTCCTCGCGGGAATCGGGTTGCCGAATTCCGTTTGAATGTGCCTAGATCGAAATCTGATCGAGCAAGCAGGCGCAATAGGCGTCCACCGGAGTCTTGACCTTGCCGAACGGGTTGGCGGCCTCGCGGCCCTCACTGATCCCAATCAGGCTGCCCGGCCCAGCGCCCAGATTGTCGAAAACCACAACCTCTTCGCCTCGGGCCGGTGAATCGTCCATGAGGGCGGCCATCGGCATCGGCAACGCGATCAGGTATCGCCCGCCGCGCAGGCTCGGATGCAGCCTCGACATCGTCACCCGCCCGATCACCTCGCCAATCCTCATCGACGCCTCCCCCTGCCCTTCATCCGATCGCGTCCGGAATCCCCATGACGCTCCACCGCCCGGGCGTCTCTCGCCCGATCATTTCCTGGAGAACCCGTCCATCGTTCGTCAGAATGACCAGATCGCCTCGCCCCGCACCGAGCCTGTCGAAGGCCAGCACCGGCTCGCCGTCCGGGTTCCCACTCGCCGTCTGGAGCTGGACAATCAGGAGCCTCTCCCCCTCGAACGTGGGATGCTTCAGCGTCGAGGTCGCCGAGCCGATGACACGCCCAATCTGCATATCAAAGGAACCTCATGCCGCCGACAAGGCTGGTCCGGCGCTGCCTGGTGAAGGTCAGTGGAGTGGTCACACCCTCGCCGGTTGGTCCCGCGATCGAGAAAGAGAGCGAGCCCACGCCACCCAGTCCGAGACCCGCGACGCAGGGCCCATTGACCACGAAGATCGTGCAGTCCATCAGCCGCCCCATCTTCGTCATCACCGAGGAGTCGCGCGAGTGCAGGATTGCCGTGTGACCATAACCCTGCTCGCTCTCCTTCGCCAGTGAGATCGCTCGATCGACGTTCGAGACCCGGACGAACGGGACGAAGGGCATCATCTGCTCGTGCTGGACGAACGGATGCTCCGCGCCGGTCTCGGCGAATAGGAGTTGCGTTCCCTCGGGAACCCGAACGCCCGCATACCCCGCCAGAACGGACGGATCCTGCCCGACCAGGTCCTTGTTCACGTGCAAGGCACCATCATTTCCCTTCTGGAAGGCCGCCTGAGTCAGCGCATCCACCTGCCCAGCCGTGAGACGGAACGCGGTCTGCCTCGACATCTCTTCCATCAAGGTGTCGAAGATCTCGGCAACGGCGAAAACCTGTTTCTCGCCGATGCAGAGCAGGTTGTTGTCGTACGATCCACCCGCGACGATCGATTTTGCGGCATTCGTGAGACAGGCCGTTGCATCAACGACGACCGGCGGATTCCCCGGCCCCGCCACAATCGCCCGCTTGTTGCTCGCCAGCGCCGCACGAGCGACCGCGGGTCCACCTGTCACGACCAGCAACCGAACGCCCCGATGCTTGAACAGATCATTGGCCGATTCGAGTGTCGGCGGGTCGATGATCGTGAGCAGGTTGTCGAGCCCGATCGCTTCTCGGATGGCCCGGTTGAACCGGCGGACGCCCTCGGCCGCGATCTTCGCGCCCGAGGGATGCGCGTTGAAGACGACCGTGTTGCCGGAGGCGAGCATGTTGATCGCGTTTCCGGCGAGTGTCGGTAGGCTGTGGGTGACGGGAGTAATCGCGCCAATCACGCCGAACGGAGCGTAATCGGTCAGGGTCAACCCCTCGTCGCCGGCATCGTTGTCGGTACGGAGATACTCAACCCCAGGCACCCTGGGGATCGCGTTACGAAGCTTCTCGATCTTGTGATCGAGCCGTCCGATCTTCGTCTCTTCCAGTTCCAGCCGACCCAGTTCGTCGGCCTGCTCAACGCAGATCTCCCGGATGCGATCAATGGCCGCCTTGCGGTCGGAGAGAGGACGGGATCGGAAAGCCCGGAAGGCTTCGTCGGCCGCGTGGACGGCGTCGTCGGCCGTGGCGAAGACGCCAAGGCTCCCCGACGACCGGACCTTCCCGTTCCCGGGCGCGGCCCCGTTCCCCATCTGCGAAAGCACCTGCTGAACGACACTGCGAATCAGGTCTTCGGTCATTTGCATGGCGGATACCGTGGCTATGGGGAGGGTCGGTCGGATGCCTCGTGATGCCGACGTTAGGTTCCAGGTCTGAATCAGGCGGTGGCTTCGCGGTTCGAGAAAATGACCCGTCCACCGATATCCACGGTGTCCACCAGGCCAATTACGACCGCGTCGATCGGAAGCTTCTCAGTCTCGGGTGTCAGCCGGGCACTCGATCCCTGGCAGATCAAGACCATCTCACCAACCCCGGCTCCCAGGGTATCGACCACGACGAAGGTCCGCCCGGTGGAGACAAGCCGGTTCCGCTCCTTCTCGTCGACCCGATAAGGCTCGACCGTCAGAAGCTTGTGTCCCGTCATTGAGGCGACTTTCTGAGTCGCCACCACGCTCCCGGTCACCCTCGCGAGAAACATCGGGTTGAACGCCTCGAAAGCCTGGGGGATGCGAACGAACCACGGAGACACCAAAAATGGATGGCTTTTCCCAATCTCTGTGTCGCCGTGACTTTGTGGTTTATTGATCTTTGCCCTGAAGAATATCCCGGGACTGCCGGGCGACGACGATCTCTTCGTTCGTCGGAACGGTCCAGACCTCGATCCGGGAACCGGGGGTCGAGACCTTTCGCTCGACTGGACCCGACTCGTTAGCCGAAGGGTCAAGCTCGATCCCGAACCAGCCGAGGTCGCGGCAAACACCCGACCGGATTCTCGATGAGTTCTCGCCGATCCCGCCGGTGAACACGATGGCGTCGGCCCCGCCCAGTTCCACGAGAAAGGCACCCAGGTAATGACGGATCGCCCCGACGAACTGGTCCATCGCCAGTTGAGCCCGAGCGTCGCCAGCCGATGCGGCGGATTCGATGTCGCGCAGGTCTCGCGCCCCGCAAAGCCCCTCCAGTCCCGACTGATTGGCGAGGATGTTCAGGATCTCTTCAAGACTCTTGCCCGTCTCGCGGAGCAGGACCGGCAGAGCGAAGACGTCGAAGTCGCCGACGCGATTATTATGCGGGAGGCCGGTCTGCGGGCTCATTCCCAGGCTACACGCCTGCGACTCACCATTCCGGATCGCGCAGAGGGAAGAGCTACCGCCGAGGTGACAGGAGATCAACTTGATCCCAGACCGTCCCATCAACTCCGGCATTCTCCACGAGATATAACGATGACTCGCCCCGTGGAAACCCCAGCGACGCACCCCGAGTTCGGTCGCCCAGGCATCGGGGATCGCGTACCTCTGATTGGCCTCGGGTATCGTCCGGTGGAAACCGGTCTCGAAGGCCGCGACCAGCGGCAAATTGGGGAATCGCTCACGCAGCATCCGCATCGCGCGGGTGTACGGCGGATTGTGCGCTGGGGCCACGTCCGCGAAGGCCTCCATCGCCGCCAACACCGACTCGTCGACCACGTGAACCCCGGTCAGGTTCCGCGCGTGGACCGCCTTGAACCCGATCGCCGAGACCTCCGACGGATCGGCCAGAACGCCGATCTCCGAATCCGCGAGCGAGTCGAGACAAAGCCGAACCGCCTCGCCGTGATCGGCGATCGGCCCGACCTGCTCACGCTCGCCCCGGGGCGACTTCACGACCGACTTCGCGTTCGGCGAGCCGATTCGTTCAATCGCCCCCCGCGCCATCACGGGCTCGGCCGGGTCTGACAGATCAAATAGTCGATACTTGAAGCTGGTGCTTCCGAGGTTGGCGACGAGGATCTTCACGGCTCACTGGCCTCCCACGAAGGCCCGGACGATCGCCGAGTCGGGGCGAGGGATTACATGGGCGGCTCGAAGCTCGCCAACCCGCCCCGCCGCCTCGGCCCCCGCCTCGACAGCGGCACGAACACTACTGACATCACCACGGATCATCACACTTACCACGCCGCCGTCGAGCTTCAGAACTGAGCCCGCCAGCTCCACGCTGGCCGCCTTGAGCATCGCGTCGGTCGCATGGATCAGCGCCACCAGGCCGAACGTCTCGATCAGCCCCAGGGCGTTTCCGTTCATGGTTCCCTCGCTCCCCTCTCAATGTTGGTGTCCGGTCGGCCCGGTCGTCGGCCTCTCGCAACGCCGTCGGCCGGGGGATCTCAGATCCCGGATTCTGGAGTCCAAACCGCTTCAGGAAACAGGTTCCAGATATCTGGAACCTGGAGTCTGCGATCCTGGGATCGATCCCCTGACGACCGGATCAGCCGAGGAACGTCCGGATGATCGCCTCGTCCGGCCTGGGGATTACGTGGGCGCTCACCAGTTCGCCGACGCGACTGGCCGCCTCCGCGCCCGCCTCGACGGCCGCCCGGACGCTCCCCACATCGCCCCGCACAACCGTGGTGACAAACGCTCCGCCGACCTGAACCCGACCGGCCAACATCACGTTGGCCGCCTTGAGCATCGCGTCGGTTCCCTCGATCATCCCGACCAGACCCTTGGTCTCGATCAGGCCGAGAGCGTCACCATTGAAACCGTTGCCGTTAACGCCGATTCGGCCGCCGGCCGCTCGCTGCACTGTCGCCATGGTCTCAGGCTCCGTCGCTCTTGGTGGCCTTGGTTGGGGTCGCAGACGCCGCCTTGGTGAAGCTCAGAACGCCGCCGAGATCCTCGTGCGGGCGAGGGATCACCTGCACGCTCACCACCTCGCCAATTCGGCTCGCCGCCGCGGCGCCGGCGTCGACCGCCGCCTTCACCGCCGCCACGTCGCCCGCGACGAAGGCCGTCACCAGCCCGCTGCCGATCTTCTCCCAGCCGACAAGATCGACGTTCGCCGCCTTGACCATCGCGTCGCTGGCTTCCACCAGCGCCACAAACCCCTTCGTCTCAATCATGCCGAGCGCTTCGAGCGATGCCGAGGCCATGGAAGGCCCTCCCTAGGTCCAGTTACCGAAACGTTCCGCCCAGTCCCATCCATCCCCTTCGCCCAGAATCCTCACGCCTTGACGAGCGTGACCTTGCTGGCGTGGGGCAAGTCGCAGCAATTCGCCTCATCTGTGTCGATGTGAACTTCCAGCTTCCAGTCGGGATGCGTCCGCACCAGGAGCCCTTCGAGCGTCGAGGGACACGTGCTCTCCACCCGCATGTTCATCCGATCGAGGTGCTTCACGCCGTAATACTCGGCGTCCTTCGGCCCCATGTGCACGTGCCGCTCGGCCCGGATCACTCCCATTTTGAGTTCGAGCGTTCCCTTGGGTCCGACCAGCAAGCAACCCGGCGTCCCTTCAATATCACCCGAAAGCCGAACGGGGAGATCGATCCCCAGGCTGATCGCGTCGGTGAACGAAAGCTCCACCTGGCTGAACTTCCGGCAGGGCCCAAGAATCCGAACCCCCGGTATCATGCGCTGCCTCGGCCCAACCACCGCCACGGTCTCGTTCGAGGCGAAGTCGGTCGCCTGGTACAGCCGTTTCATTTCCGTAAGCTGATACCCACGACCAAAGAGGACATCCACATCCTCCTGAGTGAGATGGCAATGACGCGCCGAAATATTCACAACCACATTCGGCCGGTATTCCTGGCTCATCGGGGCGTGCCCGTTCGCCGGAGCCCCTTGCCCCATCTGCTGCCGGAGGATCGCACGCACCAGGCCCTCGACCTGCTCGCGCGTCGGTGATGCCGCCGTCAGGATGCTCATACTGCGCTCCCTGGACCGTCATTCCCACTCGAAGCGCCCTCGGCCCGGATCGCCGTGGACGCTGTCCCGTTGTTCCGACTCGATTCCACCGATGCGACGTGAACAGTCAGCCCCGCCGCCTCCAGCATCGCCCGATGCTCCTCGGCCACGTCCGAGTCGATCACGATCGAGCCGACCTCATCGAGCCCGCAGAGCCTCGCCAGTGCCAGCCGGCCGAACTTGGTATGGTCGGCCACGATCATCACGTCCTGGCCGCAAGCCATCATCTGCCGCTCGGTCTCGACCAGCAGCAGATTGGAGTTATAGATCCCGTGCGGCATGATTCCACCGGCGCCGAGGATGGCCGTCCGAACCCGGATCGACTTCATCATCTCGATCGCCTGAGACCCAAGCGCCACTCCCGTCCTCGGGTAGACATATCCGCCGATGAGGATCAAATCCGTCTGCTGACTGCTCGCGAGCAACTGTGCGATCGGAAGGCTGTTCGTCACCACCTGCAGCCGGCGCCCGACCAGAGCCCTCGCGACCTCAAGCGTCGTGGTTCCACCGTCGAGCAAAACGGTATCCCCATCTTCGAGAAGTCCGGCGGCCGTCTGTCCGATCGCTCGCTTCTCCGCGGCTGAGGTCCCGGTCCGCTCCTCAAAGGCCGGCATCGACCGGACCTCGCCCGCGTACACCGCCCCGCCGTGCGTCCGCTTGATCATCCCGGTGAGATCGAGCGCCTCAAGATCGCGCCGGATCGTACTCTCCGAGACCCCGAGTTCCCGAACCAGCTCGTCCAGGGTCGCGTAACCCTGCCGGCTGATCAGCTCGATCAGTCGTCGCCGTCGCGGTTCTGGCAGCATTCCGACCCTTGATTGAGATCTTGACCACGACCCGTCAACATTCTCCGCCACGCCGCAGTATCTGTCAAGAACCTTCATTCAACATGAAGGATCTCGAAAGAAAATGGAAGGATTTGCCGGCTGATTGGAGTCGAGCCTCTCGGGTCGATAGAATCGATGGATCACTTTGAGGAGGATGGAGCATGCCGGAGCTTCCCGAGGTCGAGACAATGGTCCGCGGACTGCGCGGGGTCTTGCCTGGTCGTAGCCTGCGTCGCCTGGAGGTCCGCGACCCGAGCCTCTTGCAGGGATGCACCGCAACCTCGCTGGTGCGGCGGATGCGCGGAGCCAAGGTGGCGGGCGTCAGCCGTCGAGGCAAGTGGGTGGTCGTCGAACTCGAAGACAACCGGGGATTGATCGTCATTCAGCCGAGGATGACAGGAGGATTCTGGCTGATTGAACCCGCCCGACCCGAACACATCCGCCTGGCATTCCACCTGGATAAGCCCGAGGCGACGGTCTGGTATTGCGATGCGAGGCGGCTAGGAAAGGTTTCCTGGTATCGGGATGCCGAGGCCGCGGAAATCGCCTTCTGCCGATCGCAGGGGCCCGACGCCCTCCAGATCGATCGTGAAGATCTGGCCGAGCGCCTCGCCCGGACCTCGCGCGGGATCAAGCCGACACTGATGGATCAGAAGGTCCTGGCGGGGATCGGGAACATTTACGCCGACGAGACCCTGCATCGCACCGGCCTTCACCCAGAGCGTCCCTCCTCCTCGCTTTCCTTGGACGAGATCGCGCGACTTCACTCCGCGATTGGCGAGGTTCTGGCCAGGGCGATCGAGCTGGAGGGTTCGTCGTTTGACGCCGGATATCGGACCGTTCTTGGACTCGAAGGAGGCTTTCTGGCCCAGAACTCGGTGTACGGCCGAGAACATCAACCCTGCCCTTCGTGCGCCGGTCCCATCCGCAAAATCCGAATAGCCGGTTTGATCGGTCGTCCTACTTATTATTGCGCTGTCTGCCAGGTCATCCCGACCCGCATATCCCGTCCTCGCTAAGTTTTCTTCCTCAAAATCAGGATTAATTTGCATTTTGCGGATTTGGATTCACAATGGGTCTTGGTGGATCAGGCCCGACATCGCTCTTTGGCAATCCGGCGGACCATTCAGTGTTTTCGGCGCCGAACTTCGGCGCCGAAAGCGCCGACGAACGTCGCGGATTTCGGCGCCCTCGGGTTCTCGAAATCGTGACGAACGAACCCAAACTCCCAGCCCCCGGGTCAAGAATCGACCTCGAATCGTGACGAACGAACCCAAACTCCCGGCTCCAGGTCGAAAATCGAGCAAACGAAGCCACGATATTGACGATCATTCGGAAAATGCCGCCGGATACGATGGGTCAGATGGTTCGATTTCCACTAGAAAGATCGATAATTTCGATGAGCCCCATCAACCGATTTTTTCCGATTTCTGGTCAAGAGCCGCCGACTCGTTTTCCTCGTCCTTCTCGGTTTCGACGGACGCGGCCGTCGGACGTTTGGGTCGGATCGCGGACGGGAGGCGGACCGGTCTCGACCGGCTCGGGATTCGCGGTTAACCTCTCGGAAGGGGACCATGGAAGGTCACGCAATCCCGGAAGGCCCCCAGGGGCTGCGTTCGTGACATTCCTTCGATTCGTCGTCGCGTCGGAATGGTCCCCGGTCGGCTCGGAGGATCGAGGCTCGTGTCGTATCGCAGCTTCAAGCACCTGCTCGGCGAGACCAGCCTGGAGCGCAAGTGCCGCTTCATCTTTGGGGCGGGGATCTTCGTGCTGGTCGCCACCAGCTTCTCATGGTACGGCCAGAAGACCGAAAACCTCGTCCGCAAGCAAACGACCCAGAACGCTCGGATGCTCGTCGAATCGGCATTGATGAACATCCACTACAAGGCGCTGGGGAACCACCTCTTCGAACCGGTTCTCAAGGTCCTGGTCGACGACCTGAAGCCGGCCGACCTTCCCAATTATCAGGCGTGGGTGCTTGATCCCGACAGCCCAACCAACACCAAGAAGCAGCCGCGCGACGACTTCGAACGCGTGACCCTGGCGAGGTTCATCGAGGCCGCCGCGGCCGGCAAGCCGGGCCATTCCCCGGGGAAAACGCCCGCCTTCGCCAATGGCCTGCCAACCTGGGCCGAGAAGGTCACGCCCGACGGGCAGGAATATCACTACATTCAGGCCGTCTTTTTCAAGCCAAGTTGCCTGATGCCCTGCCACAGTATCACCAATCGGGGGGCGGGGCTGGATGAAGGCGCGGGGCTTCCCGAGGATCAGATCATCCTCGACAACCACATGATGAAGCTCGGCCCGGACGGCAAGCAGTATGTTGCGACTCGCCCCGACGACCTTGCCGGAGCGGTCGTGATTAGCCTGCCGATGGCCCAGACGAATAATGCGATCAAGGGGAACCGGGCCATGCTCATCACCTTCGCCCTGGTGACGGTGGTGCTGGCGATGGTCTCCTCGCTGATGATCGTCCGTTACGTAATCGTCAAGCCGGTCAAGCACCTTCGCGACGTCTCCGACGCAATCGCCGCCGGACGGCTCAACATCCGAAGCCAGATCCAGACGGGCGACGAGTTCGAGGATCTCTCGCACGCCTTCAATCGAATGCTTCACAACCTCGTCGCCATGCAGCAGGAACTTCGCGAGGTCAACAGCGATCTCGACCGGAAGGTAGACGAGCTTGCCCAGGCGAACATGGCGCTCTTCGAAATGAACCGTTTGAAGAGCGACTTCCTCGCGACCATGAGCCATGAACTCCGAACGCCCCTGAACTCGATCATCGGCTTCTCGGAAGTTCTCGCCGGCTCCGACCAGCTCAACGACCGTCAGCGCCGCTATGCGGGGAATATCCAGACCTCGGGCAAGATGCTCCTCTCGATGATCAATGACATTCTCGACCTGGCGAAGATCGAAAGCGGCAAGATGGAGGTTCGCACCGAGGACTTCTCGATCCGCGACGTTTGCGAGGGCCTCACAAACCTTTGCCGGCCGATCGCCGAACGAAAGGGGATCACCCTCGAATGCCGGATCGACGAGGCCATTCCCCTCCTCCGGCAAGACCCGGTCAAGATCCGTCAGATCCTCTACAACCTGCTCTCGAACGCGATCAAGTTCACGCCCGAGGGGGGCCGCGTGACACTTCGCGCTCGCGCCGAGGGACGCTCGGCCGTCCTGGAGGTCGAGGATAACGGGATCGGGATCGCCGAGGAGGAACGCGAGGTCATCTTCGAGAAGTTCCGCCAGGCCCGGGCCCCCGGACAGGGGGACGACGTTCTCACGCGGGAACACC
The DNA here is from genome assembly GCA_027449865.1 of Planctomycetales bacterium. GTDB lineage: Bacteria > Planctomycetota > Planctomycetia > Isosphaerales > Isosphaeraceae > JAKAUH01. The sequence goes on from DAIDKV010000046.1 coordinate 15,432, forward strand.
AGGGAACGGGCCTGGGCCTCTCGATCGTCCGCGAGCTAACCCGGCTCCTCGGAGGCGACGTCCACCTGGAGAGCGAGCCTGGCAAGGGAAGCACCTTCACGATCCGGGTCCCACTGATGCTCTCCGGCAATCGCAAATTCGAGGTCAACCTCTCCGACGAGCGGGTCGACCTGACCAAAGCCCGTCGCGTCGACCCGATGCTCCCCCTGCCTCACCTCTCGATGTCCCGAGAGTCGACGCCGGTGATCTCCGAGCCGGCCGACCCTTATCGATGGCGGCGACGCAACCCATCACGAAGCTAAAGTCTATGATCTGGCAAGATGCACATTTCATCTTGTCGTACTGTATCGGGTGTGACGATAAGATTGGACGTTTGGCTCTGGTTCGCATTCCGGGTGGATGCGGGTTAGACTGTCGTTGGGCAGAGCGAATGGGGGAGGGTCGTCGGGCCCTCGCTTCGTCTGGACCAGGGGATGGGGAGCATCGGAGCCGATGAGCAATCCGGGCGAGGGACCAGCCGTCCTCGGGATCGACCTGGGCGGGACAAAGATCCTCACGGGAGTGGTTGGGGCGGATCACCGAATCCTCGGCCGCGCCAAGCGGCCGACGCCAGCCCGTGAGGGAGGAGCGGCGATTCTCTCGGCGATCCTCGGCTGTGTTGACGAGGCTTTGAAGGTTGCCGGGCTCGATCGGGGCGCGATCGCCTCGGCTGGCGTCGGCTCGCCCGGTCCGCTCGACACCGAGACTGGTGTGATTCTCTTCAGTTCGAACCTCAACGTGAAGAACTATCCCCTGGGCCCCGAGCTTTCAAGGACCCTGGATCGGCCCGTGGTCGTGCAGAACGATGTTCGTGTCGGCGGGTATGCCGAGCACCGGCTGGGTGCGGGACGCGGATATGCAAGTATGATCGCGGCGTTCGTCGGAACCGGCATCGGCGGGTGTTACATCCAGCGCGGTGAGATTGTCCGAGGATCGACATGCAATGCCGGCGAGATCGGGCACGTGATCATCAAGGCCGGTGGCCCTCGATGCGGCTGTGGCGCCCGGGGATGCCTGGAAGCCCTGGCGAGCAAGACGGCGATCGGCCGTCGCGTGCAGAAGGCGGTCCGCAAGGGTCTCCCCACGATACTCGGCGACAAGATGGCGCGCAAGGGTGGTCGGCTGAAGAGCGGCGACCTGGCCGAGGCGGTCGCGGCGAAGGACCTGGTTGCTGTCAAGGAGGTTCACCGGGCCGCCCATTACCTGGGTCTTGGGCTTGGCAGTCTGATCAATGTCCTTGGGCCCGAGATTGTCATCATCGGCGGTGGGGTTGCCGGTGCCCTGGGTCAGCCCTACCTGGACCTGGTTCGGACCGCCGCGCGGTCGCAGGCTCTCACAGACCCTGACGGTCTGATCCGGATCGAGCCAGCCTCGCTCGGCGACGATGCCGGCATCCTGGGCGCCTCACTCCTCGCTCGCGAGAAGTTGGTCACCACCTGATACCTCCGCTGGAGACGACCCGACAGGTTCCCTTGATTCTGCCGCGTCACTCTGATCGAATGTCTCTCACAACAGGACGACGCCCCGCCGGGATAACCCCGGGCCGGGAAAACCAGGCGGGGATTGAGGAAGATGGGGTGCTCGGGATGATCGTCGGCGTGCCTCGGGAGATCAAGGCGGACGAATATCGGGTGGCGATGCTCCCGGTCGGCGTGGAAGAACTGACCCAGGCTGGCCACAAGGTTCTCATCGAGACGGGAGCCGGGCTCGGCAGCGGGATCGACGATGCTCAGTACCAGGCCGTCGGCGCCTCGATCATCGCGAATGCCGCCGAGCTCTGGGCCTCCTCCGATATGGTCGTCAAGGTGAAGGAACCGCTCGAGCCGGAATGGGCCCACCTTCGCCCCGAGCAGATCCTCTTCACCTACTTCCACTTCGCGGCCGATGAGCGTCTCACGACCGCGATCATTGAGAGCGGGATCACGGCCATCGCCTATGAGACCCTCCGAGACTCCCGCGGCAACCTTCCCTTGCTGACCCCGATGAGCGAGGTCGCGGGCCGGATGAGCATTCAGGAGGGGGCCAAGTACCTGGAGCGTCCCCAGGAAGGGCGAGGTATCCTGCTCGCGGGTGTGCCGGGCGTGGCCCCGGCCGAGGTTGCCATCCTCGGCGGCGGCGTCGTCGGCTCGAACGCGGCCAAGGTCGCCGCCGGACTGGGTGCCACCGTCCGCATCCTCGATATCAACCTCGACCGGCTTCGCTATCTCGACGACATCATGCCCCCGAACGTCACTACGCTCTACTCCGATCGTCACACGATCCGTGAGTCGATCGAGCGGGCCGATCTCGTCGTGGGAGCCGTTCTGATCACGGGAGCTCGAGCACCCCGGCTCGTCCGCCGTGACGACCTCGCCCGGATGAAGACCGGCTCCGTGATCGTCGACGTCGCGATCGATCAGGGGGGATGCATCGAGACCAGCCGCCCGACCACCCATCGAGCCCCGACCTACGTCGTTGACGGCGTCGTCCATTACTGCGTGACCAACATGCCGGGCGCTGTCGGCCGGACGAGCACATATGCCCTTTGCAACGTGACCCTACCCTACGTACTGCAACTGGCCCGGCTCGGCTGGCGGAGCCTCGCCGCTTCAGATCCAGGCGTGGCCGAGGGCGTGAACATCACGGGAGGGCACGTGACCAATCTGGCTGTTGCCCAGACGTTCGGGCTCCCGTACCACCCACTCGACCACGAGGTCCGGTTGGTCCCCGGAGACGGCGCCGGGGCCGTTGCCCTTGCCTCCGGCCGGGGCTGACCGGCCACTCCCTGACTCGGCCCCGCGTCGGCCCCTCTGGCGACCCGGGGATTTCCGACCCCCTACCCCTGTTCGCGGAGGACTTTCCATCATGAACACCAACGACTTCGACGCCGGACTGCACGAGCCTAACGGCCACAGTCACGACCACGACCACGACCCCGACCACGATCACGACGATGTTCTCGCCGAGGAGGCGCTGGAGGAAGCCCTGGAGCTCGATACCCAGAGCCAGATTTTCCTCGAAATGCGACGTCAGAACCTCGACCTGCTCCGCCTGGCCACCGAGGTCGCCGGCTACTCCGGCGAGCACGGGCCGCTCAAGCCCAGCGATCTCAAGGGCGCGATGCGGAACATCTGGGATGTCTTCTCGGAATTCTACACCTGGATCGATCCCGAGGAGGCCGAGGAGGGCGACGAGGAGGATATGGAGGATTGAATCGAGGAAATCACGGAGACGCAGAAAAATCCCGGAGAATCCTGGAACGAACAAACTGTTGCCGAAGTCTCTGATGGTGTGTCCCCGCGATAGAAACCCGGGAGTGGTCCATCGATGTTCTCCGAAGAAATCTCGACGTTGAGATGGGTAGGAGACGCCGCGACCGGGGTTCTACGCCTGATCGACCAGACCCGGCTTCCGGGGGAGACGATGGAGATCGAATGCCGGGACGTTCCGTCGGTCTGGGTGGCGATCCGATCGCTCCAGGTCCGAGGCGCCCCGGCGATCGGCGTTGCAGCCGCCTACGGCGCCGTGATCGGGGCTCGATCCGGCGGCCCCGTCCGTGACGCTCTGAAACAAGCCTCGGCGAGCCTTCGAACTAGCCGACCGACGGCGGTCAACCTCTTCTGGGCCCTCGATCGGATGGAGGCCACCGCGGACTCGGCCGGGCCCGAACTCGACGATCCAATTCTTCTGGACCGCATTCTGGAAGAGGCGCGTCGGATCGAGGCCGAGGATCGCGCGATGTGCCGGGCGATCGGCCGCCACGGCGCCGACCTCATTCGTCCCGGCCAGGGCGTTTTGACCCATTGCAATGCTGGCGGCCTGGCAACCGCCGACTACGGGACCGCACTGGCCGTGGTTTTCGCCGCGCATGAGCGAGGAACCCCACTCCGCGTCTTCGCCGACGAGACCCGTCCGCTTCTCCAGGGCGCCCGACTCACCGCCTGGGAACTCGCCCGGCGCGGCATTCCCGTCACCCTGATTTGCGACAGCATGGCCGCCCAGGTCATGCGCGAGGGGAAAGTTCAACTGGTCGTCGTCGGAGCCGACCGGATCGCCGCCAACGGGGATGTCGCCAACAAGATCGGCACTTACTCCGTTGCGCTCCTGGCCCGGGCTCACGGCGTCCCGTTCTATGTCGCGGCCCCATCCAGTACCTTTGACCTCACACTCCCCGACGGCTCCGCCATCCCCATCGAGCAACGCGACCCCCGAGAGATCACTCACGGCTTCGGCCGACCGACGGCCCCCGAAGGTATCGACGTCTACAACCCCGCGTTCGACGTCACACCCGCCAACCTGATCTCTGGCATCATCACGGAAATGGGGATCATCCAACCCGTCGAGGCCGCGACGATCCGACGCCTTCTAAGCTAGTTTCTCTTCTTGCTCCCACTCAAGAGTTGCCGATAACATCTCCTACCTTGATTTTTTATAGAAAGTCTTGCTACGAGGAACGATCCTCAATATTCTCAAACGCTATGACCCGGTGAGTGAAGGCATCCGTGGCGAGACGGACGCGGGAACCTCGGGAAAGCCCATCCATGAGCACCGAATCTCACGAGACGGAATGGCCGAAAGAGCCGGTGTCGCGGGGCAATCTGCGTCAACAGGTGGCGGCTCGGCTCATGACCGCCATCTTCCAGGGGCGATTCCGATCGGGACAGCGGCTCGTGGTCCAGGACCTCGCCACCGCCTACCAGGCGAGTCCGACCCCGGTGCGCGAGGCACTCCTCGAATTGGCGAGCCTGGGGCTGGTCGTCCTGCTTCCAAATCGGGGAGCGATTGTCCAGCCGTTCGGCCCGGAGGAGATCCGTGAGATCAGCGAGGTCCGGCGCCTGCTCGAGGTTGAGGCGACGCGTCGAGCCTGCGGTCGTATCCCCGAGGAAGAGCTGCGCGTCCTGGAGTCGGAGTTGACCGATCTCGGGCAACGACCGGCCGACCAGGAATGGGACGCTAGGGCCCGCGAGATTGACACCCGGCTACATGGATTGATCGCCAGGAACTGCGGGATTCGCCGTCTGGCCGCCGAGATCGATCGGTATCTTCTACTGTTCCGGACGCTCCGCGACCTCTCGCATCGACGCGACGCCTGGACGAATTACTCTCGATCCAACGACGTACCGGAGCACCTGGCAATCGTTACGGCCCTCCGCGAAGTCGATGCCGAGGCCGCCTCCGCCGCGATGTACCGACATATTCAATCGGCCGCACAGAAACTTGAGGAGGTTAACTTCACGGGGCCACCGGGCCCAGCCACCCTCGGCGACCTAGGTGGGGCGCAGGTTCATCCGGACGCGGGTGTCCATCCTCGCTAATCCTTCCTCGATTTCGTTCCTTGTGGAGGTCAACTCCACGGGCCGCTGGGCCCAGCCGCCATCGGCCTCCTTGATAACGACGGCAACCTCGATCTCTCTGTCTGCCACCCTCTCAAGGGGGACTTCGATAATCCGAGGCTTCGCCCCAGCACGACGACCTCAGCCATTGAGCGGCCCTCCGGCCGAGGCGCGTGGTAAAATGCGGCACGCTTCGCCCCCTTCCCCCTCTGCCTGACCGCCTCTACCACGATAGAGGCCGCTTCGTCGATATGACGGCTAGGACGTGCATCCTGGAACACGAAAGAAGGGGGCTGGAAGTGGACGCGGCGGATATCGACGACAACGAACGTGTCGACCTGTTTGTGGCCGATGGCACCACGGTCAATCACTTCTGTCACAACCTCGGGGGGGATGAAACACGAGGAGATCGGGGCGGTGGCTGGCGTGGCCTGCGATGCCTCGGATGCCTTCGAGGCCAGGATCGCTTTCCCGATCGGGATTGGCCATCTCGACGCGAGGCCGATTGTCGCCTCCTCGCTTGCTGGGATCATCGACCCCGTGGTTTTTCCCCTTGCCGAGACTGGCGAACGGCTCTCGACCCCTGCGATCCTAGAACTGGCCGCTCGGATGATCGTCGGGCTTGCAATCGGAGCGTTATTCGCACTCAGGTCGCCGACGCCACGATTCAACGCGTCCTCAATCCGATCCGAAGCTTCTGTTTCCAAGCCCATCTGAGATCCGCGAGACGCCTCGGAACCATTTCGAGGTGGGAGCGACCAAGGGTGAGGGTGCCTCAGAGTTCCGGTCTCGAAAATCGGGCCGACTAGGGCCCGCGCGAGACTCTTTCTTCGTTCCGGCGTGCGGTGTAGGATCGCTCTTCGACGAGAAAATACCCCTCGGATACTCAACCTGGGAGATTTGCCCGCCATGCCAGGATCACGCGCATTGCCCTCTCCTCTTGCCATCCTCGCCGCCCTGGCGATCGTTTCGATCCATTCGCCAGCGTTCGCTCAGCCTTCACGGCCCGCGACACCGGCTTTGAAGCTCGCCGAGCCCTCGGCATCGCGAGTCTATCAGCGCGAGGCGAACGGTCTGGCCGAGATCCCCGTCGTCCTGGAACATTCGAAGGACGATGTGAAGCTAGTGGACGTCACAATCTCCGGTGGCAACGCGCCGCTTTCGACCGTCCGGTTCGTCGACGGCAAGATCGTTGGCGTGCCGGCCGGCGGGCCCTACACGATCAGTGCGCAGGTCCAGTCGCAGGGACGCGGAATCGAGAACATCAACGTGAGTGACGTCTACGTCGGTGACCTCTGGGTTCTGTCCGGACAGTCAAACATGGAAGGGGTCGGCAATCTGATCGACGTCGCGCCACCGCATCCTCGGGTCATGATGCTCGGAATGGACGGTCGATGGAAGCCTGCCGAGGAGCCGCTCCACTGGCTGATCGACTCGCCGGATTCTGTCCACTCGGGAGACCCGAAGACCCGAGAGGAGCGGGCGGCCCGCGCCCACAAAAACCGGCGAAGAGGCGCGGGACTCGGCCTTCCCTTTGCATCGGCACTCACCGACGCCACCGGTATCCCGATCGGGCTCGTCATTTGCGCCCACGGCGGGACCAGCATGGACCAGTGGGACCCGTCGAAGAAGGATCAGGGCGGGAAGAGCCTCTATGGGTCAATGATGCGCCAGTTCAAGCAGGCAGGTGGAAAGGTGCGCGGGCTCCTCTGGTATCAGGGTGAAAGCGACGCCCACCCAGGTGCTGCCGAACAATACGGCCGCAAGTTCGCCCATTTCATCGAGGCCGTTCGATCCGACTTCGGTCAGCCCGAGCTTCCCTTCTACTTCGTCCAGATCGGCCGGTTCGTCCATGCCGGCGACCCGGAGAGCTGGAATACGGTCCAGGAAGCGCAGCGTCGACTCCCCGAGCGACTGCCGAACACCGCTGTGATCTCCGTGATCGACCTCGAACTCGACGACCCGATTCACGTCGGTACGCAGGGTCACAAACGCGCAGGTCTCCGATTGGCGAGAATCGCCGAGCGCGAACTCTTTGGCCAGGTCGGCGCGACGACACCGACACTTGATAGCGTCGCGAAGGGCCCCAACAACACCCTGGTCGTCCGGTTCAAGGGCGTGAACAGGAACATGGCCTCGGAGAACGGCCCGGCGGTGATGCGACGGATCGACCGGATGATGATGGCCCCGGCTTCCAATGTTCCTCAGCCGAACGCCCCGGGGATGATGGCAATGATGGGAGGTCAATCCCAGGCTTCCAGCGAGGCCGAAGCGCCCCGCTACGGCCTGCGTCCCGATCGGCATATCGCCGGGTTCTCGATCCGAAAGGCCGATGGGACCGAGTTGCCAATGCTCTTTGAGGCCGCAGTCGGTGGAGCGAGGGATACCGTCGTCCTGAAACTGGCCGGCAAGGTGCCGGCCGGGGCCATGCTCTGGTACGGGTATGGCTACGATCCGTATTGCAACCTCGTGGACAGCATGGACATGGCCGTTCCTGTGTTCGGCCCGATCGCGCTCGACGAGATTCTCGGCACCGAGCCGACAACGGCCGAGGCGCGGCCGAAATCAGCACGCCCGATCCAGGCTCTCGTCATCACCGGAGATAATGTTTCGGCCCACAAGTGGAAGCAGACCTCCGCCGAACTGAAATCCATCCTCGAAAAAGGCGGTCGCATCCACGTCGACATCACCGAGAAACCCTCGAAAGACCTCACCGACGAGAACCTCGCGAAATACGACGTCCTGATCCTCAACTATCGCGAGACACCGAATGGACCGCCCGAATCGCGATGGTCGGATGCCAACAAGGAGGCTTTTTTGAAGGCGGTACGTGGGGGTAAGGGGCTGGTCGGCTATCATTACGGGTCTGCGGCCTTCGCTCGGCCGAACTGGGTGGAGTTCGAGAAGGCTGTCGCGGGCGGTTGGCGTACGCAAGGATTCCACGGCCCCGCCCACGCCTTCACGGTGAAGAAGACCGACGCCAGGCACCCGATCTCCGAGGGACTGCCGGCGAAGTTCGATCATGAAATCGACGAACTCTACCAGAACTCCATGCTCACGCCAGGTAGCGTTGTGCTGGCGACCGCCTATTCCGACCCTGGCAAGCCGAAGGGGACAGGGAAGGACGAGCCAGTCATCTGGGTGAACAACTACGGCCAGGGGCGTGTCTTCGAGGATGTCCTGGGACATGACGTGAAGGCGATGTCCGATCCCGAATACCAGAAGTGGCTGCACCGAGGCGTCGTCTGGGCAGCGACCGGCGAGGCGGAATGACCCATCCACCACCCGGCCAGCGTGATTACAGCTCGGTGCGGCTCTCGCGGCACGCCCTCGAACGGTTCATCGAACGGTTCGGGGCCGAACGCGAGGCCGCACCCGACGAACTGCGCCGGGCCCTCTCACGAACCCGGAGACTCGGTCGCAACCCCGAAAACGGCGCCCTGGCCATCCTGGCCGTCTTCCGATCGCGAGCGATGATCGCCATCCTTCAGGATTCAAGCTGCCTGACCGTCTTGACCTGGAACCAGTTTGTTCCTCGGCTCTCCGAGTTTGGACGGAGCAAGCTCCCTCGCAAGTGGGGAAGAACCCTCCGCCGGCTAACAGGGGAGGAAAAGGGCACAGATCACAAGGATCTAAACCTTTGAGCGCATCCCATGAAAAAACTATGCCAAAGCTGTCTAGACTAGTGAGAATAGCATTCGGAATTCCATCACCGGGATTTCAAATATTGCTCTGATGCGAGATTCTCTTGGATGATCCGAACCTCACCTCATTCTCCCAGCATTCCGTGGCGAGAGTTATTCTCCATTCACGGGCGGTGACGGAATGGACTTGGGGGCAAAACCGAGGATGACGCGGCAGGGGGCATTTTCCAGGACATACCGCGTGTTTGAGGCGAAGGCGGTTGTGTCGCCTCGTCGGTAGGCACCTCGAAGGCTCATGAAGATCGCGTCGAACTTCCCTTCGACGGCGGCCCGAACGATCTCAGGGCCGGCCTCACCTCGGGCAATAAGCCGATGAACCGATCGCCCAAGTTCATTCGCACGTTCGACGGCGTGCTCGATCAGGTCCTGCGCTTTCCCCACCGGATCGATCCCGTCTTCTCGGGCCTCGGGTTCGACGACGTCGATGAGGGTCACCGAGATCGCAGGATCGAGGAAGCTAAGAACGGTCTCCAGGAAATCGGAGCTGAGCGGGCTGCCGTCGTAGGCCAGCAGGAGTCGTTCCACTCCATGCCAGCTCTTGCGGAGCTCGGCCAGGATGCGGGCGGTCTCAGCAGCGATCGCGCCCGGACGGGGAATCTGGCTGCCACCGGCGATATCGAGCCGGGCATCTCGATCCTTCCCAAGAACCCGGATCGAGATCGGCTCGGGTTTCGCGCCGCCCAGATTCAACCAGTAGAGCGCCACCTGATCGAGCTGGTCTTCCGGACGGAACTTGTTGGAGGCGCCCATGACGAGTTCCTGTGCCCCGATCGCGCGGGCCGTCTGCGCGAGAGCGTAAAACGGCTCGTTGGTTGGCACGATCACTGGTTTGACCGGCTTGCCCGCGTGCTCGGCCAGGTTCACGACGGCCGTCAAGAGTTGCCGATCCTGGTCTGTGATTTGCGGCTCGAGGTCGGCCGAGCGCTGAGGGAGAACCGAGGCCGTCATCACTACAACTTCAGTCGTATCGGGATCAGTCTCGGCGAGGCATCGCTCAAGCATACCCAGGTTGTACGGGGAACGGATCGCCACCAGCTTTCGGTATGGCTTCGTCAGGCTCAACGACTCGACATTCAGGTTGTCGGCGCGCCGTTCGTTGAACTGCTCCAGGTGTTCTCGGCGTTCGGCCGCTGCGCCGGCCCGGCGCCGGCGGTGGACGTGCTCGCTCGCCCAGAAAACGGCGAAGAACCCGGCCGTAAAGAGCACGCCGGTGATTGTGGCGACCTCCTTCGTCAGTAGATTGAAAATCGCCGAGACAGCCAGAACCACGAAGACGAGACCAATCCCAACCGGAATCTCGTAACCTTTGACGCGGATGTTGAGCGGAACCTCGAATTCTCTTGGCTCCGGACGCTTGAATCGCAAAACCAGCATCGACATCGTCATGAAGACAAAGCTCCAGACAACACCGAAGGCGTACGCCTCACCGAGGGTCAACACGTCCCCCTGGCTGGCTATTGTGGTGATGATCTGTAGGATGACCACCAGGTTGATGAGACGTGAGCTGGTCCCATACTTCGGATGAGGTCGAAGGAACCAGTCCGGAAGGACTCCGTCCTCCGAAACCCGATTCAGCACACCATTGGAGCCAACAATCGCCGTGTTCACGGCTCCCGAAAGAATCAACGAGCCGACGACAACCACCATGGCGTTGAGAGTCAGTCGGGCCCACTGCGGCCCTACCACGTTCATCGCCAGGCCACCGATCACATTGCCGGCATACCGGGTCACACGCTGATCATCTGGTATGATCATCACCGCGAAGAAGCTGATCAGTGAAGTGAGCAGCATGCTGTACAAAAATACGACCATCGCGGCACGTCGGAAGTTCTTGAGTTTAGGGCTCTCCACCTCTCGATAGACCTGGGCCAATGTCTCCTCGCCGCTCATCGCCAGGATCGAGTGACCGAACGAGATCATGATGCCGACGAGGCCGATCAGACCCAGCCAGTTGCCTGAAATGGGATCGGGGCGGAGCGACTCGCCCAGGCTCGTCTCGCCGAGGAAGCCCAGGGGGTCGACCTGCTTGCCGAAGGGGTCGAGCATCGGAGTACCCGTCGGGCTTACTTTCTTCGAGAGGTCGGGTGTCAGTGGCGGGATCGCGCGCTTCTCGGGCCGGACCGCGAGAGTGACCAGGCACCAGGCGACCATGACGACGCCGATCACTGTCGTCGCCGCCATGATCTTCAGCGCACGGTCGCTGGATTCGTGAATCCCTCGAATGTTCACCCGCCAGAAGTAGACGATCACCCCCACGGCCATGACCGCCGAGAGTGGGTTTGTGTAGGCGACGAGCCAGCTTTCAGGGCCGAGGCCAAAGAGGTCGTTGAGCAGTCCAACGATGTATTGCCCGCCCGAGACGGCACTGATTGGACCGGTGAGAATGTAGTCGAACAGGAGCGCCGAGACCGCGATGCGGGCCAGCGTTCCCCCCATCGCCTCCTTGACAATCCGGTAGACACCGCCGCGCACGAACATGGCGCAGCTCTCGATGTACACACTTCGCACGCCGTAGCTGAAAAGCATCACGCCCAGGATGAACCAGGGAGCGGCCTTGCCGATCTGCGACTCGACGATTCCCTCGATGTAATAGACCGTGCTGGCGAGGTCACAGAGCACAATCGCCGCCGTCCGCCAGAACGAGATGAAGGTGAACATCACGCTCGTGACGACCACCACCTGCCCAGCCGTCGGGCCTCGGCGATGAGACTTGGCAACCGGGCTGGTGGACGTGATCGGACCTTCAGAGGCGGTCGAGCGAAGATCGCCGGCGGACATGTCGATGGAGTTCCCGGAGGATCGGATCGGGCCGAAGCTGGCAAGTCGATGATTACAGCGGACGCGCCGAGTCGGCGTCAAGAGGCGGACGAAGCTTGGGCCGCCTCGGGCGTCCTCGACTTCGGCCGCGTCCGCCTTGTCAGTAGCCCCGCGATCCCGATGGCACCCCCCCCAATGACGTCAGCGATCAGGTAGCCGACCTTCGAGCGCTCCTCCCAGGCAAAGGCAAACCTCGTGCTCAACCGGTCGCCCCGTACGATGGCCCATAGCCTGAGCGAGCGGTCGATGAGAGCTTCAGCGATTCGTGCGAGTCCTTCATGGGGGTTGCCGTGAGCGAAAGAAGAAGGGCCCAATCCACCGAAGGCAATTGCCGCCAGCACGCTTGTCAGCCCCGCAATCATCATCGCGATCAGGGTCCGATTGAACGTCCCGGAGTAGACCATCAACGCATAGAGTCCCAGGTCGATCGTCACCGCCGAGAGGATGACAACAGGATGGAGCAAGACGACCTCGCGATCGAACTGACGAATCAGAATCAGATTGAGCGCCGCAAGCACGCTCAGACGCATCATCGCCGAGGTCGATAGTCGGTTGAGATGCATCAAGGAGCTTTCCTGGTTAAGCCTCCGACTCGGAAGATTGGAGGGGATTGTGTCGGGCGACTCCCGCCGCGACGGCGTCGGTGAAGCTCTCGGTTGTCTCCCGACCACCCAGATCGGGGGTCCGGACACCCTGACGCAACAGCTCCAGTGTTGCGTTCTTCACCGCCTGTCCGACGGCGATTTCACCGAGCTGGTAGAGAAGGAGTGAGAGGGCCAGAAAGATGGCCGTTGGATTGGCGAGATTCTTACCGGCTATGTCGGGTGCGGTACCATGCGCCGCGTCGAAGAGTGCGACCCGAACGACTGCCGCGGCATCGAAGCCGAGATTGGCGCTGGCGCCGATCCCGAGCGAGCCGGCCAGCCCACAGGCCATGTCGGAGAGGAAGTCTCCATACTCATTGAGGACAAGCACGATCTGGAACTTCTCGGGCGCCATGATCACCTTGCCGAGCATCGCGTCGAAAAGCTCGACCGAGTGATTGACTTCTGGGAACTGGCTGGCGACTTCCTTCGTGATTTGTTCGAAGAGGCCGTCGGTGGCTCTCTGGATTGTGTACTTGGACGAGCTGGTCACGCGCTTGCCCGTCTTACGAGCCAGGTTGAAAGCGTATCGAGCAGCCTGGGTGACCGGCTGACGCTCCACGATCCGAAGGCTGACGGCACCGTCCGTACCGATCAAACGACCAGGGTCGTCGTAGGTGCCCCCGGTGGCGATCCGGACGATATCGAGATCGAGCTCACGTCGGAAGTTGGTAGGAACGCCAGGGATCGTGTAGACCGGCCTGTGAATCACTGAGAGGTTCAATCGGCGGCGGAGGACGGCGTTGGGGCTTTCCTCAGCCGTGGTCGTCGGATGTTTGAGGGCGACCCGAGCCGCGTGAATGGCCTCGACCGCCTCATCGTAAAGGAGCTTTCCACGCGTCCGACGGTTTTCCAGACTGATGTCGACCGGGATAAACTCGAGACGAACGGGCAGGGCCTCGGCCAGTCGATGGACGGCCCTCGAAAGCTCCGCTCCGATGCCGTCTCCCAGGAGCTCGACGACGGGATAAGTTGGGCGCATTCCTGTCCGAGTCTCCTGAATAGTTCGGGGAAGAGGAGATTACCGCCGATTGTAAGGGTGGGCCGCAAAGTCGTCAAACCCGTCGCGGCGCAACGGGATCCGGCGGCCGATCCCTGGCAAACCTTCTGTCCAGGGGGTATATTACGAACAGGATTGGCCCGTGCTCTGGGCCTCGTCTCCTCGACGGGCCGACCGTCCGGGCGCCGGCCCGCCACATGCCGATCGATTGACACGGGAGAGGTCTGATGTCCACCGCGGGCAAGGTCCTTGTCGTCCTGGTAATGCTTGTCTCCATCGGCTGCCTGATCCTGGCCGGTGGTGTCGCCCAGCTCCATTACAACGCCAACCAGCGGCTCCAGAAGCTGGACGCCGATCTGGAGAAGGCCCAGGCGGGGATCGACACGACGCGTGCGGAGATCGCCCAGACCCGCGATCTGACCAACATCATGCAGGAGAAGCTCGATCGAGAGATTGCGTCTCTCCGTTCGCAGCAGACCGACCTGGAACGGACGCGGTCACAGGTCACCGACATGCTCGCCCGCCTCCAGGCTGATCTCAAGACCGTCAACGAAACTATCGCCTCGGCCCGGGAGTCGCATCAGGTTCGGATCGCCGAGTTCGATGCTGATACCGCGGCGATGGACGATCTCCGGCGTCGCGTCAACGAACTCAAGGCGACGAACTCCGAGATGACCGCCCGGCTCCAGTCGCTCCGGGACCAGTTCCAGAAGTCGTATCACGATAGCCTCGAGAGGATCGGCTCGCATCGTTGAGTGACCGCCGGGAAAGGGCTTCGCGTTGATCGATGACCGAGAGGCGAGCGAGAAGAGCGAATCGGCTCCTCACGAGCATGCCGACCGGATGACCGGCTCCGGTCCTTCCTCTTCGGGTGCGACGTCGTGGGTTGGCATCATCGCCAATCGCAATTCGGGAGCCGGACGCGGACGACGACTGGTCGACCAATTGGTCTCAGAGCTTCGGCGACAGGGGCTTGCATCCGAGGTGGCCTGGACACCCCAGGCCCGAGCCTTGCTCGTCGAGCGGGCGCGTGCTCGGAACGATTGTCGATGCCTGATCGCCGTCGGGGGAGACGGAACAGTCTCGGCCCTCCTCAACGAGCATCCAGGCGTACCCATAACCGTTATGCCGGCCGGGACCGAGAACCTTGTCGCCCGGCATTTCGGGCTAAGACGCGACCCACACGGCCTGGCCAGGTTGATCTCGGCCGGCCGTTCGGTCCCGGTCGATCTCGCCGAGGTCGCGGGGCGGCGTTTCCTTCTGATGGCCGGATTCGGGTTCGATGCCGATGTCGTTACCCGGCACCATCGAGGCCGAATTTCTCGTTCCGGAAGGATGGGGACCACAAGCCGTATGGCTTATGTCTGGCCCATCCTCCGCGCCAGCTTCACCTACCGTTTCCCTGTGATTACCGTCCGCATCCTCGATCTCGGCAGCGAAGAGACTCTTCGAGGGACGACCGTCTTCCTTTTCAATCTTCCCCGATATGCCCTTGGTCTGCCGTTCGTTCCCATCGCCCGAGACGATGACGGGTGGCTTGACCTGATTGTTTTCCGCCATGCGGGGCCGGTGAGGGCTTTCTATTATCTTTGCAAGGTCTTCCTTGGCGTTCATTTGACCGATCCGAGCGTCTACCATCGACGAGTCCGGAAAGTTGTCATCACCTCTCGATCGAGGATCCCGGTCCAGCTTGATGGCGACCCCGCCGGCACGGTAGTCCCCACACTTCGTGCCAGAGATCCGGGAGTCGTTTGCCACGACGTCGAGGACGGAGGAACATTACTCCATCGTGAGGAATGGGTCGTCGAGATTCTCCCCTCCTCACTCTCGATGTTGGTACCGCCCAGACACCAGAGGTCAGAGTAAGTCGGAACGCCAGCACGCGACGGTGTTTGTTCTGTGCTCGCCAACTCTGCATCAGGATGATAGGATTGGCCCAGGATCGAATGGGATCGCGCGAAAGGAGTCGTTGAATGGGCACGCCTAATCCTGTGGTGATTGGCTCGGCTCGTGTCGGTAACGAGGGACCGCTGGCGCTGATCGCCGGCCCCTGCGTGATGGAACCAGGCGGTCTTACGCTCCGGATCGCTACAAGGCTCGCCGAGATCTGCGGTAAGCGCGGAATCCCATTAATCTTCAAAGCGTCGTTCGACAAGGCCAACCGGACTTCGGGTTCGAGCTTTCGCGGGCCGGGTGTCGAGGAAGGGCTACGTACCTTTGAGAAGGTCAAGGCCGAGACCGGCTTGCCAGTGACAACCGACATCCATGAGACGATTCAGGCGGCCCCGATCGCCGAGGTGGTCGATCTGCTCCAGATTCCCGCATTCCTCGCCCGGCAGACCGACCTGCTCGAGGCTGCCGCAGCGACCGGACGACCAGTGAACGTGAAGAAAGGCCAGTTTCTCGCTCCCTGGGACATGCAACACGTCGTCAAGAAGCTGAACGCCGCGGGTGCCTCCGGCGTTCTGCTGACGGAGCGAGGGACCACATTTGGATATGGTCGGCTGGTCAACGACTTTCGATCGATCCCTCAGATGAAGGAGACCGGGGCGCCGGTCGTCTTTGATGCCACGCATTCGGTGCAACTCCCCGGTGGCGGTCCTGACGGTGCTGCGTCTTCGGGGCAACGTGAGATGATCCCCACTCTCACTCGGGCCGCTGTGGCCGCGGGTTGCGATGCTCTCTTCCTTGAGGTCCACCCGGAACCCGATCGGGCTCTCTCCGACGGGCCCAACTCGCTCCCGCTTGACGACCTACCTGCTTTGATGGATCTCTGTCTCCGAATCCGCGAGGCCATCGCCTGATCGGTCGATAAAGGCTCGGCTCGACGAACCTTCCGGCAATCCCGATCGTATGGCGGAAAGAGGGGGCCGATCGCTCGGTAGGACTCGCCGCGCGCCCCGACTTTTTCGCACAATGGAACGGGAGCAGGCGTGGCGACCTCCTCGCCCGACCGGCCTGCGTCGATGGTCGCCGCCCGACGGGGGGATTCTGCCTCGACGCCTCTCACCTTGGATCAGGAGTACCGGGCTTGAATCGTCGTCTTCGAATCTGGTTCTGGAGTGGGCTTGGAGTGGCCGGTTTCAGTCTGGCCGCGGCCACCGGTTGCGACTACTCTGTCCCCGATAACGATATTGTTCAGAAAGGCCGGACCTTTCTGGGGCCGATCCCAGGCTCCAGGGGCCGAGACCGCGACGGAGCGGTCAGCAGCATCTCGGCAAGAACTGCCGAGGAGCGGAAGGCGATCCTCGACAGCTCGATCAGCCTGATCGAACGTGCCTCGATCAAGCCCGGCGGCGACAACTACAAGCTTGCCGTCAACAAGTTGAATCAATACTTCGACGAGGGCACTCCCGAGAAGCTGTATCAGCTCGATGCGCCGGCGCGCGATTATCTTGTCGCCCAGCTTGGAAGCTCCGCAGTTCCCCCGTTTCAGTCCAGGGAATGGAACGACCGCGACACACGTCATATCGAAGATTGCATGATGTATTCGAAGATCGCCGCCCGGGTCGCTGGGTCCGGCGACGACCTGGCGCGAGTTCGAAGGCTATTTGACTGGATCATCCGACAGGTTCAACTGGTCCCAGCCGGGTCATTCGGGGGTGGTCGGCGCGGGCCGGCGTTCGCCCGGCCATACGACGTCCTGATGCGCGGAATGGCAACCGAGTCAGAAGGCTCGGCCTGGGCGGAGCGGGCCTGGATCTTCATGGCCTTCTGCCGGCAACTCGACATCGACGCGGGCCTGCTGACTTTCACTCGTGCGACAGGTGGTGACACGGTGGTTTCCCGCGAGGAGCCGCAGCCTGGATCGATCCGACCTCAAAAACCCCGGATCGTCTGGCTCGTCGCGGTTCTGATTGACGACCGAGCCTACCTGTTTGATACGCGGCTGGGTCTCGAAGTGCCCGGGCCCGAGGGCCGGGGCATCTCCACTCTCGACGATGTCCTGACCGATCCGACAATCCTTGAACGGATGAACATCCCGGGTCTCGCCCCGTACGTTGCCAGTCGAGCGACACTACTCAACAGTCCGACGAAAATTGGGGTGCTGATCGACTCCAGTCCCGGCTACTTCGCGCCGAAGATGAGGCTTCTCCAGCGGGAGCTTTCCGGCAAGTATCGGACGGTCCTTTTCAGCGATCCGGCCGTCCAGCGCGACCATTTTGCCCGGGTTCTCGGTCCAAGGCTCGGCTCGGTTTCGCTCTGGGAGATCCCGCTCCAGGTGCAGGTCCGCCTTTTCAACGACGCCGAGTTTGTCCAGGCGATCCAGTATTCGCTTTTCTGGTTCCGACCCGAGTATCCGCTCATCTATGCAAGGGTGAAACAGCTTCGTGGCGAGATGCCAGAAGCGATCAGCGAATACGTCGCATTTCGCAAGGGGGAGAATGTCCCGCTTGCGATCCATCAAAAGGGTGTCTCAAAAGAGAAGCAGCAGACGATCCCGAAGGACGTACAGGCCGGACTCGACGTTTACGCCAGTTACTACCTGGGCCTGGCCCACCTCGAGAATAACAATCTCGACCGTGCTGCGGAAATGTTCCGGCAGGTCGTCAGTTCCGTACCGCCACCGAGCGGAAAGCGGCAACCTTACTATTATATGTTTCAGTGGGGTGCCAATGCGAATCTTGCGCGGATTGAGGAGGCCCGGCGAAATCCCGGGGCGGCGATCGATTACTACTCCCAACCCGATCCTACACCACAGGGTGTAGGCAATCACCTTCGGGCCCGAGAGTTGATCTGGATCGACCCTACGCACTGACTTCAAAGAAACGGGGCACGACGCCACTTTCCATGGCGACGTGCCCCGTACGTGTGGACCGATGCAGTACGACAGGATCAGACGGAGGAACTGACTGGAGTCGCGAGACCAACCGGGGGGCTGCACAGTGCGCTGGCCACGTTCCGATCCTGGAGTTCCTGACGAATGATCGGGATCGAGCCGGGTGCCTCGATCCCAACACGCACGTGATTTCCACGGATGCCGACGATCGTGATCTTGATGTTGCCGTCGACGACGATGGACTCGTTGAGCTTTCGGCTGAGGACTAACATCGGGTGAATTCCTTTCGGGCTCGTGGTGTCAGGTTCGCGGCCTCACCAGGGTCAAGGTGTCGTGGACCGGGAGAGGCATAGGACGTCGATCCGGTTGATGACCTGCCGGACGCCTTCGACGCCGCCGGCGATCTCCTGTGCGATCTGCTTGAGGAAGTAAGATGGCACCCGACCCAGCAAATGAACCTCGTCGTCCTGAGCCAGACACGAGACGTCCCTGAGCGCGAGATACCCACTCCTCCAGAACCGATCCTCGATCACCTCCTGAATCCTGGCCTGCGGCGGCCGAACCCAGGAGCGGTGGACACGGGCTCGCTCCAGTTCTTTGACCGGGGTCATCTCCATGGTGCCGTCTGTTCCTTACAGGCCGGCGTCCCTTTTGGGCTTCGCCGGGATTTCGGCATCCATAACCGCCGAGCCGGACCCGATGGTTTCGGGCCGCGGTCGTCCAAGCTTTGGACGATGGGCTAGGCGCACAAAAAAACCCCGTCCTTGTCGGAATACGACAAGGCGGGGCCACCTTAGCCACCCTGCGGGCCCATCGCGAGCCAGCATGATCATGGGAGAGTAGCCGGTAGCCGTCGGTTGGTCAATCCCAGATTACTCGATTTGTCCCCTACAGGCCGAGTCGCAAACGCTCCGATCCCGCAACTTCGAGAACTGGGGGCTTCACGCTCGCTGTGGTCGTAGCTAGGATAACTCCTAAACGTTGGGACGCGCTCATGAAGGGCAGCCCCCGACCGGGTTCAGGAAGCCCATGCTCCGCTACTCCACGGGCGGCGTGTGGGCTTTTGTTTTTAGGTACCTTCGAGGGGGAAGGACAACGGACCATGAATCCGGGCACGCTATTCGATCGCTATCGCGAACTCCAATTGTACGTCGGATGGGTGCCTTCCGACGCCGACCGGCTCACTGCGGCCGCTCCGCTCCTGGAGCCCTATATCGACCGGTTGGTCGACGACTTCTACGCCGAAGTTGAGCATCATTCGGGAACGCGGAAAGTTATCACCGGTGGACATGCACAAATCAATCGCCTCAAGCTCACTCTGGGCAAGTGGCTTCGAGAACTTTTTTCGGGAGCCTATGACGCGAAGTATGTCGAGCGTCGATGGCGGGTCGGCTCCCGCCATGTCGAGATCGGCCTGGATCAGGTCTTTACCAACGTCGCGCTCTCGCGGATTCGAGGTGGCCTTGTTCGCGGCATTCAGGAGAGCTGGCAAGGCAGCGAGGAGGAACGGAACGAGACAATCCGAGCCCTCAACAAACTTCTTGACCTCGATCTTGCCATCATTGAAGATGCTTATCAGGCTGAATATTCCGCGCGACTCCAGCGAACCGAGCGACTGGCAACAATCGGACAATGCGCAGGCGGCATTGCCCACGAGTTGCGCAATCCCCTGAATGTTGTTAAGACCTCCGTGTATTACCTACTCAATGCCCGGAGTCCAACCGAGGAGAAAAAGGCGGAGCACCTGCGGCGAATCGAACGAAACGTCGAACTGGCTGATGGAGTTATCACTTCACTCTCAAACTTCGCCCGGATGCCGGTTCCCGAGCTGCGGCCAATTCGGATCGAGGTGCTCCTCCGCGAGGTTCTGGAGTTGAATCCAGTCGGAGAGGCAATCGAACTCGAACTCGACTGTCCCGATGGGTTACCTCCGGCTCTCGGAGACTCTGACCAGCTCCGGATCGTACTGGGAAATCTCGTCCGAAATGCCCGAGAAGCCATGCCCGAGGGTGGCCGGCTCGCCATCTCCGCCCGTGCCCCCGGAGAGTACGTGGAGCTGAGCGTGGCCGATACCGGCACCGGCATCGCACACGACGACCTCATCCGGATCATGGAGCCTCTCTATTCGACCAAGGCCCGAGGACTCGGACTTGGCCTTGCCATCGCCCGATCGATCGTCGAGAAGAACCATGGTATGATCGAGGTTGCGAGTGAACCGGGTCGCGGGAGCGTCTTCAAGGTACGGATCCTGGCAGCACCCACCGGGACCGAGGAGGACGAAGTGCCATGAATCAGCAGACGCCCCGCATCCTCGTCGTCGACGACGACGCGGACATCTGCCGGAACCTCTGCGACATCCTTGCCGACCTTGGCTACGAGGTCGACTCGGCTCCAGACGGTCCTTCCGCCCTGGTCCTGATCGACCAGAAACCCTACGATGTCGCCTTGCTCGACTACAAGATGCCAGGCATGGATGGCCTTACTCTCTACCGCGAGATCAAGCGACGAAGGGCCGACACCGTCTCACTCCTCGTGACCGCTTTCGCCAGCCGAGAGACGGCCGATGAAGCTCTCACCGCAGGAGCCTGGAAAGTCCTGTCCAAGCCGGTTGACTTCGGCAAATTGCTCGGGCTCGTCGAGGAGGCCGTCTGTCAACCTCTGGTCCTCGTCATCGACGATGACCATGACCTCTGCCGATCGCTCTGGGACCTCTTCCGCGACCGAGGATATCGCGTCGCCCTGGCACACGACAGTCGCGAGGCCTCTGTGCAACTCCGAGGTCAGCGCTACAGGGTCATCCTGATCGATCTTCGGCTTCCCGACAGCGACGGAAGCGAAGTCTTCCGAATGGTTCGTACCGGCGATCCCAGCGCCCGGACAATTGTCATCACCGGCCACCGCTCCGAGATGGACCCAATCCTGGACGGACTCATCGCCGAGGGGGTTGACGCTGTCTGCTTCAAACCTTTCAACATCCCCGTGCTTCTCGATAAACTGGATGAACTGGCCGGCATCCCTGATGCATCGGCCGAGGATACCTCGGCGTGAGCAGGATCATGGACGACCCAACGCTCGACATCCTGGTGATCGAGGACGACCCCGACGCCCGAGAAAACCTGCGCGATCTGCTCGAAATGGACGGGCAACGGGTTGAGGTTGCCGGGTCGGCGGCCGAGGCGATGGCCAGCGAGCACCTCCCGCAGTTCGCCGCGATCATCCTCGATCGACGCCTTCCTGACGCCACTGCCGAGCGATTGATGCCTCGACTCAAGGCCGCGGCCCCAGATGCGGCTGTGATCGTGGTGACAGGCTACTCCGACTTGCAGGGAGTCATCGCGGCGCTCCGACAAGGGGCCGAGGATTATTTAATCAAGCCACTGAATCACGACCTGCTTCGCGCGAGCCTGGCTCGTATCTCCGAGAGACGCCGACTCGCCCATTCGCTGGAGGAAGCCAGGGAACGGGCCGTTCAGTCGGAGCGACTGGCCGCGATCGGCGAGATGGTCGCCGGCCTCGCTCACGAGAGTCGTAATGCACTACAGCGCAGTCAGGCTTGCCTCGAAATGCTCTCGCTCACCGTTCGGGATCGCCCCGAGGCGATCGACCTGATCGCTCGGATTCAAAATGCCCAGGACGACCTTCACACGCTCTACGAGGATGTCCGTGGATATGCCTCGCCGATCAAGCTCGATTGTGACCGCTGTGACCTCTCTCTCGTCTGGCGCGAGGCGTGGGAAAATCTCTCCTCAGCTCGAATCGGAAAGGAGGCCACGCTCGTCGAGCACATCGAAGGTGTGAACTTGCATTGTGTCGCAGACCTCTTTCGCATGGGCCAGGTCTTCCGTAACCTCCTTGACAACTCCCTGGCAGCAGGATTCCCACCGATTGTCGTCGAGGTCGTGGCCGAATCAACGACAATGGAGGGACGGCCGGCCCTCCGACTCCGTTTCCGCGACAACGGGCCAGGAATCCCTCCCGAACGTCGCAGCCAACTCTTCGACCCATTCTTTACGACCAAGGCACGTGGAACCGGACTGGGACTCGCCATCGCCCGGAGGATTGTCGAGGCCCATGGAGGCCGTATCGAGGTCGGCGAAAACGGTCCAGGTGCCACGTTCTTCATCACCCTTCCGAGAGGACTACCATGAGCCGACCGCTGAAGATCGTCGTCGCCGACGACGAACTGGACATGCGAGATTACTTCCAGAAAATCCTACCACTGCTCGGTCATCAGGTCATCGGCGCTGCTCGGACCGGGCTGGAACTCGTCGAGATTTGTGCCCAGGCTCATCCCGACCTGGTCATCACCGACATCAAGATGCCGGACATGGACGGTATCGACGCCGCCTCGCGATTGTATCGGCAGAGCCCGGTTCCCGTGATCCTGGTCTCTGCCTACCACGACCCGGAATTCATCCGGCGAGCTGAGGCGGATCACGTCATGGCCTACCTTGTCAAGCCGATCAAGCAGTCTGACCTGATTCCGGCAATTCGCCTGGCCATGCACCGATTCGAACAATTCGAAGCGCTCCGCAGGGAAGCCACGAATCTCAAGCAAGCCCTGGAGGACCGCAAGATCATTGAGAAAGCCAAGGGAATTCTGATGAAAAAGGCAAGCCTCGATGAGCCTTCCGCCTTCCGCCGGCTTCAGAAACTGGCCAGCGACAAGAACCGAAAGCTCATCGAAATTGCCCAGATGATCCTCACCGCCGAGGAGGCACTGGGTACCGACGGACAGGCTTGAGTCTGACCCGCCGGTACCCCAGGCACCTGCGTGGTGAGCCGCATCCTTAGTGACCCGCTGCTACCGGCTCGGTGGCTTCTGACGACCGGTGCCTGGTCACAGTAGACCCAGCCTTGATCGCGAGCACCGGGCAGGCCGACCGGGTTACGACGCGTTCGGTCACGCTCCCCATGAGAAGCCGGCTGAGCCCGGTCCTGCCGTGCGTTCCCATCACGATCAGGCCACCATCGATTTCCACCGCCGCCTGGAGGATCTCCTCCGAGGCGTCTCCCTGTGCAAGGCGAGTGGCAACCGGGTATTTCAGATCAGGCCCCTCGATCATCCGCCGCTCTTGCTCGAGTGCCTCGCGGTAGACGGCCGGGTCGACGGCCACAGTCATGTCGCTTGCGTACACGCCATACGGAATCACGTGCATCAGTACGAGCCGGGCACCGAGGTCGCGTGCCATCGATCGGGCGACGCCGAGGGAATGCTCGCTCCCCGGAGAGAAATCAGTCGGATGCAGGATTGTCCGGATCTCCTCAAGCTTCCTCGGCACCTCCGGTCGATGATAGGCCAGCACAGGGCACCGGGCGCGCCGGACGATTGTCGTCGCCACGCTCCCGGCCAGAAGCCAGCTCAGACCCGTCCGGCCATGGGTGCCAACAACCAGGAGGTCGGGATTCAACCGCTCAGCCATCCGCAGGAGTTGAGCGGCCGGCTCGCCCTCGCGGATATGGTACTCGACCTCAACCGGGATCTCGGGGGCGTACTCTTCTCGGAGTCGCCGGCAGATGATCTCGTCTCGGCAGCCGTCCCCCTTGGCGTCGTAGAACTCAACGACGACCTGACCGTACGGGACCGGCTCCTCCGGCACCCAGTGCGGCTCGATGACATGGACGACGTGGATCGTCGTCTGACCCGGTACCGCGAGGGAACAGGCGGCCCGGAAGGCATCCCGGGAGCCCTCGGAGAAGTCGGCACCGAAAAGGATGGTATGGAAAGCTTTCATGGCGATTCTCCCGTTCTTTGGGACCCGATCGGCCCCAGACTTCCCACGGATGCCGTCCCCGGGGCGGCCGTCCCCGGTTCCATCGACCGCCCCGGTTCGCTCGAATCACCCGCCCCGCGGTCGTCGCGGCCCGATCACGAGGCTTCACGAACCTCGAGACGACGGGCTTCCGCCTCGGGAGGGATCTTCTTCGGCATGACGATCTCGAGCACTCCCTTGCGTAGCTCGGCCGTGGCCCCGCCTGTGTCGATCCCCTCCGGAAGCGGGATCAGGCGGTAGAAGGCGCCGTAGCGGCATTCGCCGTAGTAACGCCCCTCCTTCTCCTGGTGCTGCTCCTGCTTGCGCTCGCCCTGAAGCGTGAGATGGCCCTTGCTCACCTCGACCTTAACGTCTTCAGGGGTCATCCCCGGCAACTCGACGCGGACCACGAACCGGCCCTCTCGCTCGAATGCCTCGATTCGGGGCAACCACTCGGCGGAGACGGCCCGGCCCGGCAGCCCGGGCCGTTCGTGGCCCCGAGCGAGAAGCCGCGGCCAGGGCCAGCCGGCTTCGAGCCCGAACTCCTCGAAAAATCGATCCATCTCCTCGGCGAGTCGTCCCATGAAGGTGAAGGGCGTCACAGGGGTCTTACTCCTCGCGGCCGACCCCGCGGACGTCTTCATCTCAGTCCCCTGTTCCGCGCCATCCGGAGTCTTTGTCCGGGGGGCTTCCTTGACTGCGCTCATGGCCATCTCCTCTCGCGATCGGAGGAACCAACCCGGCGGGTCGCACAGCCTCATACAGCCGCGCCGCCGCGGGCGGGACGCCATCCGAGGCGCCAGAAACCGGCCAGGACGATCCCGGGCCGATCGATCCCCCTCCATTCGAGGATCTTTGATCGCCCCACGTCTCGCGGCGGTGGGCGACCCCTACGACTCACCTAACGCCGACCGGAAACAAAAAACCCCGCCAGTGCGTCTCGCACCGCGGGGCTGCCCTAGCCGGTCGCCTTGATCGCCAGTCATGATCGATCAACGACTTCACTGTACCGCGCGGAGACCCAAGATTCAAGACATCTCCTGATTCTTAGCAGATCTTATAGATCTGGATTCACCTTCGTGTGGCAGCGCCGCGGCCGACGAACTCGTGGACATCCTCGATCGCATGGCGAATCTGCTCACGTCTCCAGTCGCTTGGGGCGCTGTCGAGCGTCCGGGCAAGCCGCTCGGCGAGATGAAGCGCGGCGTGCTCGGCCGAGTCACCCTCGCCATTGACCTCGGGAAAATTGCGGTGATGTACAGTCGTCAATGCCACAGCATGAATCGCGTGCTCTGCCGGCGTGACGATGACCTGCTCGATTCCGCCAGACATGACCTACCTCCTTACCTCGGCAACAGGCTCCAGCACCGTCCAGGCGCGGAAAAAAACCCCGACCACGCGAGATTCGCACGGCGGGGCTGTCATAGCCGGAGGGGGATCGCCCGTCGCGAGCGATTCCACACCTCTTCATCATACCGCAGACGCCGCAGACAACAAGTCATCTCCCAGACCAGCCTCTGGTGACCACCAACTTGGCTCGCGGTTTGCTCGCCCCTTCTCCCGCAGCAACCGTCTGACCCAAAACGACCGCACAACGAGGGTATGTGAGATGGCCACGAAGAAGAAGAACGATGTCGGGCCGATCACCGGACGTTACGGCGACGATCAGGTGAATGTCGGCCTGGGTGGAGAAACCCATCAGTCAGCCAGTGGCGGCCAACCCATCCTCACAACTCAGCAGGGTGTCCCGATCGCCGACGACCAGAACTCGCTCCGCTACGGCGCCCGCGGGCCGACCTTGATGGAAGACTTCCACTTTCGCGAGAAGATCTTCCACTTCGACCACGAGCGAATCCCGGAACGCGTCGTTCACGCCCGAGGCTACGGCGCACACGGCTACTTCGAAACATACGAATCCCTCGCCGCCCTGACCCGCGCCGACATCTTCCAGCGTAAGGGGGAGAAAACACCCGCCTTCGTCCGATTCTCCACCGTCGCGGGAAGCAAGGGCTCGGGCGACCTCGCCCGAGACGTCCGCGGCTTCGCCGTCAAGCTCTACACGAAGGAGGGTAACTGGGACATCGTCGGCAACAACATCCCCGTCTTCTTCATCCAGGACGCGATCAAGTTCCCCGACTTCGTCCACTCGGTCAAGCCCGCACCCGATCGCGACTTCCCCCAGGCTCAAAGCGCCCACGACAACTTCTGGGACTTCGTCTCACTCTCTCCAGAGAGCATGCACATGATCATGTGGCTCATGTCAGATCGGGCGATCCCTCGGTCGTTCCGGTTCATGGAGGGGTTCGGCGTTCACACCTTTCGCCTCATCAATGCGGAGGGGAAGTCCACGTTCGTCAAGTTTCACTGGAAGCCAAAGCAGGGCCTTCAATCGGTCGTCTGGAACGAGGCGCTCAAGATCAACGGCGCGGACCCGGACTTCCATCGTCGCGACCTCTGGGACGCAATCCAGTCGGGTGATTACCCAGAGTGGGAGCTGGGTTTGCAGGTATTCGACGATTCGTTCGCCGATTCGTTCGCCTTCGACATTCTCGATCCAACGAAGTTGATCCCCGAGGAGGACGTGCCGGTCCGTCCGGTCGGACGGTTGGTCCTCGACCGGATGGTCGACAACTTCTTCGCCGAAACCGAGCAGGTGGCGTTTTGCACGCAGAACATCGTTCCAGGAGTCGACTTCAGCAATGATCCGCTGCTCCAGGGGCGGAACTTCTCGTACCTCGATACGCAACTCAAGCGGCTGGGGAGTCCCAACTTCACCCACATCCCGATCAACGCGCCCAAGTGCCCATTCCACACCCTGCAGCAGGATGGGCACATGGCCATGAGCAATCCGAAAGGGCGCGTCAATTACGAGCCGAATTCGTGGACAACCAACTCCGGTCCCCGCGAGTCATCAGTCGGATTTCAATCGTATCCGGCCATGGAGGAAGGACCGAAGCATCGGGTACGGTCAGAGACATTCGCCGATCACTACAGCCAGGCCCGCCAGTTTTACATCAGCCAGACCGACGTGGAGCAGTCGCACATCATCGCGGCCATTGCATTCGAGTTGAGCAAGGTCGAGACGCCAGCGATCCGGACGCGGGTTGTCTCGCACCTGTTGAACATTGACCAGGGGCTTGCCGATTCGGTCGCGAAGGCCATCCGGCTCCGGACGATGCCCCAGCCAGCAACGGCCGCCCGGCCGACGCGGCAGGACCTGAAGCCCTCACCTGCTCTGAGCCTCCTGCTCAATGGCCCGAAGTCATTCGCCGGCCGGAAGGTCGGAGCACTCGTCACCGATGGCGTTGACGTGGCCGTTCTAAACGCGCTCAGGGCCGCCTTGACGGCCGAAGGCGCGATGCTCAAGCTGGTCGCGCCCGAGGTCGGAGGCGTGCAGGGCAGCGATGGAACCTGGATCGGCGCCGACGAAAAAGTTGAGGGTGGACCGTCGGTCCTCTTCGACGCTGTCTCGCTTCTAACCTCGCCCGAGGGTGTGACCGCCCTTGCCAGGCGACCGGCCGCTCGCGATTTCGTCGCCGACGCCTTCGCCCATCAGAAGTTCATTGCTTACGTGGAGTCGGCGACCCCGCTCCTGGCGATCGCAGGCGTTGCAGGGCATATCGACGACGGCTTCACCGCGATAAAGGGGGCCCCGGACTGTGTGGCGTTTGTGACGAAATGCCGCAAGCTGCGGTTCTGGTCACGCCCCTCACCCGACCGGTGAGGTGAGAACGATCAGGGCGTGTTGCTATCGCGGGCCGTGCTCGGGCCGGAGAGGTTCACCCGGCCTCCGTAGAGCTCGGCCCGGCAACTTTGCCCCTGCAATCGTTGGAACGACAGGCCTTCCGTTATTGATCATTGCAACCCCGTTGACCAGCAGATATCGAACGCCAGGCGCGAATTGCGTCGGCTCCTCGAACGTGGCCGAATCGCGGAACGTCCTCGGGTTGAAGACGACCAGGTCAGCTAGCGCCCCAACCCGGACGACCCCGCGATTGGCCAGTCCGAGGATATCGGCGGGCCATCCCGTCGACGAGCGTACGGCCGCCTCGATTGAGAGAATTTTTTCGTCCAGGGAGTACCGGATCTTCCTGGGGAAGGTCCCGTAAGATCGAGGATGAGGCCGATCGCCCTGCCCGGGAAGATGAGTCGAGCCGTCGGAGGCCGTCGCGACGAAAGGCTGCCGCATCACCTCGCGGACATCGTTCTCGCTCATCACGAATCCGATCGCCTGTGCCCCACCGTGTCGTTGGACCTCCATGACGACATCGAGCGGCGTTGTTTTGAGTTTCCCTGCGATCGCGGCGAGGTCGAGCCCGGCCCATTCAGGTTTCGCCTCATACCGGGCGATTCGAACGGCGGCCCCGTCGTCTCGCTCGGCCAGTTCATGAAGAATGGATCGACGCAGTTCTGTCCCGCGGGCCGGGTCGCTGGCCAGACGATCGAACGTGGCTCCATCCACCTTAGCCGCCCAGGGTGGGACGACCATTGCGGCGAGGCTCGTGCTGGAAGCGATGTACGGATACTGGTCGGCCGATACTCGCTTGCCTGCCGCTCTTGCCTCGGTGATCCTCTGGATCGCCTTGCGTACCGTTCCCCAGTTCTTCCGTCCGGTGACCTTCAGGTGCGAGATATGCACCGGAACACCAGCTCCAATACCCACGGCGATGGCCTCATCCACAGACTCCAGCAGCCCGGTTGCCTCGTCGCGGATGTGCGAGGCGTAGAGCCCGCCGTACCGCCGAACGACTTTCGCCAGCTCAATAATCTCGTCGGTCCTGGCGTACAGGCTCGGGACGTAGATCAGTCCGGTCGACATTCCCCAGGCACCGGCCTTCATTTCCCGATCGACGATCGCTCGCATCCGCTCCAGTTCATCGAACGAGGGTCGCCGATCGGCTTGACCCATGACTTCCTCACGAACGTTACCATGCGGAATCAGGTGGATGACATTGGTACCGGCTCCGTGGGTGTCGATCTCGCCAAAATATTTCGCGACGTCGATCGCTCCACCACCGCAATTTCCGGTGACGATCGTGGTAACACCCTGCCTCAGATAATTGATATTGAGCCGTGTCTCGGGCCGAACAATCCCGGAGTCAGAATGGGTGTGCAGGTCGATGAACCCGGGCGCCACGATCAGCCCGGAGGCGTCGACAACCATCGCGGAGGCATCCACCTCGAACGTCCCGACCGCGACGATCTGATCGCCACGGACCGCGACGTCGGCTCGATGCGCCGGTGCCCCCGTTCCATCCACGACCGTACCTCCCTTGAAGACGAGGTTGGCCGGTATCGGTGCTGCTCGACCTGCCGCGGCGGTCGAGATCGCCAACAGGGCCCACCCTGCGAACATTCTCAAATTCGATTCTTTCACGGACGTTCCTCCATCCCATCGACATCACGTGATGCACCTGACAATCCAGCCAGAATTCCGACGTACTTCGGAATGTTTGGCTTTGACCCATGTTAATCGGCCACTGGACCGAAATGATAGCGTTGCGCGGACGAATAATTCTGGCGTTATCATTGACCAGGCTCATCGAAGGCGGTGATCTCCGAACGGCGAAAAAACCGCTCTGCCACCCCCTTGATGATGAGAGACGAGGCAGACGAGAATCATCGATGTTGCGGAAATTCAACGCTCCTGTACACGTCTCATCGTGGCCTATAAATTGTTTGAGGACGACGAATGTCTGGCCCCAACCAGTAAACCCGCCGGATTTTTCTGAATTCTGGTTTATTCCGAGGCTCCACATATCATGTGGTCGAACCTGCTGCGAGGGCGATCTAAGACCCGTCGTCCGTCCCGGCGCGGGATGGCAGCGGTTGAGCTGGCTTTTCTGCTCCCTCTGCTGGTCTTCGCCTGCATGGCGGCCGTCGATTTCGCCCGTGTCGTCTATGCGATGGTCTCCCTCCAGAATTGTGCCCGCAATGGCGCCCTCTACGAATTTTACAAGGCGGCCGGATATCAAATTCCATCAGGGTGGACCAGCCTCTCCACCGCCATACAGGCAGATGCTGGTGGCCTGAATGTGACACTGCCTGCCAAAGTTGGCAACCAGGCCAACCCGTACTCGCCGCAGTCCATGACGAACAACTACGTGACCGTTACCGCGCAGGCCCCGTTCGTCCTGTTGACTCTCGGCAGCAACCGTCTATTTCCGTCGATTGGTGGAACGTTGACGCTAACCCAGTCGGTCTCGATGCCGATGCCTCCTTCCACTGGCCCAGTTCCCTGATCACCACGCCGCGTCCGATTCGTCTCTGGAGAAAAGCCAAATGATACGACGGCAACGATCGTTACGACGTCGCGGGATGTCGGTGGTCGAAAGCGCCGTCATCTTCCCGGTGACGATCCTACTCCTGATGGGGACGGTCGTTATGGGTCTGGGCGTTTTCCGATACCAGCAGCTCCAGTCACTGGCACGCGAGGGAGCACGATACGCATCGGTGCGTGGGCCCGCGTATGCCCAGGCAACCGGTAATTCGCAAGCCTCGGCCTCGACCGTGCAAACGTACGTTCAGGGGCTCTCAGTCGGCCTGAGCGGTCTGAAATGCTCCTCCGTAGACTATTCCGCGTCCAGCCTCCCCTGCACCGTCAGCGTCACCCTTACCTACACCTGGAGTCCCGAGGGTCTCTTCTCGCCTCAAACCTGGACGATCTCCTCAACCATGCCTGTGACCTACTGATTTCTGTTTTCTGATTGGGCGCCACAATCGCCCGGGAGTTGGATCCATGCGAAGAAAACGACCGGTCGCCGCATGTCGGCCCCTGTTCGATCGTCGCGGGATGGTGCTGGCTCTCACCGCCATCCTGACGCCGGTCGTCGTCGGTGTAATGGCGATGGCGCTGGATGCCGGCGTGATGTATCTCCAGCGACGACAGGCCCAGTCCGCGGCCGATGCTGCTTCCCTGGCGGGCGCTTACGCGATCTACAACGGCTCCAATTTCTCGACGGCCCAGTCAACGGCCGTCTCGGTCGCGATGCATAACGGTTTCACGATCCCAACTTCTTACGTGACCCAGCCCAGCCCCACTCAGGTCGCGGTGAAGATTTCGTCAAACCCTCCACGTTTCTTCAGTGCACTTTGGGGCAAGGGGAATCTGGAAATCGCCGCTTCGGCCACGTCGCAGGCCAGTTCGAGCTCGTCGGGGACGGTTCCCTATTCGAAGGCCTCGGTGGTCCTGCTCAACCCGTCGGCGTCGGGAAGCCTTTACCTCGCGGGTAGCGCACAGGTCCACAGTGGTAGTTGCGGTAGTTGCGGTAGTTGCAACTCCAATAGCTGCGGTACTTGCGGATCTGTCGGCTGTGGCCATGGCGGAGGCTGTGGTGGCTTCGGCAGTTGCGGTGGTTGCGGCGGTTGCGGCGGCATCCAGGTGAACTCGTCTAATCAAACTGCCGTTATTGCGAACAATGCCGGTGGAACCGCTGCGGATATCGATGTCGTGGGAGGATACATTACTTCCAGCGGAGGATACCTGAGCGGGAGGATCACCACAGGAGTCAGTTCGGCCGCTGATCCGCTGGCCTCGATCTCGGCTCCCTCAGACCCGGGATCTTCCTGCAACCAGGATGCTTACATGAAGGGCTACCCTGGCTGGGGCTCCTACACGATGCAACCCGGCCAGTATACCTCGGACGTCAATCTTGGCAATGGTGGGACGTTCACCATGGCCCCGGGCCTGTACTACTTCAAGAACGGTGCAAACCTCACGATCGCGAACGGTGCCAGGCTCACTGGCTCCGGTGTCACGATTTACACGCAGGGTGGAGGCACGATCAACTTTGAGGGCGGGACCACCACGACCCTGAGCGCCCCAGGTTCGTCGTCCAACGGTACTATTCAGGGGATGGTCTACATGCAGGATCGGACCTCAACCACGGCTCCTAACTTCGCCAACGGGACCAGCGTGAATCTGAGCGGCACGTTCTACGCAGCAAAGGCTCCGTTGGTCTTCGCCGGCGGTAACCTATCCAACTTCGCCTCGCAGGTTGTGGTCGACTCGATGAACCTGAGCAACGACGCCCAGATCACCGTGAACTACTCAGCTTCGAACGTACCCTCGAAACCCGCTCCATTCAACTACCCGGTTACACTGATTCAGTAGGTGGCCAGGTTGGCAATCTGTTTGCTGTTCCGTTCTAGCCGAGGGTCCGAGGCACCTACCTTTTTTAGGTGGGTGCCTTTCATCAAAAAAAACCTGAAAATCCACACAAAAAAATGATGTATTGTCAAGCAACTCGACGATCGAGACCTCGATTCATGCGAAGGAGCCGGCGGGACGCTGCGAATTGGCCTCTGAACGAACGTCGTGGGATGGTTCTGGCGCTGGCCGCCGTCCTGATGCCCGTCGTGGTCGGCGCGATGGCGATGGCCCTGGATGCCGGCGTGCTCTATCTTCAGCGGCGACAGGCCCAGTCTGCAGCCGATGCTGCTTCACTGGCAGCCGCCTACTCGCTCTACAACGGGTCCAGTTTTTCGACAGCCCAGTCGGCGGCCGTCGCCATCGCGAAGCAAAATGGGTTCACAATCCCAACCTCTTACGTCACCCAGCCCAGTCCTGCTCAGGTCGCGGTCAAGATTTCGTCAAGCCCCCCTCGGTTTTTTAGCGCTCTCTGGGGCAAGGGAAACCTGACGATCGCTGCTTCGGCGACATCGCAGGCCAGCCCGGGTGCCTCGGGCACCGTCCCCTATTCGACCTCTTCGGTAATTCTGCTTAACCCATCGGCCTCTGGAAGCCTTTACCTGGCGGGGAGCGCGCGGATCATTTGCGGCGGGGGGAGTAGCGGTATCCAGGTGAACTCCACGAGCCCAACCGCCGTCAACGCCAATAACGCCGGTGGGACGGCGGCGAATATCCATGTCGCCGGCGGTTACACGACCTCGAGCGGCGGACATCTGGACGGTGAGATTGAGACGGGCGATTCTCCCGAAGGAGATCCACTCGAGGAGATCGACGCGCCCGAAGAGCCCGACGATTCCTGCACCCAGGATGATCACATGAAGGCCTATCGCGGATGGGGGTCTTACACGATGAATCCTGGCAAATACACAGAAGACGTCAATCTGGGCAACGGCGGGACATTCACCATGGCTCCCGGTCTCTATTACTTCAAGGACGGCGCCAATCTCAACATTGCCAATGGAGCCACGCTGAGCGGTTCCGGAGTCACGATCTACATGGATGGCGGAGGAACGATCAGCTTCGAGGGTGGGACCACGACCAACCTCAGCGCCAGGAGCCCCGAGTCGGATTCTGAATCCGAGTCTGGCGACGGGACTATCCCCGGGATCGTTTACATGCAGGACCGCGAATCGACCACTTCCCCAAATTTCGCGAACGGTACCAATGTGAATTTGAATGGAACCTTCTATGCCAAAAAAGCCCCGCTGGTCTTCGCGGGCGGCAACCTATCCAACTTCGCCTCACAGGTCATCGTTGACTCAATGAATCTGAGTAACAATGCTCAGATCACTGTGAATTACTCGCCATCGAAGGTCGCGGCCAAGCCCGCCCCATTCAGCTATCCTGTGGCACTGATCCAGTGAAGCGACTTACGATCAGGAGATAGCCGCCACTCGATCAAGGCTTCTTGCCCTTTTCTGTCGTCGGAAGCCAAGCCGCCATCGACGTCCGAGTGTCAGGCAGGCGGGGAGCACGGCGAGATTGCCAAGCGTGCTTCCCGCCGTCGCGATCCCAACCATGGTGCCAAAATTCACGAACGGCTCGAACTCGCTCGCTCGAAGCGCCCCAAAGCCGATGGCCACCGCCAGGCTCGAAAGTAAGACGCCGGGCCCACTGACCCGATAACTCTCGAACAATCGGCGGCGGAAGCCCCGCGTCTCCCGGTGTCGGTGGAATTGCAGCAGGCAGTGGAACGTGTCGTCGACCGAGAGTCCGAGGGCCACGCTGGCAACCAGCGCCGTCGCCATGTCCAGGCGGATGCCGAGCCACCCCATCAGCCCGAGCACCAGAGCTACGGAAAGAAGCGTCGGCAAGATCGCGAGCACGGCCAGCACGGGACTCCGGAACGCCAGCGTCAGCATCAGCAGGATTCCGGCCGCCGACCAGGCGAACGTTCCCCATTGGGTGGCAATCACCGCCTGGGTCGTCCGGGTCATAAGGTAGGAGAGCCCTGTGAGGAATGATGAAGGCCCGAATTCCGAGGCAGCATCCTGGGTCGTCTCTCGGAATATCCTCGCTTTATCTTGCGCCGGTTGCTGTTCCTTGAGCCGAATGAGCATTCTAGCCTGCTTCGTGGACGGGTTCCAGAAGCCCCTAAGCAACTCCGATTGCGGCGTGGCGGCGATCAGATCGAGTTTGTCGGCAAGTAGTCGGGTACCCCGATTGGACGGGAGCGTGGCGAGTCGGCTATCGGGATCCAGGACTGTCGCAAGGGAAAGCACCTGCGCCACCGCGCCCGACTCTGTTGCTTGAATCGTGCGGATGGCCTCCTCGACATGCCTCAGCTTCGCCAGGGTCGCGGGCATGACCGGCCCTTCCAGCGGCACAACCAGTTCCACGACCCCAATGCCGCCAAGCCGCGATTCCACGGTGTGATAGTCGCGCACCACGCGCGTCTCGGGTCGGAAGAGGTTGATGTAATTGGTCTCGTAATCGAGGCGGCCGAGACCGGCCGAGACCGGCAGAACCAGAGCGAAGACCACGGCGACGATCAGGACCGGATGGCGGTGTACTCCGAAGATCAGCCGGTTCATCACTGCGGCAACACCCGAATGCGACCCGTAACGGACAGGAACCTCCATTCGGAAGGGTGGAAGCATCGCGATCGGCGAGATCAGCAAGACGAGAACGGCCGCACCCAGGGTACAGGTCGCGAGGATCGCCCCGAACTGGCGGACCGGCATGACCTCGCTCGTCACCAGCGCCCCGTAGCCAATGGCGCCGGTGATCGCCGTCCAGGCAATCGGTGCGACGACCGCCGAGAGGGTCGAACGAGCGGCTCGGCGCGGGTCGGCCTCGCGCCGACGATCATCGCGGAAGTGGATCGCCAGATGGCTGGCCGCGGGCATCGTCAGGACAATAATCTGTGCCACCAGTGGCCCGCCCGAGAGCGCCAGCCGAATTCCCGAGCTCGCCAGCACATGCTCCGTCGCCAGCCAGATTAACCATCCGGCGAGCATCGGCACGATCGCCCACCAGACGCTACGTACGGCCGAAAGCGTCACCACGCCGATCAGAATCATCCCGATGGCCGCAAGCCGGCGCCCGTCGAGCTCGATCGCCGAGAAACCGTCGGCAAGAAGTACCGGCGGACCGACCACCGCCGGCGGGCCAAGCCCGTGCCGAGCCGTGAACGCATCGGCCGCGGAACGTAGCGACTCGACCGTCGCGATCACGTTGTGCTGCTGAGTCTTCTTCAACCGGGCGACAATCGCGGTCGTCGTTCCTTCGGGGTCAATCAGCGTCCCAACGAAAAGCGGGTGATGGATCAAACGTTCTTTCAATGCCAATCGCTTTGCGGGATCGCCCCCGGCGCTCCGAACCGCCCCGCCGACGGTCATCGCGTTCGACTTCAAATCGAGATTCGCGACGCTCCGACGCGCCGCTGCCAGCGTGAACCGCCGGGCCATCTCCGGCATGCGATCCAGCGCGAGGAGTGCGTCATCAACGGCCCAGAGTAACGGCATCGCGTCGAGCGATTCGACTCGATGCACGCCCTTGATCTTCTCGGGAGCTACCGCGCCCGCCAGTTCCGCGACACGGTCGATGCCCGCGGGTGTAAGCAGGTCGGGGTCTTCGTAAACGAGGAAGACGAAGTTATCGTCGCCGAAGGTCCTCGCCGCCTCCTGGTAGACCCGCATATCCGGGTCATTCTCGGCGAAGAACGAGTTGATCGATTGTTCGTAGCCAACTCGCTTTCCGCCGATGGCCAGTATCACCAGCAGCACGGCGACCGTGGCGAACATCACAAACCGGACGGCAAGTAGAGTGCGGATCACCTGGGGCTCCATCCTCGGGCCGATCGTAATAACTCATTCACGGCCACGACCAATCCGGGCAGGGTGGCGAACTCCATGCTCTCGCCCCTGCAAAATCCGCTCCGCATAGTGAAGATGCCGCGATAGATCGACTTCAGGTCGTCACCCGCCAGGCCGACAATTCGACCGAATCTCGATGATCGCCTTCGCGTGGCTCCCCTTGACCGAGCGAATCCGTCGCGATGGGATTGTACTCGATCGACCAGGCTCCTGCGAGCCGATCAGCCGGCCCCGAGTTCGCATCGGTCACAGTGGCCGCATGCCGGGATCTCTGCGTCCTCATCGCTGAAGTAGTCAAGCAGAGACTGCCATCGGCATCCGCGCGACTCAGCGTAATCGACCAATCGCTGGAGCTTGATCTGATCGCGGGCGTCGCGCTCCTCGTAGTCGCGGACCATCCGAGCCAGGTCGTCGCGAGAGAGATCCGGCTGGATCAGGTGCAGGTGTCCGGCGAGATCTTCCTTGACGGCGCACCGGCTACGGAGGAGCGAAAGCGCCAGTTTTAGCCGCGTCTTTGGGAGCGGCGAGATGGCCTGAACGTCCTCAAAAGTGGGCGAGTCTCCAGCGAGCCGCTTCAGGGCGTGGTGAGCGTTGACGAGGTCCTCGGCGTCAGGATATCGGCGGCTCTGAAAAAAATTGTGAAGTTTCCGATCGTCGGGCGAGTAGAGCAAGATGCACTGGGACGGCCCGTCGTCTCGCCCAGCTCGGCCGAATTCCTGATAGAACGCCTCGATCGAGCCCGGTAAATGGGCGTGGATCACAAAGCGGATGTCAGGCTTGTCGATCCCCATCCCAAAGGCGTTGGTCGCCACCAAAATCGGGATCTCGCCACCCATGAACCGGTCCTGGTTCGTGGCGCGATCGGCCGCCTTCATACGTCCGTGATAGGAGGCGACTTCAAAGCCTCTGGCCTGTAAAAATTCCGTCAACTCGACCACGGCCTTGACGGTCGACGCGTAAATGATCCCGCTGCCCGACTGATCCGCGAGCAACCCGGCTAACCTCTCGCGACGCGTCGTCTCTTCCGGCGTTGGAATGACCTTCAGGTGCAGGTTCGGGCGATAGAATCCAGTGTGGACTATCTCGGCGTCGGGGATTCGCAACTGTCGGACGATATCGTCAACAACTTCGTCCGTGGCGGTTGCCGTCATCGCCAGGACCGTCGGACGCCCCAGTTCCTCAATCACCGAACCAAGCTCAAGGTAATCGGGGCGGAAGTCGTGCCCCCAGTGACTTACGCAATGCGCCTCGTCGACCACGAACAGGTCGATCGACGAGCGTCGCAGAAGTGATCGAAACTCACGATTTGCGAGCTGCTCGGGAGTTGTGTAGACGAATTCCTTGCCGCCCCGCACCACCTGCTCTTCGGCCTCCTGACGCTCTCGCGTCGACATGGTGCTATTGAATGCGACCGCTCGAATACCCTTCTCGGCGAGTGCCTCGGTCTGGTCCTTCATCAACGCGATCAACGGGCTAATCACGAGCGTCGAGCCCTCAAGGACCAATCCCGGAAGCTGAAAGCAGAGGCTCTTGCCCGATCCGGTGGGCATCAGCGCCAGGGTATCTTTCCCCGAGAGCGCCGCGCGGACAACCTTTTCTTGACCCGGACGAAATTGCCGGAACCCAAAGTGCTCGCGCAGTGTGGTCCGCAACCCCGCGCGCGTGGCCGTCGCGATGCTCATGGACGCTCCTCGTTCTCGAGCGGAACGGATTTTTATCCGATGGGACGCCGGGCCCTTGCGACGCCCGACGGGGCAGAATCACCTGGGATGGTGGACGGAAGCTCCATGTGCAAATCTCAGGCCATCGCGCTTCCAGATTTTGCTCAAGCAGCTTCCGACTCGACGAAGGTTCTCTCGGCTTCCCGGCGCCGGACAGCAGCCGTGTGAAGACGATCTTCGAGGGCCTACTACTGGTCTCGGAGAGAAAAAACTCCGCTCGTCCCGAGTCATCGGAACCTACCTGTAGCACAATCCGGTCGATTGGTCCTCAATCGGGCATCACTTCTCACGCTGCGCTGGCCGCAGCCTCGGTCAGAGAGTTGACCAGGGTGTCGGCCGTCCCCTCTGCGGCGTGGATGCAGTCAGGGATTCCAACGCCGTCGAAGGCCACGCCGGTCAGGTAGAGTCCCGAATGCTTGGCGAGCTTTCGTCGGATGGCCTCAACCCGTTCCAGGTGCCCGAGGGTGTATTGCGGCATCGAACGCGCGTGACGTCCGATCTGAATAAAGATCGGGTCACCGGAGGCCCCGATCAACTCGCCCAGTTCGCGACGAACGATCTCCTCGATGGCAGTATCATCGAGATCGAAGTATTCGGGCTGGGTCGCCCCGCCGATGAAGACACGGACCAGTGCCTTGCCCATGGGCGCTCGGTTCGGGAACTTCACGCTGAGGAACGAGATCGCCAGGATCGGCCGCCGCTCGATAATTGGCACGACCACGCCGAAGCCGTCAAGCGGATGCTGGATCTGATCGCGATTGTAGGCGACATTGACGATGATCGACGAAGCATAGGGGATCGACCGAAGCTGGAGCGAGAGGCCTGGATCCTGCGTGTCGATCAGCCGGGCGGCGGCGTGCGCCTCGGTGGTGAGAACAACCGCGTCGGCTTCGATGGGTGGTCCGTCGAGCAACTCGACCAGCCAGGGTGAAACCGGGTCATTCCGGATTACTCGGCGTACGGCCGCGCCCGTTCGGATCGTCCGGGTTGGCAAGGCCGCTGCGAGGGCCTCGGGAAACGCTCCCATGCCTTGCTCGAGCGCCACGAACAAACCATACCGCGCTCCAGAAGCCTGGCCCGATAGTCGTCCTCTCCGCCTCGACTCGCGGAGTCCCGCGAGAATTAGACTGCGATGCTCGCGCTCCATTGCCAGGAACTGCGGCAATGTCGCCTTGAGGCTGAGGTCGTTCGGGTCGGCGGTGTAAATTCCGCCGACGAGAGGTTGGATCAGCCGGTCGAGCGCCTCGCGACCCAGACGACGGCGAACAAAACCCGCGAGGCTCTCCTCAGCATCATCATCTCGACGTGGCAGAAACAGGTCCATCAACATCCGAAGCTTGCCGCGCCAGGAGATCACCGGCGTCGCCAGCAGCGGACCAAGCCGCTGCGGGGCCATCAGGACGAAGCCCTCCGGCACTGGTGTCAACCGACCGTCGCGGACCACGAACGAGCGACGTCGCCCCGGGTCCGTCTCGATCAGCTTTTCCTTGAGACCGAGCCGGCCACAGAGCTCGAGCGCCCAGGGCTTGTTGGTGATGAAGGAGTCCGGCCCGCATTCCACGTTGAATCCGTCGCGATGATCGGTCCAGATGACACCGCCGACTCGCTCCCTCGCCTCAAGGAGTGTCAGCTCGACCGGTCGGCGCAACGACTGCATACGCTCGTGAATACGATGCGCCACGGCCAGTCCCGAGAGACCGCCCCCCACCACCACCACACGTTTCGCCCGCGCCGGGTCAAATTTCACCTCGGCCAATTTCGGTCGTCCCTTCTCGTGATGAGCCCTTCTTATCCGACGCCCCGGCCGCAACGCGAGATCTCGATTTCGCTCGCAGCTTAATCGATTTCATCGCAACAGGCGCGGAAAAAGCAATCCAGCATCCGCGTTTGTCAATCCCGTCGAGTTTGCTTGTTCGCTTGCTCAGTAAGTCGAACTGGATCACTGGCTCCTGAATCTTAACAGATACGCAACCCAGCAGTCAGCCGACCCGCCTCGATCCAGATGCCCTCCTCGAGGATGCATTGTGGACGAAATCCACCAGCGCCCGGACATTCTCGACTGGTGTCGTCGGGAGGATACCGTGTCCAAGGTTGAAGATATGCCCGGGGCGTCCTTCAGCTTCGTCGAGGATCCTCTGGGCCTGGGCTTCGATCTCGGCCTGGTTCGAGAGCAGAACGACCGGGTCGAGGTTTCCCTGAACAGCGACGCTCTCGCCGAGCAGTTGTCGAGCCGCGCGAAGGTCGACCCTCCAGTCGAGACCGATGACCGTTCCGCCCGCCTCTCGCTGGAGTTCCAGGAGCGAGCCGGTGTCGGTGCCAAAATGGATTGTGGAAACCCTGGAGTCGAGCCCCGCGAAGAGACGAGCCATGTGCGGCTGGACGAATCGTCGGTAGTCGGTCGGACTCAGGCTGCCGACCCAGCTATCGAAGACCTGCAACGCCTGCGCACCCGCAGCGGCCTGAGCGTTCAAATAGGTTGTCGTCGCATCGACAAACCGTCTCATTAACGCATCCCAGGCGCCTGGGTCGGCATACATGAACGCCTTGGCCTTCTCGTAATGCCGCGACGAACCTCCCTCGATGGCGTAGCAGGCCAGGGTGAACGGTGCCCCAGCAAAGCCAATGAGCGGGAGGTCGGGCCTTAGCGCCGAGCGAATCGACCGAACTGCCTGGTAGACAAAATCGAGCGGTGCGGGGTCCTCAAACGGCCGGATGGTGTCCACGTCTTTCGCTGTCCGGACCGGATTGTGGATGACAGGCCCCTCACCCTTCGCGAATTCGAGTCCGAAGCCCATAGGCTCAAGGATCAGGAGAATGTCGGCAAACAGGATGGCGGCGTCGACCCCGAGTCGCTCCGCCGCCGTGACCGTCACCTCCGTTGCCAGCTCTGGCCGCTTGCAGAGGTCGAGGAATGGGACCCTAGAGCGCAACTCCCGGTACTCAGCCATGTACCGGCCAGCTTGCCGCATTAGCCAGATGGGAGTGACATCAGTCGGCTCGCCTCGACAGGCCTTCAGGAAGGGAGAATCGGCCAGCGGGTCGCGGGCAGGCGACGTGGGGGGGTGGGTCGGACAGTTCATGGACGCCGAAGGCTTCTCCAGTCTGGGGGCAGAACCGACCGGGCGCTGCGACAATCGCAGCGACGGCGCGAATGTTGCCATTCTACAACGCTTCTCGTAACCCGGGGAGACTTCGGCGGCGATTCCGACGGCCAGGACTGGTTGCGGTCGGATTCCTCCCTAGAATGATAGATGGCCCTGGATGATTGGATCGAATCTCTCGCCCGATAAAAGGCGCTTCCGTGCCAGGTTACAATTGTCGGGCGCCTCTCCCCTTTCGACGGAAGAAGACAGGCGATGGAGCACGAAGGTTTTGTGGGCCGGCAGGGCGGGCCGGACGCGTCGGCGCGCGAATACCTGGAATCGCATGGGGCGGGTCGCGCTATTGAAGGGAACGGAGCCGGGCCTCCAACGCCCCAACGCCATGAGACTCGGCGCACGGGACCACGCCGAACCGCCGACGAGCAATTCCTGGAGAGCCGAGGGAGTGGCGAGCCATCTCCCTGGTCGCCCGAGAGCGGTGCCTTCACTCATACCGAGTCGTGGCGAATTCTGCGAATCCAGGGCGAATTCGTCCACGGGATCAATACGATGGCGGAGGTTGGGGCCGCTGTCAGTATCTTCGGCTCGGCCCGCTTCGAGCCATCGCACCCTATGTGCGTCGAGGCCCAGAAGCTCGGCGACCTTCTCGCGCATGCCGGATTCGCTGTGATCACGGGAGGAGGACCGGGAATCATGGAGGCGGCCAATCGGGGTGCCTTCGAGGCCGGTGGCCTTTCCGTCGGCTGCAACATCGAACTCCCCTTTGAGCAGGCCGGCAACCCCTACACAAACCTCGCCATCCACTTCCGCTACTTCTTCGTCCGCAAGATGATCTTCGTGAAGTTCTCCAGCGGCTTTGTCATCTTCCCTGGGGGCTTTGGCACGCTCGACGAATTGTTCGAGGCTCTCACGCTGGTCCAGACTCGCAAGATCAGCCGGTTCCCGATTATCCTCTATGGACGCGACTACTGGCGCGGGCTGCTCGACTGGATGGCGAAAGCCCAGCTTGGAGGCGGAACGATTTCGCCCCAGGATCTGGATTTGCTTGAGCTGACCGATTCCGTCGAGGAAGTTCGCGACATCCTCGTGGATTGCTACCGGAAGCAAGGCCCGGCAGTGCCCCGGCACTCGGTCCGGGCCGAGATGCGGCGGGGAGCCTTCCACGTTCCAATGACCTCGACGGCCGATAAGGCCGATGGCCAGTAGCCAGCAATCCCCACTCGATCGCGATGGCGGAGGAGCAAACCTGATGTCAGGATCATCAACGGCTGCCGATGCAGGGGCTCACCTCGGTGCCATCGAGACGGCTCTTCGCGAAGGTGGACCAGCCGCCGCGATCGATCGCCTCACCGCTGACCTCGATGCCTCCGGCGATTATCGGGCTCTACTTGATGCCCTGCTACTCAAGGCCCGCCACGAACTGGGTCTGCCTCCCATCGCCCCGCCCTCAACCGCAGAGATCCCCGAGCCCCTCCGATCTCGATATGAGGAGCGTTATGTCGAAGCGATCCGGCTTGTCGGCTCGAAACACCTGACGATGGGCGACATCCCGACCGCCTGGGCCTACTTCCGCGTCATCGGCGAGACCCAACCTGTCGCCCGCGCCATCGACGAATACCGTCCGGACGACGAAGATCCTGACCGCCTCGGTGCTGTGATCGAGGTCGCATTGAATCACGGAGTCCATCCTCGCCGGGGTTTCGAGCTGATTCTGGAGCATTACGGGACCTGCTCGGCAATCACAGCATTCGAAGGGATTCCGCCGCATGATGAGTCCGTCCGCGCCGCCTGTACCGAACGGCTGATTGACCGGTTGCATCGCGACCTCTCCGCAAACGTCAGGGCAGACATTGCCAGTCGAGGACAGCCGTCACCGCACGAGGGTGCCTCGCTCGCCGAGATGATTGCCGGACGCGACTGGCTTTTCGCCGAGGATTCCTATCACATCGACGTCTCGCATCTGGCGTCCGTGGTCCGAATGTCGCTCATGGCAAAGGATCATTTGGCCATTGCGAAAGCTGCTGATCTGGCCGAGTATGGCCGTCGCCTCTCGCCGAGGCTTCAGTACGAGGGAAATCCGCCGTTCGATCGGACCTACGAGGACCACCGGCTCTACTTGAATGCCCTGCTGGGCAAGAACGTCGACGAGGCACTGGCCCTCTTCCGGTCGCGGCTTGGCGATCCCGGAACCTTTGCGGAGGATTCGGATTCGGCGGCACCCACGCTGGCGGCACAGGTTCTCGTGAATCTTCTGGCTCGGCTCGGGCGGCTGGACGAGGCAATCGAGGTTTCCTCGGCGTATCTGGACGGTCTGCCTGACGCCTCGCTGTTCTGTCCCACGGTTGCCCAACTTTGTCAGAGGGCTGGAAATCCGGCCCGGCTCGCCGAGATCGCCCGACATCGCGGCGATCCCGTTCAATATGCCATCGCTTTGCTCGCCATGGCCGTTCAATAGGGAAACGAACGATTCTCAGACCGGCGGTCGAAGGCTCTTGTTCGGGTCGTCCTGAAACATGGCGTCGAGCCGGCCGATCTCCTCATTCGCGGCGTGGATCGCCCGACCGGAAAGGATTCCCGAG
This sequence comes from Planctomycetales bacterium, assembly GCA_027449865.1. Lineage (GTDB taxonomy): Bacteria > Planctomycetota > Planctomycetia > Isosphaerales > Isosphaeraceae > JAKAUH01. The sequence goes on from DAIDKV010000046.1 coordinate 58,891, forward strand.
ACATTCCGGAAGGCCGGTCCGATGTGCATCCCCTTGTCATCGATGGAAAACTCGCGGATCTCCTTCTGGTGCATCGATCCGCGCATTTTGAGGACAGCCAGCCCTCGTCTCATCTCGCCAAGGATCTCAACGTAGCGGAGCAGGATGATCGAATCGGTGATCGATGAAATGTGCGCCTCGCTGACCGAGGTACCGCCCATGAGTTCGGGAGTTGTCGCGGTGAACAGCCCGGCCAGCTCTCGGTGCTTGATGAACGAGGTCAGGCTGATGACAAACTCGCGGAAGCTTCGGATCGAGCTGACCCGCTCGAGCGCAGAGAGACTATCGATGGCGACACGATTTGGGTTAAAGCTTTCGATCTCGCGTTTTATTGTGATGAGGTGGTCCTCCAACGTGGTGGCCTCGGGATAAACGCAGACGAGTCGGAGTCGGCCGTCAGCCTCCATGGCCTCGAAGTCGACGCCCCAACTCAGAGCGTTGCGAAAGAGCTGATCGTGGCTCTCCTCGAAGGCAAAAAGGAGCGATCGCTCGCCTGCCTCGGCCCCTCCGCTGAGAAATTCGGTTGTCAGCAGGGTTTTGCCAGTGCCCGTGGCTCCCGAGACAAGTACAACCGAGTCGCGAAAGAAGCCGCCGCCGCACATCCCATCGAGTTCCGGGATCCCGGAACTAATCCGAACGTTCGACGATCTCTGACGTAACTCGATCGCCGAGAGGGGCAGGACGATAATCCCGTGCCCATCGGTGATTGTGAAAGGGAACTGTCCTTTCTGGTGCGAGGTTCCGCGAAACTTGAGGACCTCGACGGTCCGTCGTCGCTTCTCCTGCTCGAGCGCGTTTCTCAAGACGAGGACGTTGTCGGCAACGAACTCCTCGACTCCGTAGCGACCGACTTCACCCTCATCGGCGCAACGCTCGGATGTAAGCAGACCGGTAACGCCCAGATCCTTCAGGGCCGCCGTGAGGCGGAAAATCTCGTGGCGGATCCGAGAGGAGTCGAACTGCGTGAAGATCCCTCCGAGTGAGTCGATCGAGACTCGGCTGGCTCCCAGCCGTCGGATGGCATGCTCGATTCGGACAATGAGTGCGCCAAGGTCGAAATCGCCGGAGACAAGCGTTGGCTCTCCGGGCTGGATGGAGGCGTCGACGAACGCCCACTTGCCGGCCGCCTCCCATCGGGCCACATCCCAGCCAAAGCCCGCCAGATTGCGCCGGATGTCGGCTGACCGCTCCTCGAACGTGACGAATACACCTGGTTCGGCGAACTGATCGATCCCCGAAGCGAGAAACTGCGCTGCGAATACGGTCTTGGCACTACCGGCGGTTCCCGAGATGAGTGTTGTCCGGCCTCTCGGAAGTCCGCCATACGTGATCAGGTCGAAGCCCTCGATTCCGGTTAGGAGTTTCTCGACGCCGGCCGCGCCCGCCTCGACTGCACCCATCTGTGATCTCCCGATCCACGCCTGAAGGCCGGCGGGGACGGACTTCGCGCGTCGATCCCTTTGACCATCGCCGACCTCGGGCAACGAGGCCCTACCCCTCCAGCGATCATTTTATCCAGACGGTCACCCTCATCGAGCCGGTCTCGTTCGCCCGGAAGCTCCTAGCCCAGGCGAGAGGAATCGGTTGGATGGTCGCGATAGTAGGAAACGAGATGCCCCATCATTTCCAGGACCAGAAGCCGTCCCTCGTCGAGATAAGCCCGTGCCCGGGCCGCGGCCACCCCGACCGATCGCGATTTCAGGACGTCGCCATACAGCTCGACCACGTCGCGTGGACCGGCTCCCAGGGATCCGAGCCGATCACCGACCTTCCTCAACTCGGTACTGATATCGTGCTCGATCCGGTAGTTTTGCTGCTGGATGGCCATATCCAGAAGCCGCTCGCATCGGGCGGCCAGCCCCGAGAATTCCTCGGGATGATTTTCCCGAAGCGATCGGCTACGCGCTCCCGGATCGTCTGATGTGGGCGCAGCGGACATCCGCCGCCCGAGTTCCTGAAGCTCGCGCTCGAGTTGTTCGATTTTCTCAGCGCCCGCTCGCGCGGCGTCTTCGGCCCGTCGCATCCGGAGTAGGCCCCGGATGCTGGCCACGAGCACCAGCGGCTCCACCGGCTGGATCAAGTATCCATCGGCACCGCTGATGAGCCCGAGCGAGCGATCTTCATCTCGCACGTAGCGTGCCGAGATGTGGAGCACCGGGATCGAGGCCGTGGTGGGATCCGCCTTGATCCGTCGGCAGACCTCGAAGCCATTCACATCGGGGAGGTCTACGTCGAGGACAACCAGGTCGTGCCGCCTCTGTGCCACCATCCGGAGCGCAGCGCTCCCGTCGATGGCCTCCTCGACCCGGAAGCCTTCCCTGGAGAGCATTCGGCTCACCGCGTAGCGATTGGCATCGTCATCGTTGACGTTGAGGATCATCGGCGAATCCTCAGCCCCGGTTGAAGAGCTAGGATTGGCGGCTCGGTTGGGATTCATGTACCTGCCCCCGCGGCAATCCCCCGAATTTCGACCACCATCGGGCCAGTGTAAGCGATCGGCAAGCGAAGCCGGAATGTGGAGCCGATCCCAGGACGACTTTCGAGAGCGACGTCGCCGCCGAGTAACCGCGCAAGCTGTCGTGAAATCGGGAGACCCAGCCCGGTTCCCTTCAGCCGGACCTGGAGCGGGCTTTCGACCTGGGCAAACTCCTCAAAGATCCGCGATTGGTCCTCAAGGGCGATACCGATCCCGGTGTCGGCGACGGCGAACTGGATAGTGGCCTCGTCCACCATACCGGCCGAGATGCGAACCTCGCCTCGCTCGGTGAATTTCAGGGCGTTGGAAAGGAAGTTCCGAAGGATTTGCGCCACTTTTCCCTGGTCTGTTCGAAGGAGCGGGATGTCGTCGGGCAGCTCGAAGACCAGGTCGACCGCGTCCGAAGATCTCAGGGGGCGCATCATCCCCCGCAGGGCGGCAAACAGATCATGTACGCTGAAGTTCTCGGGGCGTATGGTCGCCTTCCCGGCCTCGATCCGCGCCAGGTCGAGAAGGTCATCGACCAGTTCGGAGAGCCCCTGGGCGGACTGTCGGATGTAACGAACCTCGGTCCGCTGGTCGGGGCCGAGCCGATGTTCCCCTTCCTCGTCGAGCAAAAGCCCGGAGAGCGAGAGGATGGCGTTGATCGGCGTTCGGAACTCGTGGCTCATGTTCGAGAGAAATCGAGATTTCAACTCACCGGCGCGGCGGAGAGCAGTGGCCTTATCCTCCAGCTCGGCGTAGAGGGCGAGAATGCCGCGATTGGTTTCGGCCAGCTCGGCCTCGGCTCGGCGGCGGGCCTGTATATCACGGACAAGCTGACGCTGGCTCTCGGCCAACTCGCGATTGAGGGCCAGGACGGACCCACGCAGAGCTTCCGACCCCTCGATGTCGTGCTCGGCGACGACAAAGAGTCCGCCTCCACATTGATAAGCAGCCCCACCCAGCGAGACGGGTGTGGTGCCGGGACGGCCAAGATTCAGAATGCCGCGGTAGAGAGGGAGTCCGTTGTACTCGTCTCCTGCTCTGCGGTCTATCAGCTCGGAGAAGGTTGGCTGGATGAACGAACCGGCGGCGTTCCACCTCGATTGGTCTGGCCATAGCTCGGTACCGATGGCGATGCGGAGAAATCCCCGGTTGGCATCAGCGACCGTGCCATCGGCCTCGAGACAGGCCATGGCCGTCGCCCTCGAATCACGGAGAAAGTCGGGGACGCGAGCCCATTTGAGATCCAGCCGATCAGGTGTGGGCTTCACGGAGGGCCTCCCTCGCGTTGGCTCCCCAGAGATCGGCGTCAAGGTCTCGCCAGAGGCTGTCAAGCTGGTTCAGCGCCAGTCCTCCGATGAGGACCGACGGGCGTCCCGCGCCGCCGTCGCTCCGGATGCTTTGGATCACCTCGCGACCCGTGCTCACCTGCGAGGGCATCGAGATCGATAGCCCGACCAGGTCGGGACGAAATCGGTCGATCTGCTCAAGCAGCGACCGGGTTGGCGTGTCGGCTCCAAGGAACTGCACTTCCCAACCCTTGATCTCAAAGGCGTCGGAGACCATACGTAGACCCAGATCGTGGTGATTCCCCTCAACACAGGAGAAAAGGGCCTTGCGGCGGACCGGAGGAGCAAACTCGGCGGAGGCAAATGCCTGGGCCATCAGGCTCTCGCTGATCGCCGTCGCCAGGTGCTCCTGCGCGATCGAAACCTTGCTGACCTGCCAGAGCCGGCCGATTTCGTACATCGCCGGCTGGATCAGCCCGACGCCGACGTCGACCAGTTCGGTCCCCTGTTCGATCGGCTCGAAGATCATTCGACGTGCGGTCCCTCGATCGCCCGCAATCAGTGCGGCGCAGAGGGTCGGCGCGGCGGGGTCGCTCGCGGTCAGATGTCGATAAAAGGAGGGCTGATACTCGCCGGGCTCCTCCAGCGCGACCATTCCAGTCCAGAGGACGGCGTCGACCAGCGCATAGTCTTGCGGGGCCAGCCGGCTCGCCCAGGCCCTGGCCAGAAGCTCAAACGACTCGACCAGATGCGAGGCGGGGATTCCCTTGCCTTCCAGAACCGAGGCCAGCCACCGGGCATACTCCCGGAAGGGATCGGAATAACCAGTCTCAATACAGGCGCGGACATATTCCAGATGGTAGGTCAGGTCTTCTCGGCAGTAATCGCGGCCCCAGGCTCCATACTGAGATTCCCATTCCGGATGCCTTTGGTAGAGAGTCTCCACGACCTCGTCAACCACACCGGCGGCCATCACTACCAACTGCTCTCGGCCCACAGGCGAGAGGGAAACGGGAAGCTTGGGCATCGGCCCTCCTCTGGATCGGCCGAGGCTCAGTCGGCCACATGCTCGAGCACGCGGATCGAGACACTCCCGGGGACGACCTTCAGCCCCTTCGGCATCCCTCGGTGAGATTCCTTGTAATCATGGCTTCGATGCCAGAGACGAAAGCTCTCTTCATCGGTCCAGTAGGTAAAGAGCCAGAACTCGTCCGGCTGGTCTCGCGGGCTGAGTACTTCGAGACGGAGGAATCCGGGCGCATCCTCGACCAGGTGAGGCCGGGCGCGGAATGCGTCTCGAGTCGGATTCGACATCTCACCCACTACTCGAAATCGGCTGAGCACCACGACCATCAAGTTCCATCCTTCGTCTCACCAAAACATTGTTCGGATTATACCGGCCGGGCTAGTGAGGCATCGACCGGTTATCCGAGGCCGGCGAGATCCGATACGACCGAAGAAGGGGAAGGGTTCGTCCAGGCAAAACCAGGACAGAAGCCCCTCCACGGTACCGGGCATTTCCGAGGAAGTTCGCGACGAATCGCCCCCGCGCCCGCTTCGCCGGGGCGAGACCAATCGAGGCGACCCCACCCATAAGTCTCCGGTGCCCGATCACCTCGCCGTTCCGACGGAAGACGACCTCGCCAACCGGCTCGACTTTCGGGAGTCCGATCACACCGACCGATGCCGTCAGTATCGCGAGCGGGCGACCCCGGGCATCGAGGCGGGTTGAGGTGGTCAGCGCGATCGATGTCGAGGCCCGTGCCACCTCCTGCGCGTAGGGAATGCTCACCGATCCAAGGTCATCCACGTTGCCGCTGAAGATGGCCTGAATCCGAGAAACCCGGCGGGGGAGTTCCGAGGTGATTAGCCGGGCAACCCCGTCTGCCCCCAGTGGAACCACGCCCAGCACCGTATTACTCACCACAAACGTGATCGTCCCTGAAGCAACCGGCGTGCCAGCGGCCGTGACGGTTGCGGTAAGGGTCAGGGCCTCGTGGAAGGAGCTGGGATTGGGTGCGCCGGAGAGCGTCGTCACCGTCGAGTATGGAACAACCGCCTGGACCACCGAGCCACTGGTCGAGCCGAGGATGTTCCCCGATCCGGCAAAGACCGCCGTGATTGTCGTATCACCCAGCGGGAGACCGGCCGTGGTAAAGCTCGCCGCACCTCCGGAAACGGGGACCGCCGCCAGGACGGTATTCCCCTGCTCGAAGAGCACCGTCCCCTGACCGACAGGTTGAGTACGGGTAGAAACAACCGCCGTGAAGGTCACGGGCTGGCCCGGATGGCTTGGGCTTCCAGAAGTGGAAAGCCGCGTGGTTGTCTCGGACTGCTCGGCCGTCAGAACGACCGAATTCCCCGATTCGCTCACGCCAAACGGGACATTGTTCCCCAGCAGAACCCTGCCGCCAACGACGTTCTGAAACGTCCCCTGAATGGCCGGCGCCGTCGCGATCGTGAATCGATCTCCGGCCTGGTACTCGTAATTCAAGGAGCCGGTGAGCGTGCTACTCCCAAGATCGATCCCTGTCGTGGAACCACTGGCGAGCTCCGTCGCCTGAATGCCGGGCGTCAGTCCATTGAGTGCCACCTGAAACGTCGATCCGCCTTGAAACGCGACGGCTCCCGAGAATAGCCAGGCGCCGAGCCCGCCAAAGGTTCCGGTCCCAACCTGCAAGCTGCCGGCACCGATCGACCCATTCACGTCGAGCGTCCCGAGAACGACGTCCACCCCGCTGGTCGGTCCAAGTCCGATCCCACCAAGCGAGAGCCTGCCGTTTCCCTGCATCGTGAATGTTCCCGCGCCGATGAGAGAACCCGAGAGTGTGTCGGCTTCACCGCCGGGCGTGAAGGCGGTCAACGCGGTCGCGTCGCCCGCAGCGCCGGTCCCCTGCAAATCCACGGTGCCGGCTCCCGCAAGCGATCCGACCTGGATCGAGGCACCATCCGCAACATCAAGGTTCGCGCCGGCATCGACCTGGAACAGGCTGTTGGAGTAGTTGGCCGATGTCCCCAGGGTGACCGTTCCGCCACCGATCTCGTACGTCTGGAGCGAGGTCAATGTACGAGGGTCGGAAACGACCTGGGTGTCGAGGTTGAGCTGACCGCCTCCTAACTTGAGAACACCTCCCTGAAGCGTGAGCTGCAGGCCGGTCGGTGTGGTTGTGCTTCCAATCGTGAGGCTGCTTCCCGATGACGTCGCAATCACGGCCTGCCGCCCGAGGTCAAGGCTCGAAAGGTTGATCGTCGCTGTCGTGGGCGGGCGATACTGTGGGTTCGAGACGAGGATACCTCCGTCGATCGCGATCCCGTTCCCCTGCAAGGTATACGAATCGCCGATGTTGATCGCGCCGAAGGCCAGCGCGCCGTAGTTCCCATTGAAGTTGATCGTCGTCGAGCTGCCCACCGGAAGCTGCCCGAACGACGGGAATTGCAAGTTCGAACCAATCGACGGTACCCCCGTCACGCCGACCCCGCCACCGAACGGCCCGACGTGAGTCCAGTTGTTCGGATCGTTGAAGCTCATCCCATCGCCGAGGGCCGTCCAGATGTAGGTGGTCGCCACTCCGGAGAGGAGGCATCGGCCTTCCAGAAGCTCGCCGCAGGGACGCGATCGTCGGGCACGCCTTGAGACTCCATGGCACTCCATGGCACTTTTCCGCATCGAAAATCCCCCACATTTCCGATTCATGTTTCTATCTCTCGTTTTCCACCTCATAATAATCGCCAGACTCTCCGTCGAAAATGTCGGCGGCCCTGATTGAATCACACACAAACTCTTTCAGTTGCTCAACACCTTGTCTTTCGATGCTTTTTTCCGGACAGAGAATCGAGGAGGATGTCTGATGGACGCCGAGAAGATCCGGCTGCCGCTCCTTCAGCAGCGCGAGATTGAGGCTCGAATTGTAGGGCCAATCCTTCGCGCGTTCGCCGAGGAGGTCGGCCACGATCGGGCGCTTCAGGTCGTCGCGGGCGTGATCCGCGACCTTGCCCGCGAGAGCGGGGCCGAGCTGGCGCGGACGCTTGGCGAGGTCTCGCTCTCGGCGTTCGCTCAGTCGCTCGACCGCTGGCGAGAGGGTGGCGCGCTCGAAATTCAGGTCATCGAGCAGTCGCCGGATCGGCTTTCCTTCAACGTGACACGTTGCCGGTATGCCGAGATGTATCAGGCGTTCGGTCTCGCGGACCTTGGTGCCAGCCTCTCCTGTCAGCGCGATTTCGCCCTTGCCGAGGGGTTCAATCCTGAGATTGAGCTCACCCGGACGCAGACAATCATGGGCGGCGCCTCGTTCTGCGATTTCCGATTCCGCCTCGTGGGCCAGGCACCGGCGCCCTCCGGGACCGAGTGATCCCGCCTCATCGAGAGGCCAGGCCGCCCCCGTGCGCGCGACGGAAGAGAATCGAGACGTTGTCTCGATGCACGACGGACCATCCCGGCTCGCGGAGCATCCGCTTCGCGAGGCCCCGCTCGGGACGGATCCAGACGAGGTCAATCCCCTCGCGATCGCGAAGGCGATCCCAGGCCGGTCCTCCTCCGAGAGCGTCCACGTATTCGACAATGCATTCCTTGCCGAAAAGCTCGAAACGGTCGTCGAGGTAGGCTCTCCGGACCGGGAGTGACTCCGACTCAATCAGGCCGCCCCAGTCCTGTTCGTGGAAGAGTCGGGCCGATGTCGGCTGGCGATCGAGGGCCGCCATCGCCGAAAGCGGCCATCGGACCGGATCGAACCCGCCCGGGAGCCGGCCCCATCCGACGATGAGGAGGAGTCCAACGGAGGCGAGCGTCGGCCAGATCCATCCGAGCCGGGACGTTCGCCAGGGACGGCGGAGCGAGTCGGAGAGCGGAAGGCCGTCGATCATCGTCGCCAGGGCCGGCGCCGCGGCCATCGCGAAGATCGGGGCATTTCGGATCGTGGTCAGTGCCAGGTGCAGCCAGACCAGGACATGAGCGAGCTGGTATCGGTCCATTCGCCGGGTCGAGATCACCGGCAGCGCGATCAGGCCGAGCACGACCCATTCGAGAAACTGGGCCTCCGGCTTGCCGAACGCGGGCGGCTGATACTCGATGATCAGGCCGGTCACGCCGCTCGAAAGAAGAAGGTCGGCCACGTGGACATAAAGCTCGGTTCCGTAGGGATTCGCCAGCGCGGCGAGCATCGAGAGGATGGCCGAGGCGGCGAACTTCGCGACCTCGACGCGTCGCCCGGGATTCCAGGGGCCCGCGATTGCGTGGCCCATCGCGGACGTCGCGACGACCATCGGAAGGATGACGAACCCGCCATGCAGATTGGCCAGGATCGCCGTGTAAATCGGGACCAGAAAGACGGCCCGCCCTCCCTGATCGTGCTGCCGACGACAGGCTCGGAACGTCAGGTAAACGAGCCCGAGCGTGAAAAGGTGGGGGCGTGCGAGGAAATGGATCGACCCGATCGCCATCGCGAGAACCGTCGAGACGATGGCCGCGGGCGGCGAGGCGCCGGCTCGGAGAAGGTCGCGGGCCATCGCCGCGTAGAGTGCCGCCAGACCGAGCGCGGAGAGCGCGAGCACACCCGGCCATCCCCATCCGCCGACGATCAACGCCAGCAGCGCGTCAAATCCCCACGACTGATCGACCCAATCGGCCCCGGCCCTCGTATACGTGAATGTGTCACAGCGGGGGACGGTCCCGCTGGCGAGGATCTCGCGCCCGAGTCGGTAGTGCCACGGCGTTCCCGGATCGGCGAAAAGCCCATGCCGCCCGCCGCTGAGCACCAGCAGCAAAACCAGGCCGAAGACCAGGTCGGCCGGTCCAGGAGCCAGTGCTTCCCGGACGGTCGCGAACCATCTTCGACGCGGATTCGCCGGGCCGAGCATGAGAGCGCTCCGCAAGAGCCGATCGTCCTCCCAGGTTAGTCTAGGTCACGATCACGCCACTTGCCTCTTCTCGGTGACGGGGATTGAGATATACTTCGAGGATGGCGCGACTCGTCCGCCGGACCGATCGGAGATTCTCGTGAAACGGCCGCCTGCTGGCGTCAATCGCCGCGACCTGCTTCGCCTCCGGCGCACCCCGTCCGAGACAACTCCCGGCGCGATCGGCGCGATGGACCTGGTTCGCGCTCAGCGACCGGCGATGGGGACCTCGTTCGAGGTCCGAATTCCGGCTGGGATTCCTGGAGCGGTGGATCTGGCCTGCCGCTCGCTCGACATCATCGACGACCTCGAACTCCAGATGACCGTCTATCGGGACGACTCCGAGGTGAGCCGGCTGAACGCAAGGGCGCACCTCGAACCGGTCGCGGTGGAGCCCAAACTCCTGCGACTGCTGGAACAGGCGGTCGCGATCAGCCGGGAGACCGGCGGCGCGTACGACGTCACCTCGGGGGCGCTCTCGGAAGCCTGGGGCTTCGTTCGCGGCCCGAAGCGCGTTCCCGAGCCGGAGGTGCTCGCCGCCGCTCGCGAGCGGACCGGATGGCATCACCTGCGACTCGATCCCGAGCAAGGGACCATCGCCTTCGATCGCGAGGGGGTCCGGATCAATCTGGGAAGCATCGGCAAGGGGTACGCGATCGATCGGGTTGCCGACCTGATCCGGGCGTATCCCTGGCCGACTTCGGGTCTGGTCCACGGCGGCCGGTCGAGCGTCTCGGCGATCGGTTCCCCGCCCGGTCGGCCCGGCGGTCGCTGGGAGATCACCCTCTACAATCCGTTTCAGCCCGAGGCACCCCTCGGCACCTTTTTCCTCCGCAACCGGGCGCTTGGAACTTCGGGCGCGGCCTTTCAGTCGTTCGTCGCGGAGGGAAGAGCCTACGGGCACATCCTCGATCCTCGGACCGGCGAACCCGCCGACGGCCCGGCGAGCGTGACCGTTCTCGCTCCCTCGGCCGCGATCGCCGACGCCCTCTCGACCGCGTTCTACCTGCTCGGACCGATCGAGTCGGCCGCCTACATCGAGGCTCACCCCGGAATCGGAGCGGTCTTCGTGGAACGGAACCCCGGGGAGCCCTCGTCGAAACTGTCCGTTCTTGGTCTCGGGGAATACGATTTCTTGGCGGAGGGCCAGGCGTTAAGATAGGATGTGCGTGGCGGAAATGCCCCGGACGAGAAGACCCCCGCCCGCTCGATCGTGCGACCGGCCCCGCACGATCGACCCGCCACGACGGCCTTCGATATCCTCCCCATTTTGGAGCCTCCTCGCATCGCCATGAGACGATACTATCCCGGCTTCCTGGCGGCCGCGTTCCTGATCCTGCTCCGGATCGCGATCGGCTGGCATTTCCTCTACGAGGGGTGCGAGAAGTACGAGTCGACCCTCCATCAAAAAGGGACGTTCTCGGCTGAAATCTACCTGCGGAACGCCAACGGTCCGCTCGCCTCGCACTTCCGCGAGATGCTACCCGACGTCGACGGCCGCGACGCACTCGACCTCTCGAAACTGAAGGAATCGTGGCGCTCCGACGTGAATGCCATCGCCGATTACTTCCGCTATTCGGATGACCAGCGAGCCACTGCCGCGAAAAAGCTCGACGAATCCGAGCGCTGGGCCGACTCGTGGTTCAGCGACATGGAGAACCAGGAGAAGCGGGCCAAGTACCTGCACGACCTGGATCAGGTCGAAACCGTCGAGCACGACCCGACCGCGCTCTCCTTCGAGCGCGAGCGCGCCTGGGAAGCGCGAAGGTCGCTCGACGCCGACCGGAAGTCACTCATCGGCCCCCTCGCCGACCGGAACAAGGAACTCCGCGATTCGGTCGCCAACCTGGCGACTCCCGAGCAGGTCGAGGCCAGCCGCGACCCGCTCCTCTCCCGGATCGCGCCCCAGCGTCTCGCCTCGACCCAGCGCGACGCGGTTGAGGCGGCCGAGGCGGCCCGACCCTGGAACCGCCTCGACTGGATCAACCTCACCACGACCTACGCCCTGATCGCGATCGGTGGCTGCCTGATCCTCGGGTTCCTCACGCCGCTCTCCGCCCTGGGCGGCGCCGCGTTCCTGGCGATGATTTACCTGTCGATGCCCCCCTGGCCCGGTCTGCCTCCCAATCCGAAGGCCGAGGGACATTACCTCATCGTCAGCAAGAACCTGATCGAACTGATCGCCTGCCTGGTCCTCGCGACCACGCCGACCGGCCACTGGATCGGCCTGGATGCCCTGTTCTTCGGGGCCCGTCGCCGACGCCGGCTCGCCGCACGCGAGGCTCGATACGCACCCGCTTCCGAGGCGCCCCCTGCCCCGGCCGGTCCGGTCGTCGTCGTGCCCCGGCGCGAGGAGCCATCCCGCGACCCCATCGAGCTTGGCTAAATTCACGATTCCCTTCGACAAATCATCCACACCAGAACCCTTCCGATCTCAAGGAGCGGCGCGATGACCAACCTGCCTCTGACGCCCGAGCAGCGGACGATGGGCCGCGAGAACGCCGACCGGGCGCTGGGACTCTCCCGGCGCGACCTGCTCAAGGCGGCGGCGGCCACCCCCGCCCTCGGCGCCTTTTACTTCGGCTACAAGGAGATGAACGCGAAGCCGGTGAAGGCGGCGATCATCGGCACTGGCGACGAGGGATGCCAGGCGATGATCCGGTCGCATAACCGGGCCTACATCGACTTCATCGGCTTCTGCGACATCCGCCCGTCTCAGCAAGAGCGAGCGGTCAAGGAATTCTCCAACCACCCTGATTACACCCCGGGCGATGTCAAGAAGCTGACGAAGTATGATTCGAAGGAGGCGATGCTCGACGATCATGAAGTCGAGATGATCGTCATCGCGCTGCCGCTCTGGCTTCACGCCCCGGTCGCGATCGAGGCGTTGAAGAAGGGCAAGCATGTTTTCACCGAAAAGCTGATGGCCCATTCGATCACCGAGTGCAAGCAGATGTGCCGGGCCGCTCACGAGGCGAACCGGCTGCTGGCCGTTGGCCATCAGCGGCATTATTCGGTGCTCTACGACAACGCGAATTATCTGGTCCAGAACGACGTGCTGGGCGACATCCGCCACATCCGGGCTCTCTGGCACCGCAACAACGCGACGCCGATGGTTGCCAAGGACAAGGACGGCAACCCGATCATCGACCCGAAGACGGGTCTCCCCGAGATCGCCCACGACGAGAAGGGGAACATCGTTTACCGCGATAGCTGGAAGCGGATTCATCCGGACAAGGACCGGAACATCGATTACAAGAAGTACGGCTACGACAGCATTGACCAGCTCATCAACTGGCGGCTCTACAACAAGACCGGCGCCGGTCTGATGGCCGAGCTGGGGAGCCACCAGCTCGATGCCTGCTCGATCTTCCTCGGGAAGAAGCACCCGATCGCCGTCACGGGCGTGGGTGGGACGTATTTCTACACCGACGGCCGGCAGGTTGACGACCATGTCTTCACGATCTTCGAGTTCCCGGGCAAGACCGAGAAGGACCGGGTGATCGTGACGTACTCCTCGATCAACACCAACTCGTTCGACGGCTACGGCGAGATGGTGATGGGGTCGAAGGGGACGATGGTTGTCAGCCAGGAGAAGGAGATTTTGCTGTACAAGGAGGCGGGCAACCCGCTTTACTCGCGGACGACCGCGGTGACGGTGGAGAAGTCGGGCAAGAAGCCGGTGCTGGAGACGAGCCCGAGCACCGGGGGTCCGGCCGCCGCGACGGCGCTCGGGAGCCTGGCGACCGCCGACCCGTCGCGAGGGTATCGCGAGGAGCTCGAGCACTTCGCGTACTGTGTCCGCCACGGCAACAAGCAGGACTACCACGGCGACGAGGAGCATCGCCCCCGCTGCCGCGGTGAGGTCGCGATGGCCGACGCGATCATCGCGCTTTCGAGCAACATCGCCATGCGTCAGAACCGCCGGGTCGAGTTCGATCCGAAGTGGTTCGACTACAAGTCGGATGACGTTCCCGACGGCCCGGCCTCACTGGCGAAGCAGGGTTAAGTCTCCGCCCGAGGATTCCAGCCGGCCGCGGGTGACCGCGGCCGGCTCTCCCTCAATCGAAGGGGCATCGAACCATGAGCGCCGCCGAGGCCCAGGAAATGGTCGACCTCCTCGATCGCATCCGCGGTTGGTCCGCGCCCCGTCGCCTCACGATGGCACGCTGGATCCTGGATACGCTCGCTCGGACAACCGAGGACCGACCCCCAGTTATCCCAATCGTTGACGAATCAAGGCGCGGCTGGCCGGTCGAAAAAGTTCTTGGACTGCTTCGTGACGATCGCAAGCCTCCTGATGACGACGAATGCCGGCGGATTGTCGAGGAGGCGCGATGGAACCGGATGTCTCATTCATCTCGGATCTGAGCTGGGGGGAAGGTTCCGTTCGGCCGAATGGTGACCCTCTTTCTTAATCCGTCAAACGTTACGGAGAAGTGGTCGAGAAACCCCAGATGCCCGAGTCGTGCAAGATTATCCACCCTGGGGATGAAGCCTACCCTTGCCGACCACCGATAGCTGGCCCTTCCCGAGCGCAGCTCTAGATCAAGTGCTCCCAGCCAGACATCATGTTGGCCGGATGCTGTCCGGAATTTTGACCGATCGCCCGGGCGCAGGCCGAGTTTCGTGAGGTAGGATCTCGGCAGGAGGGTCATCGACGCCCCTGTGTCGAGAAGTCCTCGGATAATATAGGTCCGTTCTGGTCCGATGAACCGGATCGGGATGATTGGCTCATGAATGACCTGGAGTCCCGTCTCCCAGGGCAAGGGATCGACCCTCTCGCTCGGCATAATCAAATCTCACAGTGTCGATCCTGATACACGTTCGCGAGTCTCTGGAACGCGTTCGATGGCTACCTGATCCGCCGAGAATCCGGCCTGAATGGCGGCCTGCTCGCATTCCTCAAAACTTTCCCCAACGGAAATGATCCGCCGACCATCCGCCGACCATCCAATCCATTGGCCGGCATACGCGCGTGGAACGGTCTGGGGCCCAGGTAGATTCGCTTTCTTCGCATTATCTTGCCTGGATGACCTGGTGATCGGCATTGTCTTTTGCCCTCAATGGCTGGCTCGACCTTGTTATGCCAACACATACGGAGGTGAAGGGAACCCTTGCTATTTCCATCCTATCTCGGCGGCAATGAAGTAGGCAAACTTTTCAGACTGAACCTGTCGACAGGGACAGACTGAAATCCCTGACCTTCTTGAGCTTTATGCTCACTGGCGTCATAGGCTCGTTCGCGTTCCGAGGGCGCGAGGCCAGGGCTCTTCCGGTCTCTCAATCCTCGTCCTGTTCGTCAGCCGGACGGCTGGCATCGTCACTGGAACGGGAGGGGACCTCGGGTGGAGCGGTTGATTCGATCCGGATGCGTCGGATTCGCGTCGGGTCGGCGCGCAGGACGACCAGGCGATGGCCATCGACCTCGACCGAATCCCCCGGGCGAGCCAGCCGGCCCAGCAAGTCGAGCACCAGGCCGCCCGCGGTTTCGGCGTCGGTTTCGGGTAACTCCATCCCGCACGTCTCGGCCATCACGTCCAGCGGGCAGGAGGCATCAACCTCGTAGGCATCGTCGCCGACCGGCGTGATCTGGGGCGTCTCGCGGTCGAACTCGTCCTGGATCGGCCCGACCAACTCCTCCAGAACATTTTCCAGAGTCGCCATCCCGACCACGCTCCCGTATTCGTCCAGGAGCATCGCCAGGTGGACCCGGTTGCGCTGGAATTCCATCAGCAACTGGTCGAGACGGAGCATCACCGGCAGGAAAGGGACCTTCCGCGCGAGCTGCCGCAAATCGACCCGCCCGTGCTGGTAGGAGCCCGATCGGAAGATGTCCTTCACGTGGATCATCCCGACGACCGAGGTCAGGTCGTCCTCGCAGAGCGGGAATCGGGTGTGGCCGGCCTGGCGGGCGATCCGGAGGTTCTCCTCCATCGGCCGGGAGAGGCTCAAATAGACGATGTCGGGCCGGGGAACCATCACTCGACGCGCCGTCTTTTCTTCGAGATTGAGGACGTTCTCGATCATCATCCGTTCGTTGCGCGAGAGGTGGCCGCCGGCCACGCTCTCGGCGACGATCAGCCGGAGTTCTTCTTCCGAGTGAGCCACCTCCGAGGTGCTATCGCCGCCCAGTCTCAGCGCCCAGAGCGTGAGGTTGCTCGCGCGGTTCAGCAGCCAGATGACGGGCGAGAAGATGTAGGAGAGGATGACCAGCGGCGGCGCGGTGATCAGTGCCAGGAGCCTCGGCTCCCGGATCGCGAGCGTCTTGGGCGCCTGCTCGCCGAGCGCCATGTGCAGGAAGGTCACCAGCGAGAGCGAGACCAGCGGGACCAGTCCCGTCGAAACGCCCGAGATTCCGATCTGGGGCGAGGGAATGTGAAGCGCCTCGAACCCCGATTTTACCGTCGGCTCGACCCAGTCGTGCATGGCTCCGCCCAGAGCCAGGCTCGCCATCGTGATCCCGATCTGAGAGGCCGACAGGTAGAAGTCCAGCCGGTCGAGAGCCTGGCTGGTGAGCTTCGCCGCCCAGCTTCCCTGCTCGGCAAGCTGGTCGATCTGTGTGGCCCGGACCTTCACCAGCGCGAATTCGACGGTGACGAAATACCCGTTGATCAGGATGAGCCCGGCGATCAGCAGAACTTCCAGGTATCCCATGACAGGAGGATGGGCGGGCGCCGTGGGGACCGCGGTCGCGCCGGCGATCAGCAGGACCTCAATGTATCCCATGGCGGATCGTATCCGGTCGTCGGCGGACGCCCCGGGACGTCGACGAAGGGCGGACGTCCCGGACCCTCCCCTGCGCCTCACCATTGCGGCGGCGGTCGAGGAGTCGCCCGCAAGGTCGATGATTCTAACCGAAATCCCGGCGATTCGATACTCCCGAATCCCCTTCACTTGACGTGCCTCGATCGTGGCTTTACGTTGTAAAGCCAGAAGAGAAGCGGTAAGTTTCGCGGGAGGATTGCGGGTTGCGGAGGATCGTCCGCGATGGAATTGCGCGAGGCGCTGACACAGATCACCGAGATCCGGAGCCAACTGGCGCGGACGGAGGTCTTTCGGGGCTACCGAGCGATGCCGATGGCATTCTCGGCGGCCGTTGCGGTGGTGGCGGGGGTGTTGCAGGCTGCGGCGATTCCGGACCCGATGGCGGCGGTCGGGAGTTATGCAGCGCTCTGGGCGGCCGCGGCGGCGGTGAGTCTGGTGGCGGCCGGGGTGGAGATGGCGGTCCGGTCGCGGGGGTCGGACCCGACGATTTCACGCGAGCTGACCCGGCTGGCGCTCGGACAGTTTTTTCCGAGCCTGGCGGCCGGGGCGTTGTTGACGGTGGTGATGGTAAGGTCGGCGCCCGAGGGATCGTGGATGCTTCCCGGGCTCTGGCAGATTGTATACAGCCTGGGGATCTTTGCTTCGTGCCGGCTCTTGCCGAGGCCGACGTTCTGGGTCGCGGGTTTTTACCTGGTTTCTGGACTGACGGTGCTATCGATCGGGCGAGGGTCGTGGGCGCTCTCGCCCTGGACGATGGCGATCCCGTTCAGCGTCGGCCAGTTTCTGGCGGCGGCTGTGCTGTATGCCACCCTGGAGCGCGACCATGCCGCCGATTGACGACGGGACGACGGGGACCGCCCCCGGCCGGTTCGCCTACGACGGGCTGGAGCGTGTCTTCCACGAGAAGGCCCGGCTCGGAATCATGACGTCGCTCGTCTCCCGCCCGCGCGGGATCGCCTTCGCCGAGCTGAAGGAACTTTGCCACCTCACCGATGGCAACCTCAGCCGGCATCTACAGGTCCTGCACGACTCCGGGTTCGTCGAGATCGAGAAAGGACTCCTCCGCAACCGGCCGCTCACCGTCTGCCGAATCACCGAGGAGGGCCGGAAGCGGTTCCTCGATTATATTAACGTGCTCGAATCGGTGGTTCACGACGCGCTCATGGCCGCGCGCGTCGAGCCCTCCGGCCCGACGATCGCCGAGGGGTGGTCGCCCGCCTGACTCGCGGGCTCGGGTGATCCTGGTCGGTCTGGCCGATCGCGAAGGGCCTCTTGCAACGGCCTGGACGAAGCTGAAGCCGACGGTAGGCCGAAGCTCGACGACGACACTACAGATGTGGTCACCCAGTACCATCAAGGGACGCGAGAATCAAAACTCAGCGCCGTGGATGGATTCGCCGCCGGCAATCGTCAGGAGCTTCTGACGGATGATGGGGGACGTCTTCGCCGGTAGGAAATACGCGTTGCCGTCGGCAAAGGCGACATTGGCACCGCCGGGGTGGTGCGAGTTCGAGGACGGCCCGATCGTCATCAGTGCGGTGCCGTCCGTATCGACGGGGGCCATCCAGGGGACGGCATGCTCGTCGTCGACCTCGATCAGGCTAATGGTAAACCTGGGGTCGTCGGTGATTTCGGACTTCGGCCGGGGCCGGTCGGGGAGAAAGCAGGCTTCCGGGCCGACGATCGCCAGGAAGGGCGTCGCGTCGGTGGGCCTGCTGACCATCAGGCATCGGTACACGGGTGGCATCTCAGCGAGGGCCTGGGCGTTGACCGGATCGATCCAGGGCTTCGAGAGGTCTATCGTCTTGTAGAGTGCCGACGGCTCCAGGAAGGGCAAGATCAGCGTTCGCCAGCTATGCAATGGCCGGCCGCTCGCGTCGACAGTATGGGCCGGCGGCAGGGCCCCGTAGGTTTCCGCGTATTGAGACAGAGCCTGGGCGATCTGCTTGAGATTGTTCCTGCACCGGGCCCGACGAGCGGCGTCTCGTGCCGCGTCGTAGGCGGAGGTCGAGAGCCGGAACAGCACGATGGGGGTCGCCGCGATCAACAGGATTTTCGCGATTCGCCATTTCCAGGCCCCGCGCGGCTTCATGGCCGGCCCGTCGAACTCGGGATCGTGCAAGAGGTCGGACGACACCGGCGGGGCTCCACGATTCCGATCACTTTCGGGCACTGGCCGAGGCGACCGGTTTCTTGTCGCCGATGGCCGGGCCCGGGTCTTGCCGGTAGACGATCACCCGATCGTGAACGATGATCACGATGTCGGTTCGGCCATCGCCGTTGACGTCTCCGAGGGCAAGGTCGCGGGGCTCGATCATGTCGCCCATGTTCCGGAAGGTCTTGCGCTCGAAGACGCGGAAGTGGGTCGCGGGGATGAGATCCTTGTCGCCGGCGAACGAGGCGATCTCCATCGACTGCTCGCCGATATCGACAAACACCACATCCGTGACGCCGTCGCCGTTCACGTCGCCCGCGGCGAGGTCGGAGAGCCGGGCCTCGTTCCGCTTCGACTCGTAGCTGGCGATGGTCTTGAGTCGAAGCCCCTTCTGGCCGGTCTGAAGAACGGCGAAGCGGTCGCTTCCCGCGATCAAAAGGTCGTCGCGGCCGTCGCCGTTGAGATCGGCGACGTGCAGTCCCTGGAAGTTGATCGGGCCGATCGAAAGGGTTCCGTCGGGACGGTAAACGCCGTCCTTCTTCGAGAGGAAAAGGAGCGACTTGCTCGATCGGTCGAGCAAGACGATCTCACGGACTCCATCGCCGTCGGTATCAATCGCGGCGGCTCCCTGGATCGTGGCGCCGTTGCGGCCCGAGTTGTACTGATCCTTGATCAGCCAATTTCCCTTCGGATCCAGGGCAATCCGGCGGGCGAAGGAGTTCTGCGCGACGAAGAGCGCGGGACCGTCGAGGTTCATCTCGCTGATCGACGTCGGCGAGGCTCCGGTGAGTGGTCCAAGCCCGCCGGCGAGCGGGGCGGGCGCTTCACCCTTCCGGCCGATCAGAATCTGAGGCGTTCCATACTCATTGAAGATCATCAGGTCGGGAAGGCCATCGGCGTTGAAGTCCAGCGACTCGATCGCCGCCGGGGCCGATTTGATCGACGGGAGCGCCACCGATACCAATTGGCCCCACTTGAACGGATGAAACGTTCCGTCCGAACCGCGGGCGAGGGCCCGCAGTTCGTAGACCTCGGAGCCGGGCTTCGGGCGCGTTCGGGAGACGTAGAGGATCTCGGGGGATTTGTCGCCGTTGAGGTCGGCCAGGTCCATCCCGACCGGCTCGCCCGAGGCGGGCAGCGGGGATGGGAAGGTCAGCCTTCCCTTCACGAAAACGCTCCGGCCGATCTGCTTTTCCTTGTCGGAGAGGACGTAGACCTCGTCCTTCCGGTCGCCGTCGAGATCGGCGACGTGTACGGACTGGGCGCCAACCAGGCTCGGGAAGCTGAGCCCGGCCCCAAGGCCGGACTGGCCCGATTGCAGATAGGCCCAGGTCTGGGCGTTGGCCGGGTCGGTCACGACGATGTCTTGCCGGCCGTCGCCGTCGAGGTCGCCCAGGGCCAGTGATCGGCCTCGCTCCGCGCCCTGCGGCAGGCCGAAATACACGAGGCGGCCTCGTTTGTCCGCCTCGTCGTTGGCCGAGGGATCGAGCGAGAGAATCCGGGCCCGGCCCGACTGATTCTCGATCGTCAGGATCTCGGAACCGGGCCGGTTGTCCACGGCGCCAAAGGCGATGGCGCGGAACATCTCCACGGCGAACCGCTGCTCGGGGCCGAGCTTCCTGTCAGGGGTCGCGAAACGAATATGGATCGGCTGGTCGCCGGCCGATCCGGCGATCACCAGGTCCCTGGCTCCGTCGCCGTCGAGGTCGAGGACGCGGACCAGCCAGGGGTTCTCGGCCGTGTGCGGGACACGCTCGGGCTCCGAGAGAACGCCGGGCGACTTCTGGTAAATGAACGAGAGTTCGTGGTCGGAAAGCAGGACGATATCGTCGCGGCCGTCCTGGTCGAGGTCGCCGACGGAAAGCGCGCTGGCCCGCTCGACCCCCTCGCCCGAGGTGATCTTCTTGACGTTTCCGAACCGGCCCTCGCCTTCATTGAACAGGATGTGGATCTCGGCCGGCGTTCCGTAGAAGACCAGGTCGGGCTTCCCGTCGTTGTTGAAGTCGCCCGAGTCGAGGCTCACAATTTCCTTGTTGACCGGGATGGGCACCTGCCGCATCCTTCGGTCGTAGCTCAGGTCGTTGGGATCCTTGCGGAAAGGGCGGTTGGCGTCGTCCTCGTTGGTCTTCTTCGTGCTGAGGAACAGCTCGATCCGCGATCGGGCGTTGTTGCTGACGGCTATGTCCTGAACATGGTCGCCGTCGAGGTCGCGGAGAGTCAGATTGGCGATCCGGTGTTCGAGCTTGTAGATCTCCAACGGCTGGAAGCCGAAGTAATCGGCGAGCCGTTGACCCTTCTTCAGGGCCTGGGCGCGGGCGTCGACGCCTGCGAGCAGGATCAGACCGGCGACGAGAAAAAAGAGGAGAGACCCGGGGCGGTGCGGCCGTCGCTGACGCATGAGTCGATTCCTGAAGGGCAAGTCGCCGTCCTGTTCCATCCGAAGTCGGGACCGGCAAATCCATAGCGTACGGGCCGGCTGGTCGATCGACAAGGGGCGAGATCGAGTGGAGACGCGCGTTCGGGCGATCAGTTCCAGGGAAGCCGCGAGCGAAATCCCCAGTAATCCGCGGGCGATTCGGCGATCACGTCGAGCCGGCCATCGGCCTGGGCGTCCCAGGCGACGGAGATCGCGGCGAGGTTGGAGTGCAGATGGTCGCCGGCCGCCGCGCCGCTGAGAACGACATCGGCCCAGGGGCGAGCCAGTGCCGCGGCGAGCGCTAGGCTGTCGAGAGTGGTCCCAAGACGGTCGGCCTCGGCCGCGAGGGTCTTCCGGCGTCCGGCGAAATCGGGGTCGTCGTTGCGCGGCGAGAGCCGGCCGTTGGCCATTGCTTCCTTGACGATCACGCCGAGCCCGAGCGAGTGGGCCTCGGCGAGCGCTGGCCCGGCGGAGGGCTCCAGCAGGTTCCAGGTCGCCTGGACGACGTCAAAGAGCCGGCCCGTCTCGATCCGAATTTCCATTGCCCGGCGGAGGGCCTCGGCCTGGCGTGGTCCCGAGAGCGAGAGGCCGATGTGCAGCCCGTCGTTTTTCAAACGGGCCAGTTCGCCCAGGACGGCCGGATCCTCCAGAACGCCGCTTTCGAGCGTTGCGGAGTGGATCTGGTAGAGGTCGAGTTGATCGCCGAGCAGACCGCGGCTCTCGGCCACCTGCCGGAGGAGATTGGCCTGGGAATGATCCTTCACCTCGTGCTTCTCGGCGTCGGTCCGCCAATCGGCGGTGTAAACGTAGCCCCACTTCGAGCCGACGACGATCTCGGCCGGGTCGATCCCACGGGCGGAGAGCCAGTGGGCGAGGAACTCCTCGGCTCTTCCGTACGACCGAGCCGCGTCGAAGTAGCGGACGCCCGCGGCCCAGGCGGCATCCAGCAGCGTGTGGGCCCGGGTTTCCATCACTTCCACGGTGTAATCCCGCGCCAGGTCGCCGGCGTGTCCGATGTTGATGTATCCGGGCCGCCCGATCGCCGCCAGGCCCAGCCCGATCCGGGAAACCTTCAGCCCCGTCCGGCCGAGCGTCGTGGTCAACATGCCTGCGATCCCCTCCCTTCGGTCATTCTCCCGCGATTGCTTCTACTCGCCCGTTTGTTGGCGAGTCAACCCCCCTTGGTGACTCAGGTCGGCTCGCACAATTGGACGGAGCGTTTAGAATAGGGAGTCCGACGTCAGATCTTGACATCCACGATAGGTTCCTTGCTTGCGCAGGGAGGAGACAGCCTTGGCCGCGACTTTGAAGACGGCACTGGTCACGGGTGCGGGGAGCGGGATCGGCCGAGCGATCGCGGCCGAGCTGGCGGGGATTGGCCTTCGGGTGGCGATGATCGGGCGGGATCGCGAGAAGCTGGAGCGGGCGCGAGCGGGGCTGGATCGTGGTCGCGACACGGCATTCGTGGCGACCTGCGACATCGGCGACCGGTTCGCGGTTCAGGGTGTCGTGGACCAGGTTCGAAGCGCCTTTGGCGAGATCGACGTGCTGGTCTGCAACGCGGGAACGAACGTGAAGAACCGGAGCCTTGAAACGCTGGACCCGGCCGACTGGGACCGGATGATCGCGACCAACCTGACCGGTTCGTACAACCTGGTCCACGCGGTGCTTCCCTCGATGCGGCTGCAAAAGAACGGGCTGGTGATCCAGATTTGCTCGGTCTCTGGGCTCCGGGCGAGCACGCTGGGCGGGGCAGGCTATTCGGCCTCGAAGTTTGGTCAGGCCGCGCTTGGGATCTGCCTGGGTCGCGAGGAAGGGACGCGGGGGATTCGGTCGTCGGTGATCTACCCGGGCGAGGTCGAGACGCCGATCCTCGACGCGAGGCCGGTCCCGGTCGGAGCCGATCGACGGTCGGTGATCCTTCAGCCGGAGGACGTCGCGGCGGCGGTCCGGTTCCTGGTCGAGCTGAACCCCAGGGCGCACGTTCCGGAGCTGGTCATCAAGCCCACCGTGGACGACTTCTGCTAAGCGCAGCCTTCCTGTCGGGCTCAGGGGTGAACCTCACGGCCCTGCCACCGCCCGGATTCGTCGAGCCGATACGCCCAGCGATTCTGAGGATTGCCGTCAAGCTCCAGGTGGTCGACCTCGACCGGGTGGAGGACGACGAGTCCGAAGTTCGCTGGCGGATTCTCGGGGTCGGTCTCGCTCTCGATGAAGGGCTGGGACGAGTCGCGGAGCGATCCGGGCTCGGGCCAGGTAAAGCTGCGCTGGGTGGATTCGACCAGCCCGCGCCAGGTCTCGCGACGGGCGAGGGCGTTCGCCGCGTCATTCGTGTGACCGTCGATGATCGAGCCGCGGGCCGAGATCCGGAATTGCTCGCGGCTCATGGGGAAGTACCAGCAGACCCCGGCCCACGGGCTCGATTGCAACTCCGCGACCTTGGCACTGTGGAGGTTAGTGACTACGATAAAAGAATCCGTTTCACCAAGAAAGCCACGGAAGACAACCGTTCGATTGGCTGGCCGGCCATCCGGGCGGGTCGTGGCAAGCTGGAAGTACCGGGCGTGGGCCACATGGCGATTCCTGTAGAGCGCCAGAACCAGTGAAGCTCGCCAAAGGGTTTCGGGCATTCTGAAAAATCCTCGCGAGCGAGACCATCCAAAACCGTAATATCCGCCATCTGGCTCGACGCCATTCTGGCCGATCCTTTGATCCGGGGAAACCCCCTGGAGAGCCCGACGGCAAGACGCGAGCGAGGCGTCCCAGGAAGCCGGAGTCGTCCCGATGGCGGAGTTCTTGACCCAGCTCTTCGACACTTCCGGCTTCCCGCCGCGCTGGCGATGCGGAAACTGGTCCGATGCGCTCGGCTGGTTGCATATAGCCTCGGATCTCGGGGTCTGGTCGGCCTATGTCGCGATTCCCTTTGTGCTGGGTTACTTCGTCACCCGGCGGAAAGACCTGCCATTTCGCGGGATTTTCTGGCTATTCGGAGCCTTCATCCTGGCCTGCGGCTCGACCCACCTGATGGAGGCGATCATCTTCTGGTGGCCGGCCTATCGCCTGGCGGGCGCGGTGAAGCTCTTCACGGCGGTCGTCTCCTGGGCGACGGTTCTGGCGCTGATCCCGGTGATGCCGAAGGCCCTGGCCATGCGAACGCCCGAGGAGCTGGAACGTCGAGTCGCCGAGCGAACCGCCGAGCTCGAGCGGGCCAACACCGCGCTTCGGATCGAGATGCAGGAGCGTCGGCGGGCCGAACGCGACCTGCTGGAGAGCGAGGAGAAGTTCCGGACCCTGGCCGATTCCATCCCGCAGCTTGCCTGGATGGCCCGGCCCGATGGGACCATCTTCTGGTACAACCGCCGATGGTACGAGTACAGCGGGACGACTCCCGAGCAGGTACTGGGCTGGGGATGGCAGATCCTGCACGCTCCCGATCACCTGCCTCGCGTCCTCGATAGTTTCCGCGCGGCGCTCTCGGCTGGCGAGCCCTGGGAGGACACGTTCCCGCTGCGCCGCCTCGACGGCGCGATGCGATGGCATCTCTCCCGCGCCCTGCCGATCCACGACGAGCACGGGCGGATCACTCGATGGTTCGGCACCAACACCGATATCACCGAACGCATGGAGATGGAGGAGGCGCTCAAGCTCGCGAATCGTCAGAAAGATGATTTCCTGGCGATGCTCGCTCACGAGCTGCGCAATCCCTTGGCCCCGATCCGCAACGCGCTGGAGGTCATGCGACGGTCTGGCCACTCGTCGGAGGCACCGGCGAAGGCGCTCGAAATGGCGGTCCGACAGGTCACGCACATGGCACGGCTGCTCGACGATCTGCTGGACGTCTCACGGATCAGCCGCGGCCGGATTGAACTCCGAATCGAGCCGGTCGATTTCGAGGCGTTGGTCGGGCGATCGGTCGAGGCTGTTGACTCGATGCTCCGCGATCGGGGCCATGAGATCGCGCTGACGCTTCCGCCGGGCCCGATCACGGTTGAGGGAGATCCGACTCGTCTCGAGCAGGTGGTGGTGAATCTGCTCAACAATGCGGCCAAGTACACGGAGCCTGGAGGGAAGATTCAGGTGGAATTGCGGCGGGGAGACGGTGAAGTCGTCCTGAGTATCCGCGATAATGGGATTGGGATCGCCCCGGAGATGCTGACGCGGATCTTCGAGCCGTTTGTTCAGGCGGCTCGTCGTCTCGAGCGATCGCAGGGAGGGGTTGGCATCGGGCTGACCCTGGTCCAGAAGCTGGTCGAATTGCACGGCGGGACGGTGGAAGCTTACAGTGAGGGCCTGGGGCGCGGCAGCGAGTTTATCGTACGGCTCCCCTTGCCGATCGCCCCGGATCTTCGGACCAACGGGGAACCACACCCGCCCGCTTTGGAGCCCGTCCGCTTGAACCACGCCTCAACTCGACATCGCGTGCTGGTGGTGGACGACAACGTAGACGCCGCCGTGAGTCTGGGAATGCTACTGAAGCTGGCCGGACAGGAGGTTCGAGTCGCCTACGACGGCCCGGCCGCACTCCGCCAGGCGACCGACTTCCGCCCGCACCTTGTACTGCTCGATATCGGAATGCCGGGGATGGACGGCTATGAGGTCTGTCGACGGCTCCGCCGCGAGTCGGGGCTGGAGCGGACGACCGTGGTCGCCCTGACCGGGTGGGGCCAGGACGAGGACCGCCGCCGATCACACGAGGCGGGCTTCGACCACCACATCGTCAAGCCGGTCGAGCCGAGCGCCTTGCAGCGGTTGCTCGACGACATACCGGCCGAGGGCGCTTCCTCCGCCGCCAGTGCTTCCGACTCGGGCGACCACCCCTCACCAGCCGGGACCGGTTGAGCGATCGAGCGAGCGAGTTCTGGATGTCCTGACCTTTCCGGCGGCCCCGGGTCGTGCCGATGGCCGCGACCCGGAGGCTCGTCGATGAGACGTCGGAAAACCTGGTTGAGGACCGTCGCCGTGGCGGTCGGTTTCGCCCTGGCCGCCCCTGGAATTCTGGCCGAGGCGCAGGAGCCGGGAACGGTCGTCCCTCACAACCAGGACCGGGCGCCGAACCCGCCGCGATCGCCGGCCGAGGCCGCCCGCGCCATGACCCTCCCGCCCGGCTTCCACGCCGAGGTCGTCGCCGCCGAGCCGGACCTCGTCAACCCCGTCGCCATGACCTTCGACGAACGCGGGCGGATCTGGGTCACCGAGAGCCTCGAATACCCCCGCCGATCGGCCGGTCCCGGGCGCGATCGCGTCAAAATCATCGACGACACCGATGGCGACGGCAAGGCCGACCGCTTCACCATCTTCGCCGAGGGCCTGAACATCCCCTCGGGAATCGCCGTGGGCCACGGCGGAGTCTGGGTCGCCAATTCGCCCGACATCCTCTTCCTGCGCGACATCGACGGCGACGGCCGCGCCGATACGCGAGAGGTCGTCGCCACGGGCTTCGGGCGATCCGACACCCACGAGCTTCCCAACTCGCTGACCTGGGGCCCCGACGGCTGGCTCTACGGCTGGAACGGCGTCTTCAATCCCAGCCGGGTCCGCTCAAAAAACGGCCAGACTTATGAATTCACCTGTGCGATCTTTCGAATCCATCCAAGAACGCGGGTCTTCGAGGTCTGGTGCGAGGGGACGAGCAATCCCTGGGGGATCGCGATCGATCCCGAGGGCTCGTTCTTCGCGAGTGCCTGCGTGATCGATCACCTCTGGCATCTGGTCGAAACGGGGTATTACATCCGGCAGGGCGGCCCGTATCCGCCGTTCACGCTCCCCATCGGGTCGATTGTCGATCACCTTCACCAGAAGGCGGCCTACTGCGGAATTCACTACTTCGACAGTCCCGCCTATCCCGAGGAGTATCGCGGCCGGCTCTACATGGGGAACATCCACGGCAACGCGGTCAACGTGGATGTTCTCGAGCGCAACCGATCGACCTACAAGGCGACCGCCGCGCCCGACTTCCTCCAGGCCAACGACGCCTGGTTCATGCCCGTCTCGCAGAAGACCGGTCCGGATGGATGCCTCTACATTCTCGACTGGTACGATCAATATCACTGCTACCAGGACGCCAACCGCGACCCGGCCGGAATCGACCGCCTCAAGGGCCGGCTCTATCGGATCCGGTACGAGGAAACCCCCCGACGGGCCGGCTTCGACCTCGCCCGATCGTCGGACGAGTCATTGATCCGGCTCCTTGGAAGCGCCAACGTCTACGATCGCGAGATCGCCCAGCGCCTTCTGACCGAGCGCGCGACCCCCGCCCTCCGCGGCCGGCTCGCCAAGCTGGTGATGGACGAGACGGTGGATCGGAAGGCCCGAATGCAGGGACTCTGGGCGCTGATCGGATCGGGGCCGCTCAACCCGGGCTTCCACGCGAAGTTGCTGGAGCACGACGACGCCACCTTCCGCGCCTGGGGTGTGCGCGCGGCCGGAAACATGGGCGGCGTTTCGTCGTCGATCCGATCCCGGCTCGCCGAGATGACCCGCGACCCGAGCCCCGACGTCCGGCTTCAGGTGGTCATCGCGGCGCGGAAGGTCTGGGGCGAGGATCGACTCCCGATCCTGCTCGACGCGCTCCAGTACAGTGCGAACGATCCGTTGATCCCCGCGATCGTCTGGCCGAGCCTGCATCCGATGCTGGCCGATCGCCAGGCCGAGATCATCCAGTGGCTCGACCAGACCGGCGGTCGCGACACCGGCCTCGAGCGGCTGGCGCCCTCGGCCATCGATCGCCTGCTGGCGTCGCCCCGGGCGGATGCTCGATTCATCGCCCGGCTGCTCGAAGCCTGCCTCTGGGGCGACGAGGGCACGGAGGCGCTCGATCGACTCACGGAACGATTCGCTCGGGGAGCTCTCTCGCCTCGGCTGAAGAAATCGTTGCACGACGAATTACCCGCCGTGATCCGGCGGAACATCCTCCTCAAGGACTTCCCGCCTGAGAACGTGTCCGCTTCCCGCGTCTTCCTCGCGTACTGCGGCGATCCGGAGGGTCTGAATTTTGCGAAAAGCACCGCCCAGAACCCATCGCCTCGCGACGATCGGGCCACGCGCGAGGAGATCCGCATCCGCGCTTTCCGGGCCGTTCTTGACCGAGACCCCAACGACGCCCTTCTCTCAATCGCGCCCGGCATCCTCCGAGAGGACGACTCGGCCAGCTCTTCGGACTTCCGGGGCGACGTGATGGAAGCCCTCGGCCGGCGCGACGATCCCAGGATCGCGCAGGTCTTGCTGGAATCGTTTCCGAAGCTCGATCCGGGCCTGAAGCTGCTGGCCGTGGAAGTCCTTTCCGGACGACCTGCCTGGACGAAGGCCCTGCTCGCCGCGATCGCCGAGAAGACGGTTCCCGCCTCGTCGGTGAATGTGAACCAGCTTCGCGAGTGGCAGCGAAGCTCGGATCGCGAGATCGCCGCGAGGGTCAAGGCGATCTGGGGGAGCATCCGCGAGGACCGCGACCCCGGACGCGATCGGATCGTCCGGCAGATGAAGGCGATGATCCGCCGGACGCCCGGCGATCCGATGGCCGGGAAGGCCGTTTTCGAGAAGCTCTGCGCCCAGTGCCACCAGATCCATGGCGCTGGTCAGGACGTCGGGCCCGATTTGACCTCCAACGGCCGGAACGACTTCGATCAGCTTGTCTCGAACGTCTTCGACCCGAGCCTGGTGATCGGTCCCGGCTACCAGGCGACAACGATCGCGACCGACGACGGCCGGATCCTGACCGGCCTGCTCGCGGAATCGGGCGCGGATCGGGTCGTCCTTCGGACCCAGGGAGGCCGTCGCGAGACCATCCCGCGCGACCGGATCGAGCAGATGAAAACGGGCCAGGTCTCGCTGATGCCCGAGGGGATCGAAAAGCAACTTACTCCGCGCGAGATTGCGGATTTGTTTGCGTTCCTCTCCCTCGACCGGCCGCCCACCGACCCGGCCGCTCGATCGCTCCCCGGCTCGGGGCCGATCCGTCGCGGCCCGAAGTGAGCCCGCGAGTCGGAGAACGTTGGAGCCCCCTCCTACTGGGGCAAATCCGGAATGCGGATGCCGATGCGACTTTGTAGGAGCTGGCTCCAGCCGGCGATCTTCGCGACCCCTTCGGCTTCGTCCGGATCGGGAGCTGGAGCCCCCTCCTACTGGGGCAAATCCGGAACGCGGATGCACATGAGACTTTGTAGGAGCGGGCTCCAGCCGGCGATCTTCGCGACCCCTTCGGCTTCGTCCGGATCAGGAG